>CAYJJQ010000031.1:0-1760 GCA_964370545.1 uncultured Muribaculaceae bacterium | reverse complement strand
AAAATATTAACACAGATAAATATAATGAGAAATTATTAATTAAATCAATTCCTCTTATAAAAAAAATGACATTATCAGAAGATACAACTTTCATATCAGAGTTAAAAGATACATTAGCTAAGTGTGGAGTTGCTTTAGTAGTAATACCTAGCTTAAAAAAGTCTAAAGTATATGCAGCTGTAAAATGGGTTAACAAAGATAAGGTTATTCTAGGAATTACTAACCGAGGACAAGACGCTGATAAGTTTTGGTTTTCACTTTTCCACGAAATAAAGCATATACTTCAAAAACAAAAGAATATTATTATTGATGTCGATAAAACAAGTGCTTTAGAAAAAGAAGCCGATGAATATGCTTCTGAAATATTAATACCACAAGAAAAGTATTTAAGATATAAGAGCCAATGCTCTAATAAATACTTTAGTCATGAAAGTGTCATAACTTTTTCTGAACACCTAGGAATTCACCCGGGAATTGTTGTCGGAAGATTACAAAATGATGGATTAATAAAACATTCAGCACTAAATAAACTCAAGTGCAAATATAGTTTTTAGTAAGATAATTAAAGCAGGTGTATTTTTATACATCTGTTTTTTTATTAGTGAGTACACTTTGAGTACAATAATTTTACAAACGAAAAAAATCTAAGATAAAATAAAGAAATATGAGCAAAAATATCAATAAAAACATTTGAAAAACTGTGAATAAACAAATGCTAATCCGAAATGGAATAAAAAAATCAAGGCTAGAAACTCTGATAAACACTGGGTTTCTAGCCTTTTGCTATGCTCTGTGATATTAAAAGTTATTTCAAGAATTTGCAGTTAGATTTGATGTTTAAGATATCTATCAATTCATCGTGGGATAACTTAGCATCCAATCCAATTTTAAATGTCGATGTATTCGAATAATAAATATCAAGATGATGCAGGGGATGTTTCTCTGCATCTAATCGTTTCGGATCATCATCAATATCATACCTAAGATAAGCATCTTCAAAAGAAAGTAAATAAATTAGCACAGACCAACAAGAATCAATAAAATCATTATTCTGAATTTCGAAGTCATACATTACATCAATGAATATATCAAACATGTTTTCGAACGAACTATCTTCTAGGTTGCTAATTGATAGGAATTTTAGTAAAGGGTAAATGATATCATTATCTACTAAAATATCATTATAATACAAATCTATAACATTTTCATTGATTTCAATACTAAATGGAAAATGAATAGAGAAAATTTTATCACTACTAATAATGAAAATCCTATTCATTTTATCAACATGCATAATAAGTTTGGAATCGTCTGAATAGGTTGTTTTAGCTGATTGAAAATTATTAACATATCTACACACTGACAAAATCAAGTATATTATGTCGATTTTAGAGCGAATAGGTTTATATAATTCATCTAACGGAAGATAATCATTAAAAAATAAATTCTTCATATTTACTCGATGTCTAGTAAAGCTACTAGCATTTTCTTTGTAGCATCTCTAATACTATCTTCATCAAAATTCTTCATGTTTCTGATAAAATAAAAGTATAGCAAATATAAATTAAAAAGTGTAGCAGTGGTGGATAAAAAATGTCCCCTTGCAAAGCCTTAAAAATCGATTAATCTAAAAGTTGCTGACTATTTAGAAGGAGGATTTGAAAGGATGTTACAAGTAGGACAAATACAGTATATCACAAATTTGGAAAAATATGAAGGGTTATCTTTAAGAGAAATATGCAAAAGAACAGGATATCACT
>CAYJJQ010000030.1:0-2069 GCA_964370545.1 uncultured Muribaculaceae bacterium | reverse complement strand
ATGATGTAGTTATGCCAAGACTTGAAAAAGAAGTAACTGAAATGTTTGATTATAAGGGGTAATTGTAAGGTGCTTTATAAAGAGATGGAATTATTAATAAAATAATGTGTAATTATGATTTATTATGGATACTGAGAATTTTCGTGATTATTATTGGAGAAATTTAAAGAGATATGATACAATAACACTTAAGTGCAAACAGTTTTGGAATAATTAATGAAATGATAAGCTGTAATTAGGTTTAATGTAATACTGATACAAGATTTAAAAGTGAAACACTTTTATAATCTATGGTGGTTAGATTGGAGGTAGCAATGTGGAGAAAAATTATGCGATCGCATCAAAGTCTCTTTTATAGAAGAAAATATAAATGTCCTATATGTCACGAATATACGGTACGTATTGTTCATGATTTTGCATGGGGATGTGAAAGTCGATGTGAATTTGAATGGCTTGAGAAACTAAAAGTAGAAAAAATTGTATATAGAGATGACTTTGATGGGTACTATACTATGAAGGAAATAAATGATTTTTTCATTGAAATTGATAATGATGAAATTAATAGTATATTTACTAAAATTACAGAAGATCCTTTATTAAATGGAATGTCAATAAAACAAAAAAATGATATTGAGAAGTTGGCTTTGCAGACAATTAATATAGATGATTTGTTAGATGACATAGCTGTAAAATATATGAATAAGCATAATATAAAAATATTTAGAGAACAAACTTCTTTTTCGTATGTAGTACATTTAATTGAAGATATTCATCGTTTTTTGAATCTTGCATGGAATGATGTTTGTCGGTTCTTTTATGGATCTAATCTTGTTAAAGAGGGATTTTATACTGAGCGCTTCTTTTTTGATAATTGTATTGATCATATTTTTTTAGCTACTGAAAGAATTTATGTTTTTTTGGGGATATATTATGACTTTAGATTCAGCAGTAATCTTTCTAAAAATAGAACAATAAGAATAAAACAACACTTAAAAACAAATAGTGATTTCAAAAACTCAAAAATAAAAAACTTGCTTGATATTGCAACGGGTGGATCGATTGCTTATGAAATTAGAGGGGATAATATTCATGATTTAAGTTATTTAAATAAGAAAATAGTAAACAATATTCAAAAGAATAGTAGTCAAATAGAACATTATACCAAAGATAGTACCGAAATTAACAAGTTGGAATTAAAGCCGAAGCTATCAACAATAATTAAAACAATAGATCACTATTATAATGTTATGTATGAAATAATAAATATGATTAGTGGTAATGATTTTAACAATACTAATATTCCAATGTTGGGAATTTTTTTGGATGATATTTTAAATATTAAGCCGATAGAAATCCAATATACTTTAGAATTTTGCAATAATTTAAATATGGAGTTGCAAGATATATTTAATATACTTATTTTACGACCTGATAAATATATCATTGATGTGTTTTTTAGAATAAATGACATTATTCATTGTATAACAGATGTGTTTAATATTGAGATGAAACAATTTTACGATAGATATAGTTTAAATCCAATAAAAAATGGGTTTATATCTCAAGTAGATAAAGAATATCTTATGTATATATCTGCAATAAGATTATATGCTTGCTATGATAAATTAGGTAAATATTTAAGTGAAATTGATGACAGATATCAAAATATAAAGTATTTTAGTGACTTTAAATCATTTGAATTTTCTGTTAAGGATGCTTACAATGACAAAATAATAAATATAATAAACAGTGATTCTTTCAAAACACTTGAAGATTTAAGAAATGATATTTATCATAGTTTGCGTCCGGGTAGCATGGGAGGCGAAACAGAAGTTCAGTGTTTTAATGATATTATTGGAAGTGCTGTATTTGAAAATGCTAAAATGGTATTGGACTTTTTAAAGTTTTTAATAAAAAATGGTTACTAAAAATTTGAATCTAGAATTTATGCAAAAATCTAACGACTTAACATAATTGTTAAGTCGTTTTTTTATAATTAGAATTGAAAACCCACAGAAAGGAAAAAGAATATGAAATACGATGTAAAAATACATAATTTAAAAATTGAT
>CAYJJQ010000029.1:0-2619 GCA_964370545.1 uncultured Muribaculaceae bacterium | reverse complement strand
TAATGATGCCTGGAATAAGTGGGGAAGAAACATATAACAGATTAAAAGAAGATGTTAATTTTAAAGTGCCAGTAATAGCATTAACAGCAGATGCAATAAGCGGAGCAAAAAATAAATATATCAAACTAGGTTTTTCTGATTATATAGCAAAACCATTTAGTAAAGATCAAATAAAAGTAGTTTTAGAACAAATAAAATTTTAATTATATTTTAGTTCATGATTATAATGTCATGAATTTTTTTGTGCGAAAATTGACATATATGCTACAAAATGTTATAATACTTTTATTAACAAGGGGGAAAATATGAAGAAAATAAGTAACTTGAGACAAGGTATTTTAGATAATACTATAGATCCATTTTCTAAAAAATCTATTTTAACAAAAAAATTTTTTAATCCATTTATTAGAAATATGTTCAAATTAGCTATTATCTTTAATAAAAAAGTAAAAATTATAAATGATTTGGATTTAGATCCAAACGATACATATATTTTTGCCGGAACTCACACTTATTCAGACGATATTATTACTACTACATGTTATACACCACATCATATGTATATAATATTTGGAGGAACAGATCAAATAAAACAAAATGTATTTATGCCAGCGTTAGTTTTAAACGGTGTTATCAGATTGGATATGTATGATAAAAAAAGCAGAAAAGATTGTATTAAAATAGCTAATGATGTATTAGATTATTCAAGTATTCAAGTATATATGGAAGCGGCATACTGTGACTCTGAAAATAAACTTCACGAAGGATTTTTTAATTCTCCCTATATTCTTAGTTGTAATAAAGACAAGAAGGTTGTACCAACAATTAATTTATTTGATCCACTTTCTAAAACTTCATATATAATGTATGGAGAACCGATCGAAGGATATAAAATGTCAAAAAATGAATTTGATTTAAAATTAAAAGAGGAAATTAGTTCATGTGTATATAATATAATTGAAAATTATATAAAACCCCATTCTGCTACAATAAAAGAAAGTAACATAAAATATTTTAAGAGAATATTTCAAATGATTTTTGCTGGCAAAATAAAAAAAGATGACAGGAAAAGAAAATCTTTTTCTAACAAAACATCTTTAGATGATTTTTTTGCTTATCGTTTTTCTCAATATGAAAAAGATGATGGAATACTTGGGTGGGAAGAAAATTTTAATTTGTATAAAGATCCAAATATTTACACTCCGTCAGAATATATTTCGGATATTTCAAAAATATATTCAAATAATGCTGAAATAATAACAGGAAGTCATTTGGATAGTGAAATAAAATATTATGAAAAACATAATTTTAAAAAATATGTTGAAAATCAAATAGGTTTTGAAATACCTGATAGAAGAAATGACAAATTAAATGTAATCATTTTAAAATTAATTAAACATTTTGATAATAAGAAAGATTTAATTGACTTTATTTTAAATTGCTTTTTAAAATTTGAAACAAATATAGAATATTTAGAAATATATAATTTGATTAAATTAGAAACTCTAAATTTAGATAATGAAGATACTGTTAAATATATTTTATCAAATTATATTAATGCATTATGCTCGAAAGATGAAATGCAATATGATTTAGAATATAATTTATTAATTAGAACAAAAAAATAATTTTTAGGAATTATTTTTTTTGCTATTATATTATACAATTAACTGATATAATATAATAGGTGATATAATATGGAACTATTGAATTTAGAATTTAATGTGCCTTTAATATATTTTGTGTTTAGTTTGCTATTAGTATTTATATATTATATAAAACCTAAAGTTCGTTATGCAGAAAATAGATTTTTTGAAATAATATTATTATCAACTATTTTATTTGCAACAATTAATTTGATTGCAATGATAATTTGTGCGGTTAATCCGATTGATGTAATAAATAGTAACTTATTATTAGTTATGAAAATATTAAATATCAGTTTAGCATCATTGTTATTTATTATTTGTTTATCCTTATTATTATATAATATATATATTTCTTCTATAAAAAAAATGACTACAAAAAAAACTGTTTTTATATATATTATTGGAATATTTCTTTTTGTTGGTATAACTGCAAATTTAGATATCTATTTTACTCAATCATACGATGTGACGCAAGCTCACGGATCTTTAATAAACATAGCTTACACAATTATTGGAATATTATTAGTTTCAGTTTTAATTTTTGCTCTTATTAATAGAAAAAAAATTGACAAAAGAATAGCTACAATAAAATATATAGTTATATTTTTAATTCCAATAATGATAATTTCGTATTTTATACCTCAGTTGATGCTTCAAGATGTGTTAGCGGTTATATTATCATATGTAATGTATTTTACAATCGAAAATCCAGATGCAAAAATGGTGGCGCAGTTAAATGTAGCAGTATTAGAAGCAAAAAAAGCAAATGAAGCAAAGTCAGATTTTTTATCAAGTATGAGTCATGAAATAAGAACTCCGCTTAATGCAATTGTAGGTTTGTCTGAATATATGCTAGAAAGTGATAAACTAGATGAAAGTTTAAAAGAAGATGCAACAGATGTAGTAAGTGCATCCAAAACACTTTTAGAAATAGTAGGAAATATAATAGATATATCTAAAATAGAGAGTC
>CAYJJQ010000028.1:0-3802 GCA_964370545.1 uncultured Muribaculaceae bacterium | reverse complement strand
CCTTCTTTCTACTTAATTAGTATACACTAAAAAACTAACTATTTCTAGTTAGTTTAAATATCAAAATATGGTACCTCCGTAGAGATCATTTGGAAATTAATTCCCTAAGTAATTTCTAAATTAATTATATAACAAAAATTCATAAAAATATATATAATAGTTTTATTAAATATATTTAGAAAATATAATTAAAATTAACGCAATTAAAAATTATAGAAAACTAACAAATAGAAAAAATCAAAAAAATGATAAATTCCGATTTAGATTCCTATTTTTTTCAATAGAACATATTCAGTTAATATGCTCTTAGAGATTATTTAATTTATTTTAATGTCAATTATTTCTAGTAACTTATTAACACTGTAATTAGGAATAGTTTTATCCACCAAAGCAATTCCAATTTGTCTAGGAGGAATAACCGGCGTTACTTTTATTTCATATAATTTATTATTAATTAAATCATTTTTTATAAAATTTTTAGTTGCATATCCAATACCAAATCCAGACTTAACAAAATCCATTACTAAATTATAACTTACTATTTCATTTTGAGGTTTTATATTAACATTGTTATTTTTTAAATAAGTGTCTAAAAACATTCTTGTGTTACTAGGACCTTTTTGAAATACAGTAGGATATTTTTTTAAATCATTTAAATTTATTTTTCCATTCGTAAGGTTATAAAAATGTTCATTACCAACAAAAATATCTTGAACTTTTTTTATCGGAATTATTTTTATATTCTTTTCTTTTTCCATTGGTAAATTCATAAATAAAATATCTAAACTTCCATTTTTTAATTTTGTAACTAAATCACTACTAAGAGCATTAGTAAGTTGTATATCTATATTAGGATATCGTTTGTGGAATTTTTCTATATATGGCATTAGAACATTTTGTGTAACAGTAGTAGACGCACCTATTTTTAGAGTACCTACCTCTAAATTTTTATAGTTTAATAAAGCATTTTCACCTTTTTCAAATTCTTCAAAGGCTTTTTGTACATGTTCAAACAATAATTTACCCTCAGTTGTAAAAACTACACCTTTTTTAGTTCGAGTAAATAATTTACAATTAAGTTTACTTTCTAAATTATTTATTGACTGCGTTATAGCGGGCTGAGAAATGAATAACTCTTCCGCTGCTTTTGAAATTGTCTTATGTATACATACATAATAAAATATTTTGTATAGTTCATAATTAATATTCATATATAAGCCCTCCTTATATTAAATATAACAAATATATATTATTATTATAATACAATAAATTATATAATACAACTAAGGAGGACATATGAGTTATATAAAAGTAATGGGTTTTCAGTTAAATTTGGATTTAAAAAGTAATTATCATGAAGAGTACCTTATTGATAGTGATATTTATAAAAAAGAAATGAATGAATCTATTGATTTAATAATGAGCTATAATCCAGATGTAGTCATTTATCCTGAAATGGCATATCATAATTATTTTAACGATTATTTATTTAGTTTATCAAAAGATAAATTAATAGTATTTGGAAGTACTTATATAAATAATATAAATACTACTATTATATATAATAACCAAAAAAAATATTTTATTAGTAAGAAGCATCCTTCAAAAGTTGAACCTATGATAAGACATGTAAATTATAATGATAATAAAATAATTGAAAACAAATATCTAAAAGATCACACATTTATTTTTAAAGATTTAAAATTTATTGTATTAAACTGTATGGAATACTATATGGAAAGTTATAACATTTCTAAAGACAATGATATATTTGCTTTCCTAGTACCATGCTCTAATAATAATCAAAATATATTTAAAGATGAATCTAGAGCGTTACACAATCATAATTCATCTATATATAGTATAATTGTAAATGCAATATCAACTTACAATGATTTAAATTATGGTAATGGCACTAGTTATATATATGGACCCATAAATAAAAGCGAAAAGATACAATTACAAAACTATGGATTCGATTCAGATAATCACATATCATCTATTTTAAATTTAAAAGATGAATTCTATTTTTATATAGAATTATCTACTAAAGCAACTACATATTTAAGAAATGATAATTATCAATGTAATCCTAAAGAAATATTAATAAGAAAGAGGTAAATATGAAAAATATTATAATAACAGCAGGACCTACAAATGAAAGAATAGATTCTGTAATGAAAATAACAAATATGTCAACTGGAGCTCTAGGACTATCTATAGCAAATGATTTTTTAAAATATGAAGAAGAGATTGAAAACATATTTTATATTGCTCCAAAACTTGCTCATAGACCGGCTCACAGCAAAATAAATTATATACAAATTGAATCAGCAGATGATTTACTCAGTACAATAAGTTATTTATTAAATACTTATGAAATAGATACAGTTGTTCATTCATCCGCAGTTGGAGACTATTTAGGCGAATACTGTATAACTGGAGAACTATTAGCAGATGAAATTGCAAATAAAATATACAACAAAGTTTATACAAAAGCAGAAATTTATAACATAATATTAGATAGCATAGAAAATCCAAATTCACTTGTAAATAACGAAGGAAAAATATCTTCTTATGAGAAAAATTTGATAGTGAAATTAGGTTTAACACCAAAAGTAATAAGTAAAATAAAAGAATTATCTCCTAATACTAAATTAATAGGTTTTAAACTATTAGATGGAGTGTCAAAAGAAGAATTATATAATGTTGCTTATAGACTATTACAAAAAAATAATGCAGATTACATTGTTGCAAATGATTTATCAAAAATATCAAAAGGAAATCACTGGGCTATGATATTAAATAATGAAGGAAATATCTTAGAGTGTCACACTAAAAATGAAATAGCAGAAAATATTGTTAATATCACCCTGAATAATAATTCAGAAAAAGAATTTATTAAATTAAAAAAACTAACTACTTCTAGTTAGCTTAATTATATAAATACGAAATGTTTCGCTTTAAATCATAAATGGCACGTATTATAAACGGGTTATAAACTAACAAATTCTAATTCAATACCATATATTAAAGTATATTATTTTTTTAACAACAATCTAAATACATCATGTGTATCTTGTAAAGGTTCATTATAATACCATTCACTTAATAATTCTCCTTGAGTAAAAATTGACATAGATAAGCAACCACTTCTTTGGTTAGACATATATAGATTAATTTGATTTTGTAAATACTTATCAACAATATATTCACCATTCACAATAATAATTGATATAAATGATCTTTTAACTTCGTTCATTTTTATTATTGAATTATAAAGACATGAAATATCGCCAGATAAATCACTACTTCTACTCATTAGTAAATCTATTAAGTTATTAACATCAAATTCTTTTCTATTATAGATGGATAAAATATTTTCAATCATATCATCGTTTTCATCTGTTTTCATAAATTTATCATTAGTATGTTTTAATATCTTTCTTATAATAATTAGTCTGATATATTCTTCTATCAATAAACTTTTTAAATGGTCATACATTGAATATTCATCATCGCGAATAATCAATTGATATTTTTCTCTAATTTTTTGTTTAATTGAAGTTAATATTTCAATATCATCAGTACAGTAAGCTTTAGTTTGAAGCATTCGTATACCTTCAAATAATTTTTCATTTACATTAATATATTCATCTTCTTTGTAAGACAAATAAGTTAGTATACTAGTTTCAATATTTTCTACTATCACACTTAATTCTTTTGCATCTAGTAGTAAAGTATATAAATCTCTATCTTTCTCATGTTGAATAGTATCATCTATAGACTCTTGTATAAATAT
>CAYJJQ010000027.1:0-4224 GCA_964370545.1 uncultured Muribaculaceae bacterium | reverse complement strand
AACGTGTTCTTTCGAACGGTCAAATTTTTGTCTTGCCATATAATATTTCCTCCTTATTACTATTATATTTTATCTAATGCTTGAATAAATTTCAAGTATTATTTTTAGTTAGCGCCGTTTTTCTTAATAATATCTTCGGCGATAGATTTTGGAACTTCTTCATAATGATCTAGTTCCATAGTAAAGTTTCCTCTACCTTGTGAATTTGATCTAAGGCTTGTTGCATACCCAAACATTTCTGCAAGTGGTACCATTGCTTTAATAGATAAAGCATTACCTCTAGATTCGTTACCAAGTGGTTTACCTCTTCTTGAAGTTAAATCACCCATAACATTACCCATATATTCTTCAGGTACTATTACATCAACTTTCATAACTGGTTCTAAAATAACTGGTTTACATTTTTTAGCAGCTTCTTTAAGTGCCATAGATGCAGCTATTTTAAATGCCATCTCTGATGAGTCGACATCATGATAAGATCCATCAAATAATGTAGCTTTAACATCAACTACTGGATATCCAGCAAGCATTCCGCCAGCCATAGCATCTTGAAGACCTTTATCAGTTACTGGTATATATTCACGAGGAACAACACCACCAACGATTGAATCAACGAATTCATAACCTTTTTCTTTATTAGGTTCGAATTTAACCCAAACATGTCCAAATTGTCCACGTCCTCCTGATTGTTTAACATATTTCCCTTCACATTCTGCTTCCATTGTGATTGTTTCACGGTAAGCAACTTGTGGTTTCCCTACGTTAACTTCAACGTTAAATTCATCTTTCATTCTTCTAATTAATACTTCTAGGTGAAGTTCTCCCATACCACTTATAACTGTTTGACCTGTTTCAAAATCAGTTTTGTATTTAAATGTAGGATCTTCTTCAGATAACTTTTGAAGAGCAGTTCCCATTTTATCTACATCACCTTTTGTTTTAGGTTCAACAGCCATATCGATAACTGGTAATGGAAATTCCATACCTTTCATTATAACTGGTGATTTTTCATCACAAAGTGTATCAGCAGTAGTTGTGTCTTTAAGACCAACTGCAGCTGCTATTTCACCACAATAAACTTCTGAAATTTCTTTACGATTATTTGCATGCATTTGCAGTAATCTTCCAATTCTTTCTTTATTATTTTTTGTAGCATTAATTATATATGAACCACTTGATAGTTTACCAGCATATACTCTAAAGAATGCAAGTCTTCCTACAAATGGGTCAGTCATAATTTTGAAAGCTAATGCAGTGAATGGTTCATTGTCATTAGGTTTTCTTTCAACATCATTTCCATTTTTATCAACACACCAAATAGATGATATATCTGTTGGTGCTGGCATGTAATTAAGTACTGCATCTAGTGCTAACTTAACTCCAATATTTGATAAAGCTGATCCACACATTACTGGGAATAATTCAGATGCTAATACACCTTTTCTAATAGCTCCTTTAAGCTCTTCGACAGTTATTTCTGCACCTTCTAAATATTTTTCCATTAATGCATCGTCATATTCAACTGCTTTTTCAACAAGTTCCATACGCATTGTTTCAGCTTTGTCTTTAAGTTCTGCTGGAATCTCAATTTCAGTTGCTGTTTCATGCTCATCTCCAGTATAACTGTAAGCTTTCATTTCAACTAAATCTATAATTCCGTTAAATTCATTTTCTGCTCCAATAGGACATTGAATAGCAACATAATTAGCTGCTAATCTTGATTTAATAGTATCCATTGAAGTAAAGAAATCAGCTCCTATTTTGTCCATTTTATTAACAAAGAACATTCTTGGAACTTTATATTCATTTGCTTGTCTCCAAACAGTTTCAGATTGAGGTTCAACACCTGCATTTGCATCAAGTAATGTAATAGCTCCATCTAAAACTCTTAAAGATCTTTGTACTTCTACAGTAAAATCAACGTGACCTGGAGTATCTATGATGTTAAGTCTATGATCTTTCCAGTGAGCTGTTGTAGCAGCAGAAGTAATAGTGATTCCTCTTTCTTTTTCTTGAGCCATCCAATCCATTTGACTAGCTCCGTCATGAGTTTCACCAATTTTATGAGTTATACCTGTATGGAATAAAATTCTTTCAGTGAAAGTTGTTTTACCGGCATCAATGTGTGCCATAATTCCAAGGTTTCTTAATTTATCAATTGAAACATCTCTTGCCATTTTTCTCTCCTACCATCTATAGTGAGCAAATGCTTTATTTGCTTCAGCCATTTTGTGAGTATCTTCACGTTTTTTAACAGAACCACCAGTACCATTAGAAGCATCGATAATTTCATTAGCTAAGTTATCAGCCATTCCTTTACCATTTCTAAGTCTAGCATAATTAGTTAACCAACGAAGTGCAAGTGTTTGACTTCTTTCATCACTAACTTCTAGAGGAACTTGATAGTTTGATCCTCCAACTCTTCTAGATTTTACTTCTAGAGCTGGTTTAATATTTTCCATTGCAGCATTATATACTTCAAGTGGGTCTTTACCCGTTTTTTCTTTAATAGTTTCAAATGCTTCATATAATATTTTTTGAGCTGTTCCTTTTTTACCATCTAACATAATAGAGTTAACTAATTTAGTAACTATTTTTGAATTATATATAGGATCTGGTAGAACATCTCTTTTAATTGCTCTTCTTTTACGCATAATTATTTATCCTTTCTATTTATTAATTACCTTTTGGTTTTTTTGAACCATATTTACTACGGCTTTGTTTACGATTTTCAACTCCATGAGTATCAAGCGTACCACGTACGATATGATATCTAACCCCGATTAAGTCTTTAACACGACCGCCTCTAACAAGTACAACACTGTGTTCTTGTAAGTTATGACCTTCTCCTGGAATATAAGCATCTACTTCTTTTCCATTTGACAATCTAACACGAGCATATTTACGTAACGCTGAGTTTGGTTTTTTAGGTGTTTTAGTTGCAACCCTAGTACAAACTCCTCTTTTTTGTGGACTTTTATCATTAGTTTGCTTTTTAGCTAAAGTGTTATATCCGTTGTTTAAAACTGGACTTTTACTTTTTTTAACTTTTTTGCCACGTTTTTTGTTTACTAGTTGATTAATTGTTGGCATTTTTATCTCCTTTCATGCACACATATCCTGGTGTATCGTATTTACCTTTTTAATAAGTTCTACCTAGGCAGAACTCAATAAAAAATAGCACTATTAATATAACATTTAATGTTATGTTTTGTCAATCATTTTTATATTTATTTTTCTTTTTTTGACTTCACTATTATTTCACTGGAATTATATAATCCTAAATTTAATTCATCATATGATTCATATAACTTTTTATATACTTCAGAATCATCTAAATTAAGTAATAAATTATATGCTTCTTTATCATTAATTGCTGCAATTGTTTTAGTTTTATTTTCCATAATCGTAACTTCTAATCTAAAATCATGTCCTATGCTTAATAAAGCAGAAAACTCCCCAGTAGAATCCCCTAATATTGCTGTATTTTGATAATTGTAATCTACTCTATTATCGGTAATTGTATAACCAAATATATTTTGAAAATTTTCAGCTTGATAAAATAAATCTAGTATATCATCATAAATATGATCATATAAAAAGCTAAACTCTTCTTTAGTTTCTTTTTGTGTAACTAAATCTTGATATTCTAATTTAAATACACTAGGTCTCCCTACCGCTTTAATAAATCTAATTCCTCTTAATTTATCATAAACAAATTCTATATCAATTTCTTTACTATTAGAGTTTACATTAATATTTAATAATTTATCACGAGTAACTTCTTTTTTAAATAATTTTCTATATGATTTAATATTATTTAACTTATCTATTACATTTTCTATTGAATATTTAATATTAAAATATTCTAAAGCAACGACTGATTTATTAACAAAATCTAATAAATTTACATAATTATTTTTTTCCATAATACCTCCAAAAAAAAGAATGCATTGTCGCATTCTAATATTTACGCTAATTCTATTTCAGCGCCAGCTTCAGTTAATTCTTTAAGAATTTTGATAACAGCTATTTTATTAGCTCCAGCACTTTTTAAAACAACAGTTTTATTTACTGGCCCAGCTTCAACAGCAGCAGCAGCAGGTGCAGCAGCAACAGCAGATGGGTCTACTCCAAATTCTTCTTTCATAGCGTCTACTAATTCTTTTACTTCAAGAATAGTCATTTCTTTTAATGATTTAATAAATTCATCTTTCGTTAATT
>CAYJJQ010000026.1:0-5756 GCA_964370545.1 uncultured Muribaculaceae bacterium | reverse complement strand
TTCTATTCTAGAATATCCTTCTACCACTAATAATGTAAGTAACTCTTTATCACTATCTTTCAGTTCATTAATTTTTTCGTACAAGGTTCTATCTTCAATTCGTTCAATCCACATACAATTTTTCTCAATTTCTCTGCTATCATTAATGTCTTCAATATTTTGAATTAGTCCATTTGATATTTCTTCATCCTCATTTTCATTGTTTTCTTTACTTAAATGATTATAAAATCTTCTATCCCCTCTTAACAAAAACAAGTCAAATTGATACATCTCTTCTATACTTTCTTCTGGCATTCCAAAATTTGAATACTCTATTCTTAATTGCTCCCATTTTTCATTTAATTTATTTAATTCTGTACTATAATTAAACATTTATCTTTCCTCCAAATTTTAATTCTTAATTTCTTGTTGATTGAAAATAATAATTAATTTGGAGGCGCACGTATCGGTGGTATTTTTATCAATTAAAAACTCCCTTCTTCTGAGCTTCCAGGGAAGAGAGTTAAATCAAACCTTATTTGTCGAACAATAACATAAAAAAACGACAAATAAGGTTACTTTTACAGTAACCCTACTTGACGACTTGATAATAAATATTTATTTTTATAGCTCATATAGTACATTGAATATTAAGTTGTTTGGTTTCCAGAAACTAAAATAAGATCAATCACTTGTCTAAATATAGTGTATTATTAAATGTATTTTTCGAACCATGTCTATAACAATTTCTTTTCCAATATGTTTAAGGCTTCATTTTTCTTTTTATTAATATATTGCCTTGATACATTCTTCATTTGCGCAATTTCTTCTACAGAATATTTTTGATAATAAATCAAATATATAATTTCGTAGTGAATTTTATTTAAAATATTTTCAAGGTCATCGAATAGTAATTTTGAATATTCATCTTCTATGAAAACTTTTTGAGCTAAATCTGTATCATCAATATAGTCTGCTATTTTTATATATTCTTGATATAATTCACTCTTCTTTTTTAAATATTTATTTTTAATTGCTATTTTAAAGTAATGAATAAATACCTTGTCCTCTTTGACCTTAAATTTGTTTAAGTCCATTTCATTTATCATCTGAATAAAAAACAAAACCATGTCTGGGTAAGCATCTTCGTAGCCTAGTTTGAAAGAATATGATTTGATTAAAGGTTCGAATTGGTGAATTAATTGGAGTGTTGATTCCGAATTTTTATGTTGTGATTGATATATTTTAGTAAATATATCATCGCTCATATATTTACCTCCTACATAGTAAAGAGATAAATATACGAATTATGTAAACTAAAACTTTTTATTTTAAACAAATTTAAACAAATAATATCATAGCTATTTTTATTTGAGTATTATGTTGATTAAATGTATATTAGAAATGTTGTATAATATATATACAAAAAAAAGATGATGCTTTCGCATCATCTGAAAATTTATTTTTCTTCTTTTTCTTCTGTTATTACTTTAGGTCTCTCAGGTTCATACATTATTCCCATGCAGAATGGAGGCCACCCTGCATTTGTGTGTTCCATTTTAATTTTTTTGTCGATTTCTTTTCTAATAATAGATTCAATTGCTTTTTTCATTTTCTGTCTCCTTTTTAATAATATTGGGTAATATAGTAAAGGCTGTAAAAATTACACTTATTGATAAAATGTTGCTTAAAATATGCAAATCTATAATGTCACTAACAATTATTAATACTATAAATATCATTAAATAGCACTTGAAATAACACGCTCTTTCAATTATAGAATCTTTAGAGATAAAAATTAATACACTAGCGAATAATATTATTCCATATTTAAAAAATATGGAGATTTCTAATATTAAAATTCCATAGTTTAGCGAAAAAACAGATACTAAGCAAGATGATATTAAACATACTAAAAATGATTTCGAATGCCAACCATTTGAAAACTTTCTCATTTGAGAAATTGCAAATATAAAAGTAATGGAATTAATAGGATTTGAAACCATCGAACCTATTAAAAAAATCAAACTGTGAGATATAATTTTTACTAAGGTTTTTTCTATTATGTATGAGTACCATTTTTTTTCTTCTGAAGTTAAATCGTTGTTATTTGTTAATAAATTTGTAAGTTTGTTTGCAATTTTTATCATTATAAGTACCTCTGCACAAAGTATAAATGAAAAAAATGTCAAAATAAATAATTCCGCTGTAAAATATATATAAATTGTCAATTTTTAAATATTATTGATAATCGCTGTTATTTGAAACATATCATCTACTATACCAATTACTGGTTTTGACTTATATTTATTTAAAGTATGTTCAATATTTTTAATTCCATATCCATGAGCCAACGAGTTAGGTTTAGTAGAAGCTATACTTACTTTATGTATGCTTTCAATTGAATTTCTAACAGCGATAACAAGGTGAGTTGACGAGTTAATTAATTTTACATGAATTTCTTTTTCTTTGTTAATGATTTTTTCGCAAGCTTCAATCGCATTATCAATTGCATTACCTAAAATTATAACCATATCTTTATTATCTATAACTAATGTCGACAAGTCACTTATGTTAAATGTCATCACTATATTTTTCTCTATGCAAATTTTATATTTGAAACTTAATAATGTATCTATAATTGGATTATTAGTATTAACTATAATTGTATTATAGCTTATTTTTCTATTCGCTTTTGAATACTCAATTAATTCAGAATATTTGCCTTCACACCCGAGTTGAAATATAATATTTAAATGATTATCAAAATCATGTGTGAGTTTTCTCTGTTCCTTATATGACTCCATAATAATATTGACCGTATTCATTTCAAGCTCTGCTTTTTGTTTTAGCATAGCATGTTCTTTTTCTATTTGTTTATTTCGATTTATTTTATCGATTAACATTAATAGTATAAAATTTGCAATAATTATACCTACACTAGAAATTAAAATTCTAACATCTGTTTCTTTATCAATTAAAAGCTTATCAAAAAAATATAAAATGACATATGTAGTAACAATTGGAAAAAATATAATTTGTAAGCACTCTATTAGTAAAAAAGATTGACTTTCTTTCTTTTTTACATAAGTTTTTACAAAGTAATATATTAATAAAACAAATATTTTTGATAAGAAAGGTAATATTAAATTAACATCTTTATTACTATATAAGTAGTCTATATTTATATTTAATACAAAAAGGGTAAGTAAAATTATTATATAATCAAATATATAGTTTAAAGAAATGCCGACTGAAGAAATGATTAATTTATGTAGTAAGTGCCCTTTAAATCCTAAGCATATAGTTGTATTAATAATAACTGCTGAAATTAGCCCTTTGATAAAAAGATATTCTGAATAAGAAAGAATTGCATTTAGAAATAGCATAAGCAATATTCCAAAAGTTATAAGTAAAATATAAGTGTGCTTTTTAACAGTAAATTCAAAAAATGCTGATAGCAAATAAGTCATTGCTAAAAACTCTAATAAAAGTATCATCAAACTTATTACTATTTCTATCATATAGCACCGACCCACATAGTCCATTTATCTAACACTTTACTATAGGTCTTAATAGTAGTTTTTAACTTTTCACCATTTTTAAGATATACATAGTATCCAGATATTGTTTCTATATAATTCATATTTACTAAATAGCTTTTTTGAATTCTCAAAAACCCTTTTTTAGATAATTGATTATCATATGTATTTAGTATTCCATAGGCTGTATACTTATATTCTTTATCATTTCCTAAATAAATCTTGATTTTTCTAACATCGCTCTCTAGATATCGAATATCTTTTATCGGAACTTTATACTTTGCATAATCCATAGTGAACTCAAGTTCCTCCTGTTGTACATAAAAGTCTGTCATTAATTTATCCATACACTTTGTGAATGTTTTGTCTAGCTGGGGCTTTAGTAAAAAATTAAAAGCATCAACCTCATACCCGGACATTGCATAGTCAACATATGAAGAAATATAAATGATTTTAAGATTTTTATTATTTATTCTTATTTCTTTAGCTACATCGATACCATTCTTATCTCCCATTTCAACATCAAGGAAAAGTATATCTAATTCTCTTAAGTCTATCGCTCGTAATTTGCGCGGATCTGTAAATGCTTTTATTTCAATTTCAAATTTCTTTTCAAAAAAATAGTTTTTAATTAATTCATGAATATGCTTTACTGAATATATTTCATCATCACATATAGCTATTTTTAACATTAATTAACTTACTCCTTTGTTATTTTAGTTTCCTCGATGTATTCTATCACATCTGATATTTTGCATTCTAAAACATAGCACAGCTTTGCTAAAACATCAACATCTATTTTTGATATTTCTCCTTGATACCATTTTTTAATTACTTGGTGCTTAATGCCCGTTATTTTTGATACCTGATTCACATTTAATCCTTTTTTATCAATCATTTGATTAAATTTGAATATAACTTTTCCATACTCTTCATTGTACGAAACAATCTCTTTTTTATTTTTCATCTTAATCACCTCGATTAAAGTGTACCTAATGACGCATAAAATTAATATCGCTTATTAACGGCACCTTATGCATAGCACTATTAACAAATAATTCAGTTTTTATGATTTCAAATATATAGCAAATGACAAATTTCATATACATTACAACAAAACACCTCTTTTCAGTTGACTATTTTTCATATAATATGGTAACATTCAAATATCAAAATTAAATAAAAACTCCAAATTAATCGTTCCATGTAATCTACTAATTTTTACAAAAAGCTTTAATTTGGAGTTTTTATTTTAGAAAGAAGGTATTTTATGAAAAGGATAAACGCAAAGCCTATAACCATAGCTATAACAATACTAATTTTTTTAATGTGTACGGGTTGCGATGATAATAATAAAGTATCTGAAATAGACCAAACTACTGCAATACAGTTATATGAGACTTTTAAAGATGTTGCGATGGGAACACCTGTGGAAAATTTTGATTTACAGAGTTGGTCTGATGAAGATTTTATTAATTGGCTTTCCTATGCTTTACATTTAGAATACAAGGAAAATTATATTAATTTTTTGAGTGAACATAATTGGAAAATTTCAGAGGAAACCATTGATTTAACTGCAGACATATCGGCAGAAGTTATCGAACAATTCACTATGCAATTTTTAGATATATCCATTGAAACATTGCAAAGTTTTAACAATTATAACGATGAAACTAAAACTTACACGGTTAATTGGATAGATGGCTTAGGCGGTGGGACTACACTTGCATTTATAGATTACAGTATTGTGGAAAACGAAATATGCATAACAGCTCAAGCTTTAGCAGGTGAAGAAAGTTATTTAACACATATCTTGTATTTAAAACAAATTGGAGATGACGAATATCGCATTTCACATTATGAACGAGTATACCCATAATTATTATTTAATTTTTTTCATTTTTAAAATTATATAAATTAGTTAATTTTATTTTATAATCAAAAAGGGCGTTAGTTTTTCATTTAAAACTAACGCCTTTTTGACTACATTATTCTATTTTTATTATCTTAATTCTATTTTATATCTTTTTATGAGTTCGAACCCAGTTTTGCCCTAAAACACCTAAAAGGACACCTATGTTTTCGCATATCTCAAAATCACTATTTTTTGCAATAAAAAATGTCAAAATAGCGGGCCACGACTAGATATTTCTAGTAGGGCATCTATTTTGACAACTTTTTGTGGTGGACCTTCACAGACTCGAACTGTGGACCGCCCGGTTATGAGCCGGGTGC
>CAYJJQ010000025.1:0-6584 GCA_964370545.1 uncultured Muribaculaceae bacterium | reverse complement strand
AAAGGTAAAGTTGTTAAAGCTGTTATCGTTAGAACTGTTCAAGGTGTTAGAAGAACTGATGGATCTTACATCAAATTTGCTGATAACGCTTGTGTTTTAATTAAAGAGGATAAAACTCCAGTAGGAAGCCGTGTATTTGGACCTGTTGCTAGAGAGTTAAGAGAAAAAGAATATAATAAAATAGTTTCTTTAGCTCCGGAAGTTTTATAGGAGGATATATGAAGATAAAAGTTGGAGATAATGTATTTGTACTTGCTGGAAAAGACAAAGGTAAAGAAGGTAAAGTACTTAAAACATTTAAAAATGATAATAAAGTTGTTGTTGAAGGTGTTAATCTTGTTAAAAGACATACTAAACCATCAAACAATAATGAAAAAGGTGGTATTTTCCCAATAGAAATGCCTATTCATGTATCTAATGTAAAAGTAGCAACTGGTAAAAAAGCTGCGGCTAAACCGGTTAAAACAGAAGATAAAAAAGTAGCTGCTAAACCAGCTGCTAAAAAAGAAACTGTTAAGAAAACAGCTTCTAAGAAGGAAGGGAAATAATTATGAGTAATTTTAAAAAATTATATACAGAAGAAATTGTTCCTTCTCTTAAGAAAGAATTCAATTACAGTTCAGTTATGGCAGTGCCAAAACTTGAAAAAATAGTAATTAACATGGGTTGTGGAGACGGAGCAAAAGATGAAAAATTCATCACTGCTGCTGTTGCAGACTTAGCTTTAATTTCAGGTCAAAAGCCTGTAGTTACTAAAGCTCGTCAATCAATTGCAAGTTTCAAACTTCGTGAAGGTCAAAGCGTTGGTGTTAAAGTAACATTACGTGGAGAAAATATGTACAATTTTATGGAAAAATTAATTAAAGTGGCTATGCCAAGAATTAGAGATTTCCGTGGAGTATCTGGTAATGCTTTTGATGGTAGAGGAAACTTCACTTTAGGAATTAAAGAACAATTAATATTTCCAGAAATAGAATTTGATAATGTAGTTAAAGTAAGAGGAATGGATATTGTATTCGTTACTACTGCTAAAACTAATGAAGAGGCAAAAGGCTTATTAAAAGCTTTCGGAATGCCTTTTAAAAATTAAGGAGGACCAATGGCAAAAACTAGTTTAAAAGTTAAGAACAAAAGAAAACCAAAGTTTAGTACTAGAGCTTACACTAGATGTGAGAGATGTGGAAGACCGCATTCAGTATTAAGAAAATATGGTATTTGTCGTATTTGCTTCAGAGAACTTGCAAATGAAGGTCAAATTCCTGGTGTAAAGAAATCAAGTTGGTAAGAAGGAGGAAAATGTAGATGTTTGTACAAGATAAAGTAGCTGATATGCTTACAAGAATCAGAAATGCTAACCAAATGAGATATAAAACTGTTGATGTTATAGGAACTAAAGTAACTGTTCCAATAGCTGAAATACTTAAATCAGAAGGTTACATTGAAGATTATAAATTAGAAGAAAGCACAACTGGTAATACTTTAACTTTAACACTTAAATATGGTGCTAAAAAAGAAAGAGTTATCGTTGGACTAAAAAGAATCAGTAAATCTGGTTTAAGAGTTTATGCAAAATCAAATGAAATTCCTCGTGTTCTTAATGGACTTGGAATTGCAATTATCTCTACTTCAGCAGGTCTTATGACTGATAAAGAAGCTAGAGAAAAAGGGTTAGGAGGCGAAGTACTTGCCTATATCTGGTAAGACGATATTATGAGTAGAATCGGAGAAAGAAAATTAGCCCTTCCTGCGGGAGTTACTGTTACTGTTGATAATAGTGTAGTAACTGTTAAAGGATCAAAAGGAGAACTTACACTTAATGTTGATAAACTTGTTATTGTAACAGTTGAAGAAAATAGTGTAATTACAAAAAAAGCAAATAGTTCGAAAAGAGCTAATGTAATGCAAGGTACTATCAATTCATTAATTAACAACATGATTATTGGTGTTAATGAAGGTTTTGAAAAAGGCTTAGAAGCAGTTGGTGTTGGATATAGATTTAATGTTCAAGGAACAAAAATCACAGTTTCGGCTGGATATTCAAATCCAAGAGTTGTTGAAGTTCCATCAGGACTTTCAGTTGAACAAGTTTCAAATACTGAAATAACTGTTAAAGGAATTGATAAACAAAAAGTAACTGAATTTGCGGCTAACATTCGTGATATAAGAAGACCTGAACCATATAAAGGTAAAGGAATACGTTATAAAGGCGAAAAAGTAAGACGTAAAGAAGGTAAGAAAGCGGCATAAGGAGGATAGTAAATGATTAAGAAAAATACTAAAAATGACGCAAGATTAAGACGTCATAAAAGAATAAGAAAAACATTAACTGGAACTACTGAAGTTCCTAGACTAGCTGTATATAGATCAAATAATGCTATATATGCACAAGTAATTAATGATGAAACTAAAACTACCTTAGCTTCTTCTTCAAGTTTAGAACTTAAAATTAAAGTTGGTAGCAATGCTGAAGCTGCATCTGCAGTTGGTAAAGATATTGCTGCTAAATGTAAAAAATTAAAAATAACTAAAGTTGTATTTGATCGTGGTGGATTTCAATACCATGGTAGAGTTAAAGCGCTAGCAGAAGCTGCTAGAGAAGCTGGACTAGAGTTTTAAGGAGGGCTTATGGATAATAATAGAGTTAATAATAAAGGTAACAATAGAAGAAATAATGAACCTAAGAAAAATTTACTTGAAGAAAAAGTTATATCTATTGGCCGTGTAACGAAAGTTACTAAAGGTGGTAGACATTTTAGATTCTCTGCTACTGTTGCTGTAGGTAACAGAAAAGGAATAGTTGGTATAGGAACTGGTAAATCAAATGAAGTACCAGAAGCTATTAAAAAAGCTATTCAAGCAGCTAATAAAAATGTAGTAAAAATTTCACTTGTTGAAAATAGAACAATACCACACAATGCTACTGCAAAAGTAGGAAAAGCTGTTGTTTTAGTAAAACCAGCTAAAGAAGGACGAGGAATTGTTGCAGGTGGAGCAGCTCGTGCTGTTTTAGAACTTGCAGGAGTTAAAGATATTATGGCAAAATCACTTGGTTCAAACACTCAAGTGAATGTTGCTAAAGCTACTTTAGAAGCGCTTGCTTCTCAAAGAACTCCAAGTCACATTGCAAATCTTCGTGGTAAGAAAGTAGAGGAATTATAATATGAAACTTGAAAATTTACCAAAAACAAAAGAATATAAAAGTATAAAAAGAGTTGGAAGAGGTCCAGGATCTGGAATGGGTAAAACATCAACTCGTGGAGAAAAAGGTCAAAAAGCTAGAAGTGGTGCATCTATACCAGTATGGTTCCAAGGTGGACAAACACCTCTTTTTAGAAGATTACCTAAAAGAGGATTTAACAACAAACAATTTGAAACTAAATATGCTTGTATAAATTTAAGTGATTTAGATAAATTCTTCAATGAAGGTGAAGTTGTTACTCCAGAAATTTTAAAAGAAAGAGGAATAATTAAAAAGGAATTAAGTGGTATTAAAGTTTTAGGAAATGGTGTATTAACTAAAAAATTAACTGTTAAAGCTAACAGATTTTCTAGTAGCGCTATTACTAAAATAGAGGATGCCGGCGGAAAAACTGAGGTGATCTAGTATGTTTAAAGGTTTTTCTGGGCTTTTTAGTAAATCTAGTAAAGACTTAAGAAAGAGAATTTATGTAACGCTTGCATATTTAGCGATATTTGTACTTGGTACAAATATAACAATCCCTTGGGCTGCAGGAGCTTACGCTGATCTTGAATTTCTTGAAATATTTAACATAATGAGTGGTGGCGGACTTAGAACATTTTCTATATTCGCATTAGGAGTTTCTCCTTATATTACTGCGTCAATCATTATGCAAATACTTCAAATGGATATTATTCCATATTTCAAAGACCTTAAAGAACAAGGTTATGTTGGAAAACAAAAAATCAATAAAATTACAAGATACTTAGGAATCGGACTTGCATTTATTCAATCATATATGTTAACTGTATCAACTTTTGAAGGTTTTTACACAATAGATATGCTTAGAATAGTGTTAGTTATGACTGCGGGTACAGCATTTTGTTTATGGATGGGAGACCGTATTACTAAAAACGGTATCGGAAATGGACAATCAATGCTAATTATGGCAGGTATTATTCAAAGTATGCCAACAATCTTTAGTGGGGCTTATACTAGCCTTATAAATGGAGATTTTTCAAGTTGGTTAGGTATTACGCTATTTGTAATATTTATACTTGTATATATATTAATAATAGTAGGTATTATTTGGATTCAACTTGCAGAAAGACGTATACCGATTCAGTATGCGAATCGTTCTGCTAGCGCAATGCAAAACAATTCAAATTTCTTACCGATTAAAATTAACGCTGCGGGTGTTATACCAGTAATTTTTGCATCAATCATTACTACAGTACCAGCAACTATCGTAAATTTAATAGGTAATACAGCTGCTATTAATTTTGTTGATAACTATATAGCTTACACATCTCCAACAGGATTTTTACTATATATAGTATTCATATTCTTATTTGCATATGTTTATACATTTATGGTAATGAACCCAGAAGAAATGAGTAAGAACCTTAATAAAAGAGGTGGTTATATTCCAGGTGTAAGACCTGGTGTAGATACTTCTAATTATATTAGTTATATAATGGGAAGACTTACATTTGTGGGAAGTTTATTCCTAGTAATATTAGCAGGATTACCGGTTCTAGTATCAATGCTTACTGATTTACCAGAAAGTGTTACTATTGGAGGTACAGGTATATTAATCGTTGTTGGTGTTGCTATTGAAACATACAAACAAATTGAAAGTAGCCTAGTAAGTAGAAGTTATACTTCAAAAAGGAAAAAAATTAAATGAAAAATATAATATTTATTGCACCGCCAGCATCTGGTAAAGGTACTCAAAGTAGTATGCTTGAACAAGAATATGGTTATATACATATATCAACAGGTGAATTATTAAGAGAAGAAATAAATAAAAATTCAGACTTAGGGCAGCAAGTTAAAAATATTATAAATAAAGGCGATTTTGTTGATGATGATATTGTCATTGAAATGCTAAATAAAAAATTAATTAACTTAAAAGGAAAACCATTTATATTAGATGGTTCTCCTAGAACAGTTAATCAAGCTATTGCTTTATCAAATATATTTGATAAATTAAAAATAGATGATTATATAATTATATATTTAAATGTAAGCAAAAAAGAAGCTTTAAAGAGATCTTTAGGGCGTTTAGTTTGCAAATGTGGAGCAACATATAACTTGTATGATGATTCACTTAAACCAAAACATAAAGGTAAATGTGATTTATGTGGTAGAACTCTTTTAAAAAGAGATGATGATACTAAGAAAAAATTTCTTAATAGATTTAACACTTATTTAAAAGAAACTAAACCTATATTAGTTTATTATAAAAAAATTAATAAATATCATGAAGTTAATGCATCTATAAATCCAAGTGTAACATTTAATGAAATAAAGGAGTTAATTAATGATTAAGGAAGCAAGTGAAATTGAATTAATTAAATTCGCTGGAAAAATTAATTATGAAACTCATAAGTTAATAAAAGAGCATATTAAAGTAGGAATTACAACAAAAGAGTTAGATAAACTTGCATATGATTATATATTAAAGAATAATTGTGTATCATCTTTTCTAAACTATGATGGATTTCCTAATAGTATATGCACTTCAATAAATGATGAAGTTGTACACGGTATACCATCTAATAGAAAGCTTAAAAACGGAGATATAATTTCAGTAGATATAGGAGTTTGTTATAAAGGATATCATTCTGATAGTGCTAATACACACATTGTAGGCACTGTAAGTGATAAAACCAGACTTCTGGTAGAAAATACTGAAAAAAGCTTATATGAAGGTTTAAAAGTAATTAAAGACGGTATAAAAGTAAATGAAATAGGCAAGGCTATTGAAAAATATGCCCACGCTAATAATTTAAGTGTAATTGAAGAATTAGTGGGACATGGTGTAGGTAAAAACTTACATGAAAATCCAGACATTCCAAATTATTATACAAATTCAAAAGATGTTTTAAAAGCAGGTATGGTTATTGCTGTAGAGCCAATGCTTAATAGTGGTAAAAGAAATATATATATGGCAGAAGATAATTGGACTATTAAAACAATAGACCAAAAACCATCTGCTCATTTTGAACACACAGTACTTGTTACTAAAAATGGTTATGAAATATTGACGGGAGAGTGATTAATATAACAAAGCAAGAAAAAAATGGTGCTTCTAAAAGTAATAAAATAGAAGTAGAAGGAAAAGTTGTTGATCTAAAAAATGGTGAAATCAAAGTATTATTACCAAATGGTCATGAAGTAACTGCCCACGTTTCTGGTAAAATGCGTATGAATAATATTCGTATTTTACTAGGGGATACAGTAACTGTAGAACTTACCCCTTACGATATAAAACGTGGGATAATAACATGGAATAAAAGATAATGGAGGTAAAATATGAAAGTTAGACCATCAGTTAAGAAAATATGTAAAAAATGTAAAGTTATAAGAAGAAAAGGTAAAGTTATGGTTATCTGTGATA
>CAYJJQ010000024.1:0-8283 GCA_964370545.1 uncultured Muribaculaceae bacterium | reverse complement strand
GAAATTATCATTAATGATAATTTCCTTCTTAATATTTAAATCACTTATATTTATTTCCATATTATTCACCTACATATGTTATTCTAGCATATCCATTACCTGTATGTCCAGTTTCATCAGTTCCAGTTGGCGATTTGAAGCTCACATTACCTGCTAAAAGCTCTGTAGATGTTAAATAATAGGCTGCAGTAACTCCATATCCACTTGGCGCGCTTGAAGCTGTAGCAGCTGACCAAACATAACCTGATCCGCCACCTGCTCCGGTTCTAACAGAACCGCCGCCTCCATACCAGCCGCCGCCGCCGCCTGAACGAGCATAACCGCTGGAAGTGGAACCAGCTCCACCAACTCCAAATGATCCTGCTATTGCGCCACTTCCGCCGGCAGTTTGAGAACCTCCGTTTCCATAGTATGAACCACTAAAATAAATACTTTCACCAGTAGTTCCACCACCATAGCCACCATTGACTTTGCCATTAGAGGTATAATATCCAGTTCCTCCCCCGCCACCAGCAACAATCACGCGGTAATAAAGAGACGTTCCTAAAATTCTAATATCAGTAGCTCCTCCACCAGATCCGGAGCTATAAGCTGACTGTGAAGAGTAACCACCTGTTCCTCCACCATTATAACCTCCTGAAGCATTTGTGGATGTGCCAGCAGGTGATTGACCTTGACCTCCTACATAAATAGATAGCGTATCTCCAGCTGCCAGTGTAATAACACCAGATGAATATCCGCCTTTACCACCAACACCTTCATTTACAGTAAACCCACCTTGAGCTCCCCATACTTCAAGTTTATAATTACCTGCTACTACAGCAGTAAAGGTTTGAACACCTCCTGTATAATCATAATCACCAGTAAATTCATATGGAAGTTCTTTAAATGTTTTGTATGAAGATCCAGCATCATTACTTGCATACACATAAATTTCTTGTGATATTGCATTTGTAAATGTATGCGTTGATGATGATGAATTTACATATGTAGCACCATCTAAACTATAATAATATGTTGATGCTTCAGGTGATGAAGAATGTAAATCAACACTAACTGTTATATCACTACCTTCTTTAATAGCTGTAACATCTTTTATAACAGGCGTTAATTCATAATCAAAGTATATATCACATCTTGTAGGTGAAAGTGTTGATACACTCACTGTTTTAGACAATTCATTAAAAGTTATTGTTGAACCGTCATTACATTTTGATTTAACTGACGAATATTTATAACCCGTAAGGAGTAATCCATCAACAGAGTATTCTCTTGAAGAATCGTATGTTCCTAGCTTATTCGGATCTTCCTTAAAAAATCTATATTCTGTATCATTGTCATACGATATAGTATCAGCTTCAAAGTAAAATTCACACTTTGCTTTACCAGTAGAAGAAACACTAATTTCATTAGTGCTAGTATTTCTTGAATATGTTGCACCGTTAGTACAAAATGATTTATTTTCATTAAAGGTATAATCTCCAACAGGAGCATTCCAGTATGCTATATAATTGCCATTACCAGCGCCATTAGCTTTTCTGTTTTCTACCATGTAAGATATTTCTAAATCAGGATTTAAGTAATGTCCTACAGTAGCATCAATAACATTATGTGAAGCAGTAGCAGAAAAAAATGCATAAGTTATATAAATCGCAATAGATGATATTATAATTAATAATAATGTTCCCGTTACTACATTTCTATTATTTTTTAAAAACGCAAAAAATTTAGGCATAAAAACACCTAATTTTTGTTTTATTTGGGATAAAAATCTATTAAGTTTATTTTTCATTACTAATATCTTATCCTTCTATATTTATTTTAAATTATTAAGAAGAATATGTCAATTACTAATATTAATATATTGTAAAGATTAATATCCTTTTTTCTTATAATATTCGACTAACTTTTCAAATCTATTAAAATGAACTACTTCTCTTTGTCTTAAAAACAAAAGCGGATTTATAATAGATTCATCATCAGTTAAATCTATTAAGTTTTCATAAGTTACCCTTGCTTTTTGCTCTGCAGCCATATTTTCATAAAGATCTGCTATAGGGTCCCCTGTTACCGCAAAAGCCGCTGCTGTAAAAGGAACTCCAGATGTATCTACTGGATAAATTCCTTTTTTATGTTCTGTAAAGTACCCATCTAAATTTTCTTTTTTTAACTCTTCTAAAGTTGCATCTTTTAATAATTGATATACCATAGTACTAATCATTTCCACATGTCCTAACTCTTCTGTTGCTATATCATTAAGAAGTGCTTTCCCTTTATCATCTGGCATAGTATATTTTTGAGAAAAATATCTTATAGATGCACCCAACTCTCCATTTGCTCCACCTAACTGAGTAATTAAGTATTTAGCCATTTTTAAATCTTTTTTCTTTACATTTACAGGAAATGGTAATGTTTTTACATATTTATACATATACAGAATCCTCCTTTTCCCAAGGATAATCTTTTATCCATTTATTTTCTTCTGATGTATTTTCATTTAGCACAATAGGCCCATACTTACTTGTATATTCTTTTTCTAAATAAGTAAGTTCTTTTACTTTTTCTTTAAATTTATCAAATACTACCTTATCTTCCGGATGAAGATCTAAATATAAATTAAGATCATTTATATAAAATTCTAACTCCATTATTTTATATAACAAAGAATTTTTAAGTGATGTAGTTTTAGGCATAAATGGTTTATAGTTTTTATACTGACTATATTCATTTTCAAAACTACTTCCCATAGTAAAAGCTTCTTCTGAGGGCAATAATTTCATCTTAGTTTTTTCTTCACCATTATAATTAAGTACTGATACTACTGTTAAATCATTATCAAACAACATAATTTTAACCTCCTAATTTAAATTATGTTATTTGTAAGAAAAGACTAATTACTTAACCTAGAAAATGTAAATTTACTTGGAAAATATCATAATATGAGATATAATATTTATGGTGAAGATAAATGGCAAAAAGAAAAAAGAAAAAAGAAAATAAATCTAATTTTGGATATAGTATAGAACTTACTGGACTTGTATTAATATTAATTGGTATTATAGGGTTTGGTTTTGGCTTTGTAGGAACTTTTATTAAAAAGTTTGCATTGTTTTTAGCAGGTACTTACTGGTTCATAATATTAATAGCATTAATATTTATTGGTATGTATATGTTATTCAAAAGAAAAATGCCAACATTTTTTAACGTTAGATTAATAGGATTTTATATATTAGTGATTGTCCTTTTATCTTATGCTCATTTAGAAATACTTAATATTGAGCAAGATGCATCTAATATTTTTAGAGTTACTTATGATGAATATATTAAAAGAATGGATACAATTACATCGGCTAATGCACTTACTTCTAGCGGAACTTCTACACTGATTATTGGCGGAGGTTTTATTGGAGCTGCAGGTGTTTCTTTATTTAATTTAATTGCGGGCGTTACCGGGGCTAAAATTATACTAGTAATACTATCTTTATTTGGAATTATTTTAGCCTTTGATGTTAATTTAGGAAACTTATTTAGTAAGATTGGTAATGTGTTTAAGAAAATGTTTAAGCATGAAGCTAAACCTAAGAAAGAAATTAAACTAGATGATAATGGTGATTTAGATGTAATGGAAGAAACTAAAGTTATGCCTGAAGAAAAAGATGATAAAATTATTATTACAAGTATTGATCAAATAAAAAATATTCCTGTTACTCCTGCTATAGAGGAAATAGAAATAAAAGAAGATACAAGTAGTTCTAATAGCGGTGAATATAAGTTACCTACCTTTGCACTACTTAATCCAGTTAAAGCTCCTACTAAACCAGTTAATACTGATAATACTAGGGCTAACAAAGAAGTTTTAGAAAGAGTTATTAGAGACTTTGGAATTGAAGCTAAAGTTGTAGAAATACATGTAGGACCTGCAGTTACACAATATGAAATAACTGTCCCTCACGGTACTAAAGTAAATAAAGTATCAAGTATACATAAAGAAATTGCGCTTGCAATGGCTGCTAAAGACGTAAGAATAGAAGCTCCTATACCAGGAAAAAGTACTATTGGTGTTGAAATACCAAATGGTTCTATATCTATGGTTGGATTTAGAGATGTTTTAGAAGCTACTGCTAATGTTAATCCTGAAAATAAAATATTTGTTGCTTTAGGTAAAGATTTAATGGGAAGAAGCATTACTGAAGATATTTCAAAGATGCCCCACTTGCTTGTTGCGGGTTCTACTGGATCAGGTAAATCAGTATGTATAAATACTATGATATCTTCTATACTAATGAGATATAAACCAACTGATGTTAAACTAGTATTAGTAGACCCTAAGAAAGTTGAACTTACAAACTATAATGGAATTCCTCATTTACTATGTCCTGTTGTATCAGATCCTAAAAAAGCTAGTATAACATTACAAAAAATAGTTAGTGAAATGGAAAAAAGATATGAATTATTTAGTGAAAAAGAATTTAAAAATATAGCAGCATATAATGAATGGATAGTTAAAGAAAATAAAAAGCATCCAGAAAATCCTAATCCTAAAATGCCTTATATTGTTGTTATAATAGATGAGCTTGCAGATTTAATGCTTGTTGCATCCAAAGAAGTTGAAGATTCTATTATGAGAATTACTCAAATGGCAAGAGCTGCAGGTATTCATTTAATAGTTGCTACACAAAGACCTTCAACTGATGTTATCACAGGTCTTATTAAAAATAATATTCCTTCAAGAATTGCCTTCTCTGTATCAAGTGGTATAGATTCAAGAACTATCCTAGATATGGGCGGTGCAGAAAAATTACTTGGTAAAGGAGATATGTTATACTTGCCTATGGGTGAAAATACTCCAAAGAGAATTCAAGGATGTTATATATCAGATGATGAAATAAAAAAACTAATAGATCACTGTAGAAAACAAATGCAAGTTAAATATGATGAAGATTTATCTAGTGGTGTAAGCAATACAACTAGTGGTTCTTCTAACTCAGAGGCACCTGATGATCCTCAATATGATGAAGTTGTAGAGTTTGCTATAGAAACAGGCAAAATAAGTGCTAGTTTAATCCAAAGAAGATTTAGATTCGGATATAACAGAGCTGCTAGAATGATTGACTTACTTGAATCAAGAGGTATCGTAGGACCACAAAATGGATCTAAACCTAGAGAAGTTTTAGTAAAATTGCAGTCAAACGATGAAAGTTAGTACTAAAATATTAAAAAATATGATAAAATTTATATGAAAGGATTATTATGAAAACAAATAAATCAAAATATATTCCAACAAAAAATTATGTAATTATTGCAGTTGTTATTGCATTAGTAATATTTCTTGCATTATATATCTTTAAATGGATTAACGTTAAAGAACAAGAAGAATATTTAGAAAGTTATTTAATTAGTACTAATACTATTAGTAGAGTTATTACTTCATTTGAAGAACTTGAAAATATATTAATAGAACAACAAGAGCATAGATTTATTTTTACAGGTTATACTCTTGATGAAGAGGTATATAACTTAGAAGAAGATCTTAAACCTATTATAGATGAATACGCACTTGAAGATAAATTTTATTACTTTGATATAACTAATTTAATGAATGAAGAGGATTTTGAAGAAAAATTCGAAGAAATTATCGGAACAGACCTTACTTCTACCCCTATTATTATTTATTATTTAGATAGCAAAGTAACCACTGTTCTAGAAAGTGATGGCGAAGGTTTATTAAAAGCTAGTGCCTTTACTAAATTATTAGAAATTAATGGATTTGAAAAAAGCAATTAAGCTTTTTTTTCAGTTAGGAGAACATATGATAAATATTGTATTATTTGAACCAGAAATACCACAAAATACTGGAAACATAATGAGAACTTGTATTGCAACTAATTCTAAATTACATTTAATTAAACCTTTAGGTTTTAGTTTAGATGAAAAATATTTAAAAAGAAGTGGAGTTAATTATATCGATAAAATTGATTTATCTGTTTACGAAAACTTTGATGATTTTATGCACAAAAATAAAGGAACATATTACTTTTTAAGTAGATATGCCCATAAACCTCATAGCGATTATGATTACAGTAATGTTAAAGAAGAAATATATTTTATATTTGGCAAAGAATCTACTGGTATACCTAAAGATATATTAAAAAAGCATTTAGACACTTCTATAAGGCTTCCTATGAGTATTAATGTAAGAAGTCTTAATTTATCTAATACTGTTGCTATAATGATTTATGAGGCTTTAAGACAACAAAATTATCCTGATTTACTTTTTGATGAACCACATAAAAGTAAATACGAAATAGAAAACTCATAAAATTGACTTATAATAGTAAATGGGTTACAATAAATGTCTTCAAAGGAGGATACTATGAATATTGAATTGATTATACGAAATCATTTACTTTCACTTAATGGTACTATTTTATATGATGCTAATTTAAGTGGCATTAATTTTTCTACTACTCCTATTAATATCATTATAGAAGAAATCATAAATTCTATTAATGAATATAAAGAATTAAAAAAATTAATTAATAATGATTTTAATACTGAAGTTAAAACTTTAGTTCCAAGTACTTATGAAACTCAAATGGTAGTTATTAACGATTGCTTATTAAAAGAAAGAGCATTAAATGAAATTTTAGCTAATTCATATGTTTATAACATAATTATGACTCGTTTACTTTTACAACAGTACATGGATACTAATAACACTCAAGATACTAATTATAGAAGATAAAAAAGATTTCAATTTAATGAAATCTTTTTTTATATTTCGCTTTCTTTTGGTAATATTAAATTAAGAATTATTCCTATTATAGCAGCAAGACTCATACCTGATATAGCTATAGATATATCTTTAGAAGCAATTACATAAGATGCTCCCCCTAGTCCTATTATAAGCATTGTAGCTGCTATAACTACATTTCTTATTTCACTAAAATCAACTTTATTAGCAAGCAATACTTTAAATCCATTTATTAAGATAAAACCATAAAGTAGTAAGGTAATTGCTCCAAGTACTGGCATAGGTATAGTTTCTAAAAAGGCACTAGCCTTTCCTAAGAAAGCTAATGATACAACTATTCCAGCTGCTAAAGCTAATACTCTTACAGAAGCTATTTTAGTCATTCCAATAATTGATGTATTTTCTCCATATATTGTATTTACAGGAGCTCCTATTAAACCTGCTGTCAAAATTGATAATCCATTACCTAGTAATGTTTTATCAAGACCTGGATTTTTAAGTAAATTTCTATTAATCATATTACCTAGTGCATAATGAGTTCCTATATGCTCAGATATAGATACTATTGCCAAAGGAACTATTAATAATAATGCATCCATATTAAATTGATAATCTATAATCGGTAATGTTAAGTTAGGAAGAACAAAGAACGGAGCTGCACTAATTGCACTTAAATCTACCATTCCCATAAAGTAAGAGGCTATATACCCTACTGTAATACCCACTAAAAATGGTGATGCTTTTAAAAAACCTTTACCTGCTATTGCAATAACTGCTGTTGTAAAAAAAGTTATAGAAGCAACAATTAAAGATTTAATTTCTATTGCTCCACTTGTAGATAACCCTATTTGATTAACAACAGTGCTAGCAAGTGATAAACCTATAATAATAATCATTGGACCTATAACCACTGGAGGCAATACTTTATCTATCCATTTTTTACCTGATATTTTAATTAATAATGCTACTGCAACATATACTAAACCTACAGCTATAATCCCAGTAAATATACCTCCAGTTCCTGCTTTAGCAAATCCTAATATCATTGGAGTTATATAAGCAAAGGAACTGCCTAAAAAAGCAGGTGATCTACCTTTAGTAATTAATATATATATAAGCGTTCCAACACCTGCTGCAATTAAAGTTGTAGGAACACTTAACACTTCCATCCCTACAGCATTATTTACTAATGCTGGAACTAATATAGTTGACCCAAACATGGCAAATACATGCTGGAATGCACCTATAATAAGCGTTTTTATATCTGGTTTATCTTCTACATTTAAAATCATTTTATCTCTACTCATAACTTTTTTATCCTCACAATAATTATTATAACATATAACTAATTAAACAACAAAAAAACTAGTAATTATATTACTAGTTTATTTTTTAAATGGTGTCCTGTATGCGATTCGAACGCATGACCCTTTGATTAAAAGTCAAATGCTCTACCAGCTGAGCTAACAGGACGAAATTTAAATGGCTGCCTCGGATGGGTTCGAACCATCGGAATGTCAGAGTCAAAG
>CAYJJQ010000023.1:0-8975 GCA_964370545.1 uncultured Muribaculaceae bacterium | reverse complement strand
TAATGGATATAATGATGCCTGGGATAAGTGGGGAAGAAACATATATCAGATTAAAAGAAGATGTAAACTTTAACACCCCGGTAATAGCATTAACAGCAGATGCAATAAGTGGAGCTAAAAATAAATATATCAAACTAGGTTTTTCTGATTACGTAGCAAAACCATTTAGTAAAGATCAAATAAAAGTAGTTTTAGAACAAATTATTAAATAATTTGTTTTTTTATAAAATATAATATATACTTAAACTAAGTAAGGAGAAATTATGGAATATTTAGAATTAGAAATTTTGTCAAAAAACATTAGGGCACTAAAAAGACAAATGCAAGTGATAGAAGAAAATATTAAAGCAAAACACTATGAAAGTAAAAAAGAAGAAATTGAATTACTTAAAAGTAAAATTAAGTTAATTGAAAAAGAAATAGATACTCAAACAAAAATTGAATTAAGTGAAACTGCAGAAAATTATATTATAGATATCAAAAATGCAGAAGAAAAGTTGAATAGTCAATTAAAGATATTTAATTTAATGCTATTTGATGATGAAGAAAATTTGTTAAATGCATTTATGAAAACATTAAGTCATTTTGGTTATAGTAATTTCGAACTTTTTAAAGCTAATTATAGAAATGCAAAAAATGAAATAATTGATGTTGTAGTTATAGCTAATAAAAAAATTAATATGAGCAAAGAATGCAAACCATATTTAGATGACTTTAAAATAAAAGAATTAGAATTCGGAAAAAATCAGGGTGTAATTAATATTTACGAAGAATTTGTATATTTTCCTTTAGAAATAAAAAATGGAAATATGAAATTAGCTTGTTCATCTGAAATATATTTAGGTATCAGTAATGTTTTTCCAAGTTCCACAATTTCAACACAAACACAGGGAAATCCGAAAATGTGTATTATTTTAGATAGTCTTATAATGGAAATAATTCAGTATAAAATGAAAAATAACATACTGAATTTATCTAATGAAGAACTTGATAATATTGTAAATAATATTTGTGGAAACTCAGAACTTCAAAGAGAAAGAAAAATAAAAGCAAAATTAATAAATTGGTAATAATAAAGTTAGATTAAATCTAACTTTTTTTGTAGATTAAATATATATAATTTGATATTATATAATTATAGGATAGGTAAATATGCAAGAAGATTTTTATAAATTAAAATTAGATGAGTTATATACAAATATATCTAGTAGCGAAGAAGGTTTAACTGAATTAGAAGCTAGAAAAAGATTAGAAAGAAATGGTTTAAATATACTTAAAGAAGAAAAAAAGCAAAGTAACTATATTAAATTTTTAAAACAATTTAAAAATTTAATGGTTATTATTTTAATATTTGCTGCTGGATTTTCAGCTATAGCTGCATATTTAGAAAATGAATCTTTTTTTGAAAGTATTATTATATTAGCCATTGTTATTTTGAATGCAATTTTTGGTTATGTACAAGAAGCTAAAGCAGATAAGGCAATAAATGCACTAAAGAAAAAAGATATTACAGATGTAAAAGTAAAAAGAGATAATAAAGTTAAATTAATAAACATTGAAAATATAGTACTAGGAGATATTTTAGTTTTAGAAGCTGGAGATTACATACCAGCTGATGCTAGAGTTATTTATAGTGCATCTTTTAAAGTTGAAGAAGCTAGTCTAACTGGAGAGTCTGGATCTGTTTCTAAAGAAAATAAAATAATAAAAAAAGACACAATTATTAACGATCAAACAAATATGATTTTTGCAGGTAGTAATGCTGTTTATGGAAAGTGTGAAGCCATAGTAGTTAAAACAGGAATGGATACTGAGCTTGGTATAATTGCTAAAGCTCTTACTACAGAAGCTCACGTAGATACACCGCTTCAAAAGAAAATTCATAATATAAGTAAAGTACTTACTATAGTAATTGCTATAATTATTGCAGTAATGGTAGTAATAGGAATTATTAATGGGGATGATATTTTACATTTAATAATTATAGCAATCTCACTAGCAGTAGCTGCCATACCAGAAGGTTTACCAGCAGTTATTACTGTAATACTAAGTTTAGGAATGACTAGACTTGCTAATAAAAAAGCCGTTGTTAGAGATATATCTTCAGTTGAAACTTTAGGGAGTACAGAAATAATATGTAGCGATAAAACAGGAACTATTACAAAAAATGAAATGACTGTAGTTAAAGTAAGTTATGATAGTGAAATTTTAAGTAAATCAAATAATAAATTACTTAATATGATTATGTATTTATGTAACGATGTAAAAAAAGAAGATAATAAATATTTGGGAGATCCAACAGAAATAGCCTTATATAAATATATAGAAAATTTAAAAATAGATTATTCTAATAAAAGAATATATGAATTTCCTTTTGATTCTGATAGAAAAATGATGAGTGTAATATGTGAAGATAAAAAGGAAGCTTTAGTTTTAACAAAAGGTAGTATGAATTTTTTATTAGAAAAATGTACACATATAAATATAAATAATAAAGTTATTAAATTAACTAAGAAACATATTGATCAAATAAAACAATTGGAAAAAGAATTAACAAAAGATGCTCTTAGAGTACTAGCATTTGCTTATAAAAAAATAGATATAAAAGATAAATATAATATTAAAGATGTAGAAAAAGGTCTTATTTATACTGGTTTAGTAGGTATGATAGATCCACCTAGAGATAGTGTTAAAGAATCTATTATAAAATGTTATAAAGCAGGGATAACTCCTATAATGATAACGGGAGACAGTATAAATACTGCCATCGCAATTGCTAAAGAAGTTGGAATTTATCAAGAAGATGATATAGCAATTGAAGGTATAGATTTAGATAAATTAAGTGATAAAGAGTTAGAAGAAAATGTACATAAATATAAAGTGTATGCTAGGGTATCTCCCTCACACAAATTACGTATAGTAAAAGCATGGCAAAAAAATGGTAAAGTAGTGGCCATGACAGGAGATGGCGTAAATGATGCTCCTGCAATTAAAAAGGCCGATGTTGGTATTGGAATGGGAATTACTGGAACAGAAGTATCAAAAAATGTATCTGATATTGTTCTTATAGATGATAGCTTTTCAACTATAGTAGTTGCTGTAGAAGAAGGAAGAAATGTATTTGAAAATATAAGAAAAGCTATATTATATTTATTAACAGCTAATATTGCAGAAATATTAATTGTATTTATCGGGGTATTATTTGGAGCAGAAATATTACTGCCTATTCATTTACTGTATATCAACTTAGTAACAGATTCACTTCCAGCTATAGCTCTATCCTTTGAGCCAGGAGATAAAAATATAATGAGTAGAAAGGTAAGAAAAAATTCAGGTACTATTTTTACACCCTTTATTATATCTAGAATAATATTTTCTTCAGTATTAAAAGCAGTTATAATTTTATTTGTATATTTCATTACATATAGATTTATTGATCCCGTTAATGCTACAACAGTTGCATTCTTATCATTAATATTTTTAGAATTAACGTTTGCTTTAACAAGTAGAAATTTATATTCTACAGTAGTAGGAAAAGGTTTCTTAAAAAATAAAGTGATGAACTATTCATTAATCGGATTATTAATATTACAAATAATATTAATAACTACTCCTTTATCAACATTGTTTGAAGTTAAATCATTATCAATTACTGAATATTCATTTATAATATTTTATGCATTATTTTATTTTATAGTAAATGAGATAACTAAAAAAACTTTAAGTGAATCGTTTAGTGATGAATAAGGCTTAAAAAGCCTTTTTTTATTTTTAGAAATATTGTATAATACTTTAAGAAAGTTGGTAATATGAATACAGAATTAATTAAACAAGTTAGTATTGAATTAAATATAAATATAGGCGGGGTTAAATCAACTCTTGAACTGCTTGCAGAAGGAAATACAGTTCCATTTATAGCTAGATATAGAAAAGAAGCAACCGGTGGTCTTGATGAAGAACAAATTAGAGAAATATCTTTAAGATATGAATATGTTCTTTCTTTGGAAAAGAAAAAAGAAGATGTAAAGCGTTTAATAGATGAAAAAGGATTATTAACGCCTGAATTAATAATTAATATTGATAAGGCTACAAAGTTAGTGGAATTAGAAGATATATATAGACCATTTAAAGAAAAGAAGAAAACAAAAGCAACTGATGCTATTAATAACGGATTAGAGCCTCTTGCTAAAATAATTATGTCATTTCCTACAGTTGGTAATTTAAATGATTTGGCAATAAAATATTTAAATGATAATGTTAAAACAACAGAAGATGCAATCACAGGAGCTAAATATATTATAGCTGAGTGGATTAGTGATAATGCATTTTATAGAAAATATATAAGAACAAGTATATTTAAATTTGGTAATTTAATTACTAAAGTAAAAAAAGATGCAGTAGATGAAAATAAAACGTATGAAATGTACTATGAATTTAGTGAAAAAATATATAATGCTAAACCACATAGAATATTAGCAATTAATAGAGCCGAAACTGAAAAAGTAATATCAGTTAGTTTAGATTATGATAAAAAAGTAATTATAGATTACTTAGAAAATAAAATAATTAAAAATAATGAATCATTTGTAGCAGAAGAAGTTAAAGATGCAATTAAAGATTCATTTAAAAGATTAATATATCCATCTGTTGAAAGAGAAATAAGGGCAGAACTTAAAGAACAAGCAGATATTAAAGCTATAGAAAATTTCTCTGAAAATTTAAGAAATTTATTAATGCAACCACCAATGAAAGAAAAAGTGGTACTTGCACTTGATCCCGCATATAGAACAGGATGTAAACTTGCAGTACTTGATAAAAATGGTAAGGTATTAGATATAACTGTTATTTATCCACATGAACCAAAAAACGATAAAGCTGGAAGTGCAAAAATAATTTTAGAATTATTATCTAAATACAATGTAAATATAGTTGCTATTGGAAATGGTACAGCTTCAAGAGAATCTGAAGAATTTATAGCTAATTTAATTGATAGTTCTAAATTAAATTGCCAATATATAATAGTTAATGAAGCAGGAGCTTCAGTATACTCTGCTTCTAAACTGGCAATAGGTGAGTTTCCAACATATTCAGTAGAACAAAGAAGTGCAGTTTCTATTGGTAGAAGACTTCAAGATCCATTATCAGAATTAGTAAAAATCGATCCAGAATCAATAGGTGTAGGATTATATCAACATGATGTAGCAAATAAATTATTAAAAGAATCTTTGGATTTCGTGGTATTAAGCTCTGTTAATAGTGTTGGAGTTGATGTAAATACTGCCAGTGTAGCATTATTTAAATATGTATCGGGTATTACAAGTAAGATGGCTGAAAAACTAATTGAATATAGGGAAAAAAAAGAAAAAATATTATCTAGAGCAGAACTTAAAAAAATATTAACTCCTAAAGTTTATGAACAAGCTGTAGGATTCATGAGAATAAATGCGGGCACTAATATATTAGATGCAACTGCAATCCATCCTGAAAGTTATGATGTTGCAACAAGAATATTAAATGACTATAATTTAAGTATAGAAAAAATAGGTTCTAAAGAAATACAAGAAGTAGAATTTGTTAATAAATACGATATAGATAATTACACATTTAATGATATTATAGATTCCTTTAAAAAACCTAAAAGAGATCCTCGTGATAGTTTTGATAAACCTATTTTAAAATCTACTATTCTTAAAATGGAAGATTTAAAGGTAGGAGATGAGTTAGAAGGAACTGTGAGAAATGTAATTGATTTTGGAGCATTTATAGATATTGGATTAAAATCAGATGGTTTAGTGCATATTTCTAAAATATGTAAAGAGTTTATTAAACATCCATCAGAAAAATTATCAGTTGGTCAAATAGTTACTTGCTATGTAGAAAAAATTAATTTAGAAAAAAAGAAAGTTTCTTTAACATTATTAAAAAGTTAAAAGAGTTTAGTAAAACTAAACTTTTTTTATGTTATAATCATTTTAAGAGGTAATTATGAATATAGAAATAGTAAGATTAGATGATAATGGTAGAGGTATAGGTTATATAGATGGAAAAATAGTTTTTGTGCCTAAAACATTACCTGGAGATGTTTGCATAGTTGATTTAACGTTAGAAAAGAAAAAGTATAGCGAAGCAAAACTAGTTTCAATAGAAAAACCATCATCTTTAAGAATAGACACTCCGTGTGCACATTTTGATAAATGTGGAGGATGTCAATATTTGAATATGAAGTATGAGGATGGAATTAAGTTTAAGTTTGATAACTTTGCTAATAATTTAAAAAGAAATGATATTCCTAATTATATAGAAAATATAACGAATAGTAATTATGTTAATTATAGAAATAAAGCTAGTTTTAAAATAAAAAATAAAGTATTAGGTTATTATGAAGAAAAAAGTAATAACATTGTAGAAATTAATTACTGTTATATTGTTTCTAATAATATTAATAAATATATTGAAGAAATAAAAAAACTTAATATTACAAGTGGTGATGTAGTAATAAGAAGTAATTATAAAAACGATATACTTATATCAATTAATACTAAGGATAAAATTGATATAAATTTAATGAATTTAGAAGATGTAGTTGGTGTAATATTAAATGATAATTGCATATATGGGGTTAATTATTTAATGGAACAAATTAGTGGTCTTGATTTTGAAATAACTTATAATTCATTTTTTCAAGTTAATTCAAATTTAATACCTGATATTTTTAGAATAATGAATACATTTATAACTCCAGATGATGTAGTACTAGATTTATACTGTGGTGTAGGTTTATTAGGGCTTAATGCTAGTAAGAAAGCTAAAAAAGTCTATGGAGTAGAAATAGCAAAACACTCTGTCATAAGCGCTAGAAATAATGCATTATTAAATAATATAGAAAATACAGAATTTATACATAGTGATTTAAATAAGAAACTTCCTATTAAAGAAAAAATAAATACATTAATAGTAGATCCTCCAAGAAGTGGATTAAGTTCATTAGTTCTTGATTATGTATCTAATGAAAAGCCTGAAAAAATAATATATATGTCATGTTCACAATCAAGTTTAATAAGAGATTTAAAAGTACTTAAAAAAAACTATGAAGTTAAAATAATCTATGCTATAGATATATTTAGTTTTACTCATCATGTTGAAAGTATTTGTATATTAAAAAGGAAATAGACCAATTAAAAACAAATAACTGAAAGGATTATTATGAATATAATTAAAATAAATAATTTTGTAAAAAAGTATGGGGAATTTACTGCAGTTAGTAATTTTAATTTAGAAATAACAAAAGGTACAATAGTTGGATTTGTAGGAAAAAATGGTGCAGGAAAAAGCACAACTATAAGAGCAATCATGAACTACATTAAACCTACAGAAGGTAAGATTATAATTAATAATTATGATAGTCAAAAAGATGATAAAATTATTAAAAAAATAATTAGCTATATACCAAGTGAGGCTGTATTTTATGATGATATCAAATGTATAGATTTACTCAATTTTACCATTAAATTTACAAGCAGTACAAAAAAAGATGTTGATAGATTAGTTGATTATTTTGAACTTGATACTAATAAGAAAATTACTGAATTAAGTTTAGGAAATAAAAAGAAATTATCTTTAATACAAGGTTTATTAAAAGATTATGAAATATTGATCTTAGATGAACCAACTAATGGATTAGATCCATTAATGCAAAAAAAATTCTTTGATCTTATAAAACTAGAAAAAGAAAAAGGAAAAACAATCTTTTTATCTAGTCATAATTTAATTGAAGTTGAGGAGTACTGTGATAAACTCACTATTTGGATATGTCTAAAGTAAAACTTAAACAAAAACAAATAATTAGTTATGAAACTGTTGATGGTAATAAAAAAACATATGAAGTTAATAATGATATAAATAAAGAAATAAAAAAACTATCTAAATTGAATTTAATTTCACTAGAAATAAAAAATAAAAATGTTACAGATGAATTTTTAGAATTTTATAAGGATGGTGAGTAAAATGAAAAATATAATTAATATATTTAAGTAGCTACAATATTAATTATTGGTATGTATATGATTTTATTTCCTTATGTACAAGATATAGCTGCTGTGGAGATAGCAATGATGCCAGATGAAATGTTACAATTCTTTGGTATGAATGAACTTAGCGATATGTCAAATTACAATACATATTTTGGTATGATATATACTTTAATGTTAGTTGCGATATCAATTTTTTCAGTTACATTTTCTGCAGGATTAATATATAAAGAAGAAAAAACAAAGTCAATTGAATATTTAAATTCAATGCCAGTAAGTAGAACAGAAATATTTTTATCTAAACTATTAACTGCATTTTGTGCTATTTTTATTATTATTATGGGAGCTTTAATAATTACTCTCACATGTGGTTTTATAAATGGAGGCGAAACATTTATAATAATGGATACGATTAAATCATTTTTTATTATGAGCATAATACCATATATATTTAGTATGATGGCAATATCATTAGCGGCAATCAAATTTAAATTAGGTTCACCATTTACAGTAAGTAGTATTGTTATATTTACATATTTACTAGGCTATTTAAGTGAATTATTAGGCGATAAAGGTAAAATTCTTAAGTATATTTCTCCTTTTAGTATATTAACTCAGGAAAGTTCTTTAGTGTTAAATAGTAATACAATAACAACTTTAATAAGCTATATTTTAATATGTATATTATTATTAATATTAGGAATGAACCTTTATAATAAAAGAGACTATAGTATATAATCACAAGCTAACTAGAAATAGTTAGTTTTAATTTGACTTGCTCCCAAAATTTTAGTATCCTAAATATAGGAGGTATGCTTATGAATAAAAATAATTATTTAAATTATGGTTATTTCATTAATCAAATGTATCAATATCACTTACAATACCCATCATTTTTACCTAAAGAAAGAATGTATAGTGATATTCGAAAAAATCAATTTATTAATG
>CAYJJQ010000022.1:0-12788 GCA_964370545.1 uncultured Muribaculaceae bacterium | reverse complement strand
AGAAATAGATAGAGAAACAAGAAAAATAATTGAAGATTGTTATGAAAAATCTAAAAAAATAATTAAACAAAATGAAAAATTAATATTCTTATTAAGCGATGCTTTAATGAAATATGAAACATTAACTAAAGAACAAATAGAAGAAATCGTTGAAACTGGTAAAATTCCAGAATTTAAAAACGAAGAAGTTGTTAAAACGGAAACTGCTAAAGATACAAAAACAGTTAAGAAGAAAATAAAAAAAGAAGAAGGTGAAAAATAATGGCTACAGCATTACTTATTATTTCAATATTATTAATAGCGCTTGTTTTATTTCAAGGAAGTAAAGCAAGTGAAACTGGACAAGCTATAATGGGTGGAAATGAATCTTTATTTCAAAATATGAAAGAAAGAGGATTTGAATTATTCATTACTAGATTTACGTTTCTATTAGGAATAGCATTCTTTATAATTTCACTTATAATGTTTTTAAACCAAAGTGTTTAATGCAAGGAAAAACTTATACTGTTTAGTATAAGTTTTTATTTGTTATAAAATATATTAACTTTAGATATTAATTTTTCTTTTCCTAATAATTTTAGTATGTCATATAAATTAGGACTTAAATTCTTTTTAGTAATCATTATTCTTAAATATTTACAAAAATCAGCAATCATTCCCTTATAGTTTTCAGGATTTTCTTTAAATGCTTTTCTGTCTTTAGTAAATCCTATAGATTCAGCATAGTTAGCTAAATTATTAAACCAATCTTCTTGCGAATCATTTTCATTATATACATTTTCAAGATAATCAATTAATTCTTTTTGATTAATATTATTAACTTCTTCATAATCATCTTTATTCTCACTAAATAGTTCATCAAACATAAACCAATATATATTTTTTATATCTTCATATGCTGATATATCTTTTCTAGGTTTAGCAATAGTTCTTTCAATATTTAACATGTTAATAACATAATTTTTATCTTTTGTTATTAGATCGTTAAATTCTCTATCGTATTTACTTGTATAATTTAATAACCCTTCATAAACTTCTTCAGCAGTTAATCTACTAAAATATGTTTTTGATATATTTATTAACTTTTCTAAATCGAATAAAGGACCAGTTATAGGCATTTTATCAAATGCAAAAGTAAAATCTTTAATTGTTTTATCAATATTGTTATTATACCATTCTTCAAAATTTGAATTAGTTAAAGTAGCTAGATACAATTTGATAACTTCATGAGGTATTCCTTTTTCGTTGTAAAAACTAATTGCTGCCCAAGCATCTTTTCTTTTAGATATTTTTCTAACAGTTTCTCCATCTTTAATATTAATAGGAGATACATGAGCGAAGTTAGGTAAATCAAATTCTAATGCTTTAAATAATTGATCATGTTTTGGATAACTAGATACCCATTCGTCGCCTCTAATTACATGAGTAACTCTCATAATGTGATCATCAACAACATGCGCAAAATGATAAGTAGGCAATCCATCAGATTTAATTATAACTTCATCAATATCATTTTCGGGTAATTCTATTTTTCCTCTGATTAAATCATTAAGTTCAACTTTATTATAAAATGAACCTGGCGATTTTAATCTTAAAATAAATGATTTACCTTCATTAATATTTTTTATTACTTCTTCTTTAGATAAAGATCTACATTTAGCATATTTACCATAGTATCCAAGTCTTTGCTTTTTCTCTTCTTGAGAATTTCTAATACTATTTATATCATCTTGTGAACAGAAACATGGATAAGCTCTATCTAACTCAATTAATTTTTTTGCAAATGCTTTATAAATATCTTTTCTTTCGCTTTGAACATATGGTCCATAATTACCATTTTTTCTTGGGTCTTCATCAAATTTAACATTAAGTTCTTCAAAGTCATTAATTATACCTTCAATACCATTTTCTACTAATCTTTTTTGATCTGTATCTTCAATTCTTAAAAAAGCCTTACCATTAGTTTGGTTTGCATACCAAACAGCCGTTAAACCTGCAAGTAAACTTCCCATGTGTATAAAACCTGTAGGGCTAGGCGCGAACCTTGATACAATAGCATCGCTACCTAAATTTCTTTCTTTATAAAAATCTTCATAATATTCCCAATCGTTAATGTTATCATTTATTAATAAGTTTGCATATTCTTTATTTGTCATAAAAGCACTCCTTTGCTTTTTTATAATATCATAAACAATAATAAAAATAAATAATAATTATGTATAAAAGTGTGTTATAATGTTTATGTGATGGTAATGAATAATAAAGGTTTTACACTAATGGAATTATTGGCGGTAATAGCTATAATAGGTATAATAGCCGGTATCGTATTAATATCAGGATCAGGTTTTTTTAATAACACCGAAGATCTTAGTTATTCTAAATATGTTGATACAGTGGAAAATGCCTTGTGTTCATATGCAGAAATTCATAACTTAAGGGATAGTTGTGATGATAAAAATAATTGTGTATTAACAACTGTTAACATTGAAAATTTAATAGAAGAAAATTTAATATCTAATGATTTAAAAAATCCAAAAGATGAAGCAAATTCATTAAAAGGAAAATTAACAATTAATTGGAATGATGGCGAAAAAAGTTGTACATATATAGAAAGTAATGAATAGGAGATAAATATGAAAAATAACATACTAAATGCAATGGAAAATATTAATAAAGCTAAATCATTAATGGAAATTAATGATTTACTAGGTTTAAAGACAGCAGAAGAATATAGTGAACTTAGTCAAGAGGTTAGAACTTTAGTTGACGAAGGAGAATTACATGAAACAAAAAATAATGAGTATTTATTACTTAAATTTTGTAGTTCTTTAAAAAGAGGAAAAGTAAGAGTTAATAGAGCAGGAAATGGTTTTTTAGATTATGGAGCAGAGCAAGATATATACATTTATAAAGAAAACTTAAACGGAGCTATAGAAAATGATTTAGTTTTAGTTGATGTTTATACATACCATGGAAAAAAAGAAGCTAAAGTTATTAAAATTTTAAATAGAAATTTAGATAACATAGTTGGAGAAATAACATTTAAAAATGATAAACTAGTGTTTGTTCCTGATAACAAAAAATTAAGTATTGATATAACACTTACTAAAGAAAGTTCAGAAAGATGTGTTGAAGGTGAAAAAGTATTAGTTGGTATTTTAAAGAAAACTGATAATATTCATTACATTGGTGAAGTAGTAAAAGTTTTAGGTCATAAAAATGATCCGGGTGTTGATATTATATCAATTGCATGTAAGCATGGAATTGAAATTGAATTTAATGAAGAAGTTATAAAAGAATTAGAGGATATTCCTACAGAGGTTACTCCAGAAGAATATAAAAATAGAAAAGATTTAACTAAAAAAATGATTTTTACTATTGATGGAGATGATACAAAGGATATAGATGATGCTATTAGTTTAGAAGAAATTAATGGTAATTATTTATTAGGAGTACATATAGCAGATGTAACTAACTATGTTAAAGTAGGTACAAAATTATATGAAACTGCTTACACGAGAGGAACTTCATCATACTTAGCGGATACAGTTATACCAATGATTCCTCATCAATTATCTAACGGAATATGTTCTCTTAATCCAGAAGTTGTAAGATTAACTCTTAGTTGTTTTATGGAAATAGATAAAAGAGGTAAAGTAATAAATTATGACATAATGGAATCTGTAATTAAATCAAGAAAACAAATGACATATAAAAATGTTAATAAAATTCTAATGGATGATGAAACTCCAGAAGGATATGAAGAATATAGACCATATATTTTAAAAATGAATGAACTTGCTAAGTTATTAAGACAAGATAAAGTTGCAAGAGGTTATATAGAGTTTGATTTAGATGAAGCTAAAATAATTCAAGATGAAAATGGAAAAGCAATAGACGTTAAAAGAAGATTAAGATTTGATGCTGAAAGATTAATTGAAGATTTCATGATTGTTGCTAACGAAACTGTAGCAACACATATTTGTAATATGGATCTACCATTTATTTACAGAGTACATGATGTACCTAATTCAGAAAAAGTAGATGATTTTACTAACTTTGTTAAAGCTTTGGGTTATACACTACAAACTAAAACAATTGGATTGACATCTGCATCAATGCAATCTATATTAACTGAATTAAAAGATAAAAAAGAATATGAAATACTAAGCGATATGCTTTTAAGAAGTATGAAAAAAGCTATATATAGCACTAATAATATTGGACACTTTGGTTTAGGATCTAAAATGTATACACATTTCACGTCTCCTATTAGAAGATTTCCTGATTTAACAGTGCATAGATTATTAAGAACATATTTATTTAAAAATGATTTAAGTATGCAAACAATAAATTTTAATAGTGAATACTTAATTCCGTTAGCAGAACACGCAAGTGAAAAAGAAGTAAATGCTGTAGAAGCAGAGCGTGATGTAGACGATATGAAAATGGCTGAATACATGATGGACTATATTGGAGAAGAATATGTTGGTATGATAACAAGCGTTACCAACTTTGGTATGTTTGTTAAATTAGAAAATCTTATTGAAGGTTTAGTACATATATCAACTTTAAATGGATATTATGAATATAATCCTGAAATCTTATCTTTAGTATCAAAAGGCAATGGTAAGAGATATCGTTTAGGAGATGAACTTAGAGTAAAAGTGGTAGGGGCTAGCAAAGATCACGGCACAATTGATTTTGAAATTGTGGAGGAAAACAAAAATGGAACTGAGAAACAAGAAAGCTCACTTTAATTATGAAATATTAGATCATATTGAAGCAGGAATTGTTCTAACGGGAACAGAAATTAAATCTTTGAAAAAAGGGCAAGCCGACATTAAAGATTCTTTTATAAGAATTAAAAAAAATGAAGCGTATATAACTAATATGTATATAGCAAAATACGAAGAAGGAAACATCTTCAATCATGATGAAACTAGAGAAAGAAAATTGTTATTGCATAAAAAAGAAATATTAAAGATTAAAGCTGAATACGAAAAAGAAGGAACTAGTTTAGTTCCTCTTAAAGTATACATGAAGAAAAAATATGCCAAAGTCTTAGTTGGAATTGGTAAAGGTAAAAAAACTTATGATAAAAAAGAAACTATAAAGAAAAGGGATATTGAAAGAGAAGTAAGGAAGTATATATGAAAAAAGCAAAAATGAAGCAAAAAAAGATAATAATTAGTATTAGTATTATACTTGTTGCTCTAGTAGCAGTAATTGTTGGAGCACTATATTTAAATCCAAAGGAAGAAATTAAATTAGACCCTCCAAAGATTGAAGAAGTACAAGAAGAAGTTACAATTGTTGATATCAATTCAACTTCTAGACCTTTTGCTATAATGGTTAATAACCATTCATCAGTAAGACCTTATCATATGGGACTTCAAGATGCCTATATATTATATGAAATAGTAGTAGAATCTGGCATAACGAGATTTTTGGCACTATATAAAGATGTAGATACCGAAAGAATACATGGAATAAGAAGTGCTCGTCATTATTATTTAGATTATGCTATGGAAAATGATGCAGTTTTTATTCATTGGGGAGCTAGTCCTCAAGCAGAAGCGGATTTGAAAAAATTAGATATAGATAGTATTGGGGTTAGTGAAAATGCTTATGCTGCAAGAGATTTAAAATTGCCAGTTGCTACAGAACATAATACATATACTAGCATTGAGTTATTAACTAAAGGTGTTGAAAACAGGAACATAAGAGAAGAAACTAATGTAGATTTATTATTAAAATACAGTGCTAAAGAACTTGATATGACTAGTTATGATGATATGGAAATTGCCAATAGTGTTAGTATAAAATATTCGAACTCATATATATCGAATTTCGAATATAATGAAGAAACTAATTCATATTATAAAAGCACTAAAAATACTCCTCATACTGATTATGTAACAAAAGAACAATATCATTTTACAAATATAATTACATATCAAGTAGAAAATTATACTATACCAGGAGAGGAAGTTTCTAAAAGACAAGATTTAGAAAATCATAACACTAGTGGTATGGGACACTTTATAAGTGGAGGATACGCTATACCAATAAAATGGTCTAAAGGTGATAGAGATGAACAAACAATATATACTTATATGGATGGAACAGAATTAGTAGTAAATGATGGAAATACATATATAGCAATTCAACCAAAAGGTAATGAATTAACAATAAAATAAGGAGAAAAAAGATGGATACATTTATTGATGAATATTATATATATATAATAATAGTAACAATTATACTTATATTAGCTCTAATAGGATATATTAAAGTTCATTATTTTTCTCATAATAATAAAAATACAATAAATAAAAGAAATGTTGAAAATTTAAATGTAGAAAATGTAAATGTAAATGAATTAAAAGAAGAAAGTAATAAAAATAACTCAAACCAAAATTAAATATAGGGACTTTTAATTTTTGAGAAAATTTGATATAATTAATAAACGTTATTGATAGGAAGGTGTAATATGGATATTTGGTCTTTGTTTACAAGAATATTGGATATTTGTATAGTATGGTTAGTATTTTACTATATATTAAAAAATGTTAAAAATAATATAAAAATGGCTTTAATTGTTAAAGGTATTTTAGTATTATTAGTTATTAAGCTATTAAGTGACTTCTTAAATTTATATACAGTTGGTATTTTACTGGAATATGTTGTACAGTGGGGGCCTTTAGCTCTTATTGTAATATTCCAACCTGAAATTAGAAGTGTATTAGAATCAGTTGGAAGAACACAGTTACTAGGACGCCATAAAGTTTTAACTTTAGACGAAAGAGAAAAAGTTGTATTTGAAATAATGAAATCTATTGAATACTTTTCTAAAAATAAAATTGGTGCATTAATTGTTATTGAAAGAGAAATTTCATTACAAGAATATATTGAAAGTTCTACAAAGGTTTATGCAGATTTAACAGATGAATTAATAGAAACTATATTTTTTCCAAACTCACCATTACATGATGGAGGAATAATTGTTCAAGGAGATAGAGTTACTTGTGCAGGAGCGGTATTTAAAACTTCTATGAATCCTAATTTGTCTAAACGTTTAGGAACTAGACATAGAGCTGCTTTAGGGATCGCTGAAGAAAGCGATGCAATTGCGCTTATAGTATCGGAAGAAACTGGTAGAGCATCAATCGCAATTGAAGGTGAGTTAAATTATAACTTAACATTAGATGAATTTAGAATGTTATTAATTGAATCATTGAGTCCTAAAACAGAAGTGTTCTTTGATGCTGATGTAAATGAAAGTGGTGAAGATCATGAGTAAGATATTAAAAAAATTATATAAAATAGTGGATAAGTACATAGTACTTCCTATTTCAAGATTCTTATATTTCTTAAAAAAGAGAACAGATAAAAGCAGAGGAATGTTAGATAAATTACTTAATAAACCAAGATTTTTAGTTTATTTATCTTTGATATTTGCAGTTATAGCATTTGTGATTGTTGATAGCAATGTAATTAATCTTATTTCTAGTCAAGCAGAAACTATTACAGTTCCGGTCAAGGTCATTTATAATGATGAAGCATATGTAATTGAAGGTGTTCCTGATACTATAGATATTACTATAAGCGGAAGTAGAGAACACATTTATTTAGCTAAGCAATTAGGGGAGCATGATGTTGTATTAGATTTAACTGATTATACTGCTAGTGATTCGCCATATAAAGTCGATTATAAATATACTAAATCATTAGATAATTTAAATTATAAATTATCTCCATCATACGCTACAGTTATTATTTCAACTAAAGTTAGTCAAGTAGTTACTGTTAATCATGAATTATTAAATATTGATGAATTGCCTCCAGAGTTAAGCGTTAAAAATATAACTCTTGATGAAACTGAAGTAGTTGTTAAAGGGTCTGAAGCAACTCTTGCTAAAATAGCAATAGTTAAAGCTTTAGTTGATTTTAAAGATGAAGGAATTAACGAAGCTGGAACATATAATATTACTAATTCTAAATTAGTAGCTTATGACTCAGATGGAAAAATTATTGAAAATGTAGAAATAGTACCTGGAAGTGTAACTGCTACAGTAACTTTAGATAGTTATTCACAATCAGTTCCTATCCAAATTAATACTACTGGACAATTAATATCTGGTAAAGCAATATCTTCAATTCAAATAAATGGTACTGATACATACTCAGTAACAATTTATGGAGATAAGGAAGATATTGAAAATATTAAAAGTTATCCTGTAACAATTAATATTGATGGATATGGTAAAAATTCTGTAGAAACATTTACTTTATCATTACAAAAACAATCGGGAGTAAGACACATCAGTGTTGATTCACTCGAAATATCTGTAACGTTTGGAGAAACATCTGAAAAAACTGTTACAATACCAAGTAGAATGACAAGTAGAAACTTAACGCCAGGTTTAGCTGCTAATGTAATTAGTTCTGAAACAATTAGCGTTCAAGTTAAAGGTGTTGCTTCTGTAATATCGCCAATAGATGCTGCTTCCATATCATCGTATGTTGATTTAGCAGGTTTAGGCGTTGGTATACATGAAGTAGATGTACAAATTAATAATGTTAATCCACTCGTCACTTATTTAGTGTCGTCTAAAATTCGAGTCGAAATAACTGAAGAGAATTAAAAAAAGTAATCATTGATTACTTTTTTTACATTTTACTTTCTATTCTATTAAATAATATACCTATATTGATTAGCCCTGTAACTCCAACTAAACCATATATTATTCTTGGTATGAAATCCATAGAGCCAAATAAACCTTCAACTAAATTATAATCAAAGAAACCAATTAGGCCCCAATTTATAGCCCCAATAATAGTAATGCCAAGTGCAATCTTTTGAATTGTTTCCATATTTACCATCCTTTAACTTTATTGTGCACTAATATATTTTTTTTATACTACTGTGTTATATTTTTTATTTAATTAAATATATTTATTATTAGAAAAGAGGTTATAATGAAAAAAATTGTGTTGTTATTAACAGCAATTGTATTAATGGCTACAGGTTGTGGTTCGGATTCAAAAGAAGATCTAATTGCTAAATTTGAAAAAGAGGTTAGTAATACTAAATCTTATAAACTTGAAGGAACAATGTCTATTAATAGCTCAGAAGAAAGTTTTATTTATAATTTAGAAGCTTATTATTTACAAGATGATTATTTCAAAGTAAAGTTAGTTAATCAAACTAATAATCATGAACAAATAATACTTAGAAATGAATCTGGAGTATATGTTGTTACTCCAAGTTTAAATAAAAGTTTTAAATTTGATAGTATTTGGCCAGAAAATTCCTCTCAAGCTTATTTTTTAAACTCATTAGCAAATGATTTAAAAGAAGATGGAGATAGTGAATTATTAGAAGCAGACAATGGCTATATTATAAAAAGTGTTATTAACTATCCTAACAATTCTAATTTAAAATACCAAAAAGTGTACTTTAATAAAGATATGGTTCCAACTAAAGTTGAAGTGTATGATGCAAATGATTCTATTGCAATAGAAGTAGTTTTTACTAAAGTCGATATGAACGCTAATTTAACAGAAGAAGAATTTAAATTAGAAGATTATGTGGATAATAATGAATGTCTAAGTAACTGTGAAACAAGCGATGATATTGCAGGATGCAAAGAATCTTGTAACAGTTCTGAAACATCAAATTATATAGATAATATTGCATACCCGTTATATTTGCCAAACAATACTAGTTTAACTAGTACCGAAGAAATAAATAACGAAACAACGGATCGAGTTATCTTGACATTCGGAGGGGACAAAAATTTTGTGTTAATAGAAGAAGCAAGTAATTATAATACAGAGTTTGAGATAATTCCTATAAATGGAAATCCTGTCTTATTAAATGATACTATAGGTGCAATTAGTACTAATTCAATGTACTTTACAAGAAATGGAATAGATTATTATATAGTAAGTAATGATTTAACAAATGAAGAGATGATAAATGTAGCGCTTTCAATAGGTGGGGTAACCTCTGTTTCATCAACTAAATAGCCTTAGGCTATTTTCTTCTTTTTATTGCTTTAAGAACTAAAATGCTATATAATTATTTTATGGAGGCAATATGAATAAAGCAAAAAAAGAAAAAAACACTAAAATAACAAATAATGTAGAGGATCAACTAGAAATTAAAAAGTTTTTAATTATATTAGGTACAATCACTGTATTAATAGGAAGTGTATTTGTATTTACTAGATATGTAATAAATGATGGAGATGTGCATTTGCCACTATTACAACCCATCGCAGGACAAGTTAATTATTATATAACATCAGTTGGTTCAATGTTAGAAAAAGATGCAGATGAATATTATGTGTTAATATATGATAATGAAGCTCCCACTTCAGCAAAACATGCAAATGTATTTAACTATTATGCTGGTTTAGAAAAATTACCAATTTATGTATCATATTTAGATAATCTATTTAATGAAGATTTTAAAGCTACAGAGGATAGACCAGAAAATACTAAAGCTAAAACAGTAGAAGATTTTTCATTCGGAGAAATCACATTAATTAAAGTTGAAGATGGAAAAGTAGTTAACTATTATAACGATTTTGATAAAATAGTAGATGTTTTACAATAAGAGAAAGTATATCTTTCTTTTTTTTGTGCCTCATGATAAAATTATATATAGTAGGTGATATAAAATGAAAAAGGGATTTAATTTATATATGGTAATTATAATTGTTCTTGTAACAAGCATAGTTTCTGCAGTAACAACTGGTGTAATACTTAATAATAATTATAAAAGCCAAAGTGGTTTAACATATACTGAAGTAATGAATGACGATGAATTATCTGATTTTCTAAATGTATATTCTACTATAGTTAGCAACTATTATGATGATGTTGATACTACAGGTATGATAAATAGTGCTATAGATGCAATGAAAGGCTATGAAGGTAGCAGTAAAGAAGAACTTCTAAGTATTGCTACAACAGCTATGTTAAATTTTTTAGGTGATGAATACACAACTTTTTTAACGGAAGGTGACACTTCTAATCTATATGATAGTTTAGATGCAACTTTTAAAGGAATAGGAGTTTCTATAGAAGGAAGCACAATTATTTCTGTTACAAATGATTCTCCAGCTTCAAAAGCAGGATTACTACCGGGGGACATCTTCACTAAAATAGATAACACTGAAATTAACGATACTAATTATTCATTAATTCCTGAGTTAATAAAAAACAATGACTCAGAAATAGTAAATTTATCTGTTAAAAGAGGAGATGAAATACTTAGTTTTGAAATAACTAAAGATATAATAGATGCATCCACTATATATAAGGTAATAGAAGATAGCTCAGTAGGATATATAGATGTAGATGTATTTTCTAGTACTGTTGGTGAATCATTTGAAAAGTCATTCAACAGTTTAAAAGAACAAAATATTACTGGATTAATAATAGATCTTAGAAACAATACTGGAGGTTATTTAAACGGAGCTACAGATATTGCGTCGCTTATACTAGAAAAAAATGAAATAATATATAGTTTAGAAAATAAAGATGATAAAGATATATATAAAGATAATACAGAAGTAAGTAGTGATATTCCAATAGTTATACTTGTTAATGAAGAAAGTGCATCTGCTTCAGAAATATTAGCAGCAGCACTTAAAGATAATGGAAAGGCAACAATTGTAGGGAAAACAACTTATGGTAAAGGTAAAGTACAACAAACTATTCAATATTCTGATAATACATTAGCTAAATATACATCTGCTAAATGGTATACGCCAAATGGATTGTGTATAGATGGTATTGGATTAACTCCAGATTATGATATAGATTTAGAAATGATTTACGATAATGAAGATCAAATAATTGGTATAGTAGATACTCAATTAAATAAAGCAGTAGAATTATTAAAAGGAGCGTAAGCTTCTTTTATATTTTAAAATAATGTTGTATAATAAGAAACAGATAGGTGTATAAATTATGAAAATAGGAGATAAAGTAAAAGTTCATGCATATAAGCATGATGGTAAATTACACAGTATAAGTGATAATACAATTATATTAGATATAACTGATGACATGGTTATATGTGGAAATTCGCAAACAACAATAACAGAAGGTGATGGAAGAAGCTATAAAACAAACGAAACAGCATTAATATTTTTCTATAAAGATAATTGGTTTAATATTTTGTGTCAATTTAAAAAATATGGAATATTTTATTATTGTAATATAGCATCGCCATATATATTGGATAAAGAAGTAATTAAATATATTGATTATGATCTAGACTTGAGAGTATTTCCAGATGGAGGATTTAAAGTACTAGATAAAAATGAATACAAGTATCATAAGAAGATTTTTAATTATTCTACTGATTTAGACAGAGTTATTAAAAGTGAGCTAACTAAATTAATAGAAATTAAGAAAAAAAATGAATTTCCTTTTAAAGAAGAGGATGTAAAACGCTATTATGAACTCTTTAATGAAATGAATAATAAGTAAAAACAATAGATAAATAAGCCAAAAACCCTAGAAAATAGGCGAAAAAGTGTAAAAAACGAAAAAAAATGAAAAAAAATGATTTTTTTTGTTGACATGGCGATTTATATTTGTTATATTACTTATACACAAGCGAAGCCTGTGTGAATGATCTTTGAAAACTAAGTAAAAAATAAGTCAATTTTTTGAGTAGCTTAGGACAAACAAAATTAACAGATTGAATAAATCTTTTTTAATGAGAGTTTGATCCTGGCTCAGGATGAACGCTGGCGGCA
>CAYJJQ010000021.1:13668-15113 GCA_964370545.1 uncultured Muribaculaceae bacterium | reverse complement strand
GAAAAAAAAGAATTATTTTTTTAGAATTTTTAATACAATATTTTTTATATTTATTGTTGTCTATATAATAGGAGAAACTGGATACTATGAATCAACTTTAAATAATGAAGTAAAGTTAACTGAAGATGCAATAAATAAATTTGAAGAGGATATATTGTCAGGTGAAGCTGTTGATCTTAATACTTATATAGTAGAAAATAATGTAGATTATTCCAACGGAGTTACTAAGTTAGGAGAAACAATAAATAATACAATTATTACAGTTTTAACTGATGGAATGAGTGAAGCTTATAATGTTCTTAAAATGCTCTTTTTCTAGACTGAAATAGCATTTTGCGATACAATTGTTACATGGGGGACTTATTATGGAAAAGAATTTACTTATTGATACTATTAAAAAAAGTTATACTAATATTTACTTAGAAGGAAATGCTAAGGAAGTTTCCTTATTACTGCAAAGTATTGCAGAAGATAATTCAAATGTATTTTACATTGAAAATTACGAAGTTGCGCCATTTAATTATAAAGCCTATGGTGAAGAAGAAATAATGTATTTGTTATATCAAAAATTTTCTTATGCAATAGCTCATTCAGTAACTGAAAAAATTATGAAAGATGTAACATTAGATCCTTTTAAAACTCGTTTATTTTTAGAACACGTGAAAACTGATTTTGCTTTACCAGAATATATTAATACTATTCAAGATTTAAAATATTACTTTAATAGAAAATTTATAGCTGCCTATAACAATTTATACCATTATGTTAAAGAAGGTGACTATGAAGAAGTGCAACCACTAGATATTGATGAATTTTTAAAATTAGTGCATTTAAACTTTGATTATTATGAGAATTTTAATTTAGTATTTGATCATAAAAATAATTTAAATGATATTACAATGTATTATATTAGACATTTAGTAGAATATAGTTTAGAAATGCCATATAAAGTTACTATTCATGATAAATATAATGCTATGAGTAATTATTCAGGTATAGATCACTCTATTGCTTGTAGAAACATAAATGATTATAAAGAAGAAGGTAATACATATTTAGATAATGATATTAAAATTACTATAGATAAAAATTTCATTGAAACTACGATGAAACCAGTTTATAGATATTTATCATAAAATAAAGCAAGGTAAAATTTGCTTTTTTTCTTGTTTTATCTTATAATGTAACTGGTGATTTATTTATGCATATTAAAACTGTAAACGAACCAGTTATAGCTGTAAGGACTAGTCAGTACCCAGAAGATGATAAGCCTGAGTTTTTACTTGTAGGAAGAAGTAATGTAGGAAAATCTAGTTTTATTAATACTTTAATAGAAAGAAAGAATTTTGCTCATACATCATCTAAACCTGGTAAAACACAAACACTTAATTTTTATTTAGTAAATAATGAATTTTATTTAGTGGATGTACCTGGCTATGGTTATA
>CAYJJQ010000021.1:12319-13658 GCA_964370545.1 uncultured Muribaculaceae bacterium | reverse complement strand
CAAAATGGAAAAGACAGTCAAAAAAAATATGGTTTAATGATAGAAGATTATCTTAAAAATAGAAATAACCTTAAAAAAGTATTTTTACTTGTAGATTATCGTCATAAACCAACAGAAGATGATATACTAATGTATAATTTTTTAAAGCATTATGAAAATGATATTACTATTATTGGTACTAAATATGATAAGGTAACTAAAAATGGTAGAATAAAAAATGATAAAATTTTATTAAATGCACTAGGTGTTGAATCATTTGTACCTTTTTCGACTATTACAAAAAAAGGAAAAGAAGAAGTTCACGAAATAATTAGTGAGTTTTTATAGAAAGGATAATATATGGTAACAGTATGTTTAGTAGGTAAACCTAATGTAGGTAAATCTACAATATTTAATAGACTTATAAAAGAACAAAAATCTATCATACTGGATACACCAGGTATTACCAGAGATAGAGTATACGGGGTAGTTAATTATAATGATAAAAGATTTTCAGTAATAGATACTGGAGGTATTACTTTAGAAAAAGATGAAGTAAATAAAAATATTATAATGCAAGCAAGTTTAGGTATAGAAGAAGCAGATAAAATATTATTTGTAGTTGATGGAATAGATGGTGTCGATGCAACTGATCATTTTATTAAAGATATACTTCATAAATCAGATAAAGAAGTTATATTAGTTATTAATAAAATAGATAATGATAGAAGAAAAGATAATTTATATGATTTTTACGAACTTGGTTTTAGTAAAATTATAGCTGTATCTGGAGCACATAACATAGGTTTTTCTGAACTGTTAAAAGAATTAACTAATGATTTACCAATATATGAAGAAATAGATGATGATATATTAAAGTTTTCTTTTATAGGAAGACCTAATGTAGGAAAATCAAGTTTAGTTAATGCTCTTTTAAATGAAGAAAGAGTTATAGTATCTGAAGTAGCAGGTACTACTAGAGATGCTGTTGATACTGAATTCAATTATGAAAATAATACATATGTAATGATTGATACTGCTGGTATGAGAAAAAAAGGTAAGATATATGAATCAGTAGAAAAGTATAGTCTTATAAGAAGTATGAGAGCTATAGAAAGAAGTAATGTATGTGTACTTCTTATAAATGCTGAAGAAGGTGTTATAGAGCATGATAAACATATATTATCTTATGCTATTGAAGCAGGCAAAGCAGTAGTTATATGTGTAAATAAATGGGATACAGTAGAAGATCCTAATACTGCTATTAAAAAATGGAATATGCTACTTGCTGAAGAATTTAAATTTGCTCCATTTGCTAAAATAGTATACTTAAGTGCACTTACTAAAAAAAGAATTCATA
>CAYJJQ010000021.1:854-12309 GCA_964370545.1 uncultured Muribaculaceae bacterium | reverse complement strand
CATACATTAATGCCAGAGATTATTACGGCATATGAAAATAGCACTAAAACACTAACTACTAGTAATTTAAATAAAGTAATAGATGAAGCATATCACTTACATCCAGCACCTTCATATAAAGGTAAGAGACTTAAAATATTCTTTGTTAAACAAACTGGAGTTAAGCCTCCTAAAATTACTTTTGAAGTTAATAGTAAAAACTTAGTGCATTTTAGTTATTATAGATATCTTGAAAATAAATTAAGAGAAAATTTTGATTTAACAGGAACACCTATAATATTACAATTTAAAAATAAAGATGAATAACATAAAAACCTCCAATGCATATATTAGCATAGGAGGTTTTTCTATGAAATTAAATGATGATTTATTTGCAAAAATAGAAAAAAGAACAAAAGTAGATAAAAATACTATTTTAAAACTAGCGGATAAACTGCAAAAAGGTAATATGAAAGATGAGACAACTATTAAAGAAATTATTGGTGTATTATCTAAAGCGACAGGTAAATCAGTAAGTGATGAAAATATGAATAAAATAGTTTCTAAGATAGCTAAAGATGAAGTTCCAAAAAATGTAGATAAACTCTTTTAAATACCCTTTTAGTATGTTATAATACGCCCGAGAGGGGAAATTATGAACAATATTAGTGATGAAAGAGAATTAATAGCTAAGAAATTAATAGATATTAAAGTAGAAGAAAATAAATTAAAAAAACAATTAGATAAACTTAGAAGTATAAGACTTGATATCATGAAATGTAATATAGATATTATATGTTTAACTCTAGTTGAATTACTTAATGTTATAACAGGGGATTACTATAAATATGATGTAATAGAAGAAAATAAAATAATTAGTTATAAATTAATTAATACTTCAGTAGATTTTGAAGATGGAATAATTATAAAAACAAATAACTTATCAGATTCAGATTCATTTAAAAATAATATTAATTTAATAGAGCACAATGTAGATAGTATTAAAGTTCCAGAAAAGTTTAGTTTTATAAAACATTTCTTACATGAACTAAGAGTCTACTTACTTGAAAATACTTACGTTGAATATAGTAATAAAGGAGTTCCGTCATATACGCCACTTTTTAGTGCAGAAATAGCTAACAAGTTCCTTATGGAATATTTAATAGCTAATTCTAGTTATATTGAAAGTAAAAATCTAAATAATAAGAATATGTAATATATTCTTTTTTAGTGCATAAATTTAAGTAGTAAAAAGAAAGAGTTGGTGTTTATGAATAAACAAGAAATAATTTCATCTATATCTAAAAGAGGTAATGGAGAAATATATTTAGGTGTAGTAGGTGCTGTAAGAACTGGTAAATCTACTTTTATTAAAAAATTCATTGAAACTTTAGTAGTACCTCATATTGAAGATGAATATGAAAAGAAAAAGTGCTTAGATGAAATACCTCAAAGTGCAGAAGGTAAAGCAATAATGACTACGGAGCCTAAGTTTGTACCATCTAGTGGTGCTGAAATAAAAATTGATGAATTTAAAACTAAAATTAAATTAGTAGATTGCGTAGGTTATGTAGTTCCTGATGCTCTTGGATTTGAAGATGAAGATGGTAATCCAAGAATGGTAAAATCACCTTGGTATGATGATGCAATAACATTTGTAGAAGCAGCAGAAATAGGAACTAAAAAAGTTATTAATGATCATGCTACTATAGGTATAGTTGTTACTACAGATGGATCTTTTGGAGAAATAAGAAGAGATTCTTATAAAGATGCAGAAGAAAAAGTTATTTCAGAGTTAAAAGAAATTGGTAAACCATTTATTGTAGTTCTTAATAGTGTTAATCCAGGAGGAAGTAATGCTATAAATATAGCAAGTGAACTTGAAGAAAGATATAGCGTTCCAGTAATGCCAGTAGCAGCCGATAAATTATCTGAAAAAGAAATAATGGATATACTTAAAACTGCATTATATGAATTTCCTGTTATGGATATTAAATTTTCTATACCAGAGTGGGTACACGTACTTCCTAATAAAAATGAAATAAAAAGTCATTATTTAGATATGATTAAAGAAAGTATTGTATCAGTTAATAAGATAAAAGACGTTGAAGATTTAACTACTTATTTTAGTAATAGTGAATATATTAATAAAGCTTATATAAAACAGTTAGATGCTGCAAGTGGAATTATTACTGTTAATTTAGAATCATCTGATGAATTATATAATACTACACTTCAAAATGTATTAGGTGAAACAGTTATGAATAAAGCTAATTTACTTAAAATGTTTAGTAATTATAAAGAAGGTAGTGAAGAAAGAGAAAGAATAGATGGAGCTTTAAAAATGGCTAAAGCGACTGGATATGGTATTGTATATCCAAGTACTAAAGATATGAAACTTACTGCCCCTGAAGTAGTAAAACAAGGCTCAAGATACGGCGTAAAATTAAAAGCAGTTGCTTCTTCTATACATCTAGTTAGAGTAGATGTAGAATCAACTTTTGAACCTATTATAGGTACTGAAATGCAATCTAAAGAGTTAATAGATTATTTAATGAAAGATTATGAAGTAGATCCTACAAATATTTGGAAAAGTGAAATATTTGGTAGAAGTTTAGAAACTGTTGTTGGTGAAGGTATAAAAGCTAAATTATCTATGATGCCAGATAATACTAGATTTAAACTAGGTGATACTATTACTAAAATAGTAAATAAAGGTTCTAATACATTAATAGCATTTGTTTTATAAAAAAGAAAATACAATTTTCTTTTTTTATGATAAAATATAAATAGAAATTTAGGAGAATATCTATGACAATTATTAATGTCAATAAATTATCGAAAAATTATGGTTACGGAGATCTTTTTAAAGATATTTCATTCACTCTTAATGAGGGTGAATCTCTTTCTATTGTAGGGCCTAACGGTTGTGGCAAATCAACTATATTAAAAATCATTATGGGGATTGAAAATAGTGATTCTGGTACAGTTAATATAAAAAAAGATGTTAAAATATCATATTTAGATCAAACTAGTTCTGATGTTCAGGATGATAGAATTGTATATGATATTTTAAAAGAATCTTTTAGTGAACTTAATTTAATTGAAAAGAAATTATATAACTATCAAAAGAAACTAGAATCCAATATTAATAATTATGATGAAGTATTAATAAAGTATTGCAATTTAATGGAAAAATATTCTTTATTAGGAGGTTATGAAACAGATGCAGTTATCAATACTGTAATAAATGGATTAAACCTAGATAAAGAAATTTTAAATCAAGTTTACACTAATTTAAGTGGTGGCGAAAAAACATTAATTCAATTAGCAAAAGCACTTATTACAAAGCCGGATTTAATATTGTTAGATGAACCAACTAACCATCTTGATATTGCTAGAATAGAGTGGTTAGAAGAATATATAAAATCATTTAAAGGGGCATCAATAATTGTTTCTCATGATAGATATTTTCTAGATAAAATGTCAAATCAAATATTAGCAATAGATGATAATGGTATAGGGAAAGTATACTCTACTAATTATTCAGGTTATTTAAAAGAAAAAGAAAAAGAAGATGAAAAACAAATAGCGAAATTTGCTGATCAACAAGAAACTATAAAACAATTAGAATTAAAAGCTAAAGAATTCATGAATTTAGGTATGCTTAGAAATAGTTCAGTATTAACAAAACAAGGGAAAAATCTGTGGGATCGTGCACAAAAGCTGAAAGAAACTGCAGTGAAAAAACCTAAATACCAAAGAAAACTAAATGTTGAATTTTCTGAAGAAAATAAATCTAGTAAAAAAATAATTGTAGCTAATGATATAGTAGTAGCATTACCTGATGGTAAAAAAATACTAGATGGAATTAATTTAGAAGTTATAGCTGGTGAAAAAATCGCATTATTTGGTGATAATGGATCTGGTAAGTCAACATTTATAAAAACTATTATGGGAATTCAATCGTTATCCGTTAAAGGAGAATGCAAGATAGGGCCAAGTGTTAAAATTGGGTATATACCTCAGTTAATAGATTTTCAAAATATAAAATTAACCTTATTAGAATATTTTAAAAAAGCAGTTGCTATAGATGAAGAAAAAGCAAGAAGTATATTAGCTCGTTTTGGATTTAATACTGTAGATGTTAATAAAAGAGTAAATAGGCTATCAGGTGGAGAAAAAATGAGAATTAAATTAGCGGAGCTTTTGCAACAAGAGGTTAATACCCTGATATTTGATGAACCAACTAACCATATAGATATTCCAACTAAAGAAGTTTTAGAAGAAGCTATTGAGGAATTCGGAGGAACATTAATTTTTATAAGTCATGATAGATACTTTATAAATAAATTTGCTAATAAAATCGTTGAATTCAAAAACGGCAAAACAAAGTTGTACTTTGGTAATTATAATGACTATTTAGAAAAAAAGATTTAATAAGCATTGAATAGCTTAAATGATTTTTCTAATAATATATGATAAAAAAATTTTAGAAACAAGTAAATTAGAAAAATAATAGGTGCTTATAATAAGGAGAATATCTATGAAATTAAATATTTTTGTGAGTTCAAAATGCTTTGTATATTGCAAAGGATGTTACAGTTATTCTAGAGAAGAAAATAATTGTGCAGGAATAGAAACTGATAACATTGTTAAATTTCTTGAATATGCATTTATAAAAGGAATATCGGAAGTAACATTTTGTGGTGGAGATCCGTTGTTAAGAAAAGATATTATAGAATTATTAAGACAAACAAAAAATATAGGATATAAGATTTCAGTTGATACTCTTGGAACGACTATTGTTAGAGATGTTAAGTTAAAGAATATGATTTTTAAAAAATTGGATATAAAAAATCTTGTTAAATATGTTGATGAAATTGGAATACCGATAGATGGTTCCAGTAGCAATATAATTAAAACTTTTAGACAATGTGATTATAATATTTTAAATGAACAATTAGATATATTAAGAGAAATAAATAAATATAAGGGAAATATAACTGTTAACACAGTGGTTCATAAAGAAAATTTAAATGATTGTTTAGGTTTAGTAGATATAATTAATAATATTGGATTTATTAATAAATGGCAAATTTTCCAGTACATACCTGCGGGTAAATACGGATTGTTAAATCGTAAAAAATACGAAATATCAGAAGAACAATTTAATTTGTTTAAACAAAATGTATTAAAAAATATAAATACGAAAATATCAGTAGAAACTAAAAATATAAAATCAAGAAATCTGCATAATATGTTAATTGACAATTCTGGAAATGCATGGATACAAAATTATAATGAAGAGTTTTTAAATGCTAGAGATATAATAGGAAATATTTGCGAATTGAATGATTTTGATAAAATAATTAATTATATAAAACAAGATTTATAAACAATACCTTATAAATTTAACAATAATTCAATCTTTTTTAGAAACAAGTAAGTTACAAAAAACAAAAAAGTTACGATTTTTCGTATTTTCTAGTTGATTTTAGCATTCATTTTTGTTACTCTTAATATGTAAGAAGATAAATCTTACGATTAGAAATGTACGGGAGGTAGAAACATGTCTAAAACAGAATTAGTAGAATTAGTTGCTAATGAAGCAGGATTAACTAAAGCTGCTGCACTTAAAGCAGTAGATGCTACATTTGCAGGAATTACTACAGGGCTTAAAAAAGAAGGAAGAGTTGCTATAGTAGGTTTTGGAACTTTTTCAGCTAAACAAAGAGCTGCTAGAGAAGGGATTAATCCTTTAACTAAAAAACCAATTAAAATTGCTGCTAAAATGGTTGCTTCATTCAAAGCTGGAGCTAAACTTAAAGAAGCTATTAATTAGTTTGAAAAAATCAGTTATTATAACTGATTTTTTTTGTAAATAAATTATAGATTATAGATTTTTTATAAAATATTTGCTACAATATATATGGTGATAAAGTTGAAAAAGAAAATAGAAAACAAGAAAATGTTTGCAAGTAAAAGTCAAATGATTATTTATATTTGTTTATATGTATTAATATTAGCGGGATTTATTGTTTTAGGTAATATAAATTTTGGGGATGAACTTACAGATAATGAAAGATTTGTAATTGACTACGAAGGATTTACAGAGGAAAATGCATTTAAATACACAACACCTAAAGATTTAATAGGTCACACTAAAAACAATGCCGTTATATTTTTTGGTTCTCCTAGAGCTGAGTGGACGTATAAATTAGCTGAAATAGTAAATGATGTAGCACTAGAATTAGAATTTGATAATATACTTTATTATGACTATTTAGATGATAGAATCAACAATAATGGTAATTATGAATTATTAGTTGATGAGCTTGTTGATACTTTAAAAACAAATGATAGAGGTGTTACAGAAATTTATGGTCCAGCAGTACTTGTCATAATTGATGGAAAAACATACTTCTTTGATGATAGTACAGCTTTTACAACGGATGGTTTAACTCCTGAAATATATTGGTCTGATTATAGAGTAGGAGAATTTTATTCGATGTTTAAAACAGTATTAGAAACTTATATGGTAGAAACTAATGGATAGTTTGAAAAGTAATGTAGCAGTAGTAGTATTTATTATTATTGTTTTACTATTTACTGTAGGGGGATATTTTACTATGAAATATCTTACCAAACCAGAAGATACGAAACCTGTTGTGAATACAGAAGAAAAAGAAGAAATAGATGCAAGAATTGATGTAACAAAAGATTATATATATACTGATAATAGGGAAATAATAGTAAGTGAATATGATGTAATATATGGAGATGTGACTATCAATTATACATCTTTAAAAAATATAGAAAATGATATTAATCAAAGAATTGATAGTCTGAGGGCATCAGTAGTATATACTAAGGATGTTAAATTAGATGATGACATAGATTACTATACTACTGATGAAGGTGTTTATAGTGCTTCTTTTATTAATTTTGAAACAACTGAGTATGATAAATATTTAGCTATAGAAGAAATTACTTATGATTTTGATATAATCAATTTAACTACACCTACAGCAATAAAAGTATATAATGTAGATAAAACTACAGGAGAAGTATTAAATGATAACTATTTACTTTTAGAATATGGTGTAACTTTAGACAGTATAAAAGAAGAAGTAAGAGCTACTTTAACTACACTAGCTAAAGCTGATAATACAATATTAGTAGAAGAAACTATGAATGATTTTACGCAGTATGGAATATATGTAAATAGGTATGGAAATTTAGAAATAAAGTATATAGTTAAGTCGACAAATAATAATTATTATGATACACTAATAATCAAATAAAGGAGAAAAAATGTATAACGAAGAAGATAAAATGAATAAGGTAATTGAAACCTTAAAAGAAAAATTACAATCTATTAGAGCTGGAAGAGCTAACCCTGCAATGTTAAATGGAGTAATGGTTATGTGCTATGGTTCATTAGTTCCACTGCAAAGTATAGCTAATATAACTATTCCAGAAGCTAAAAAGATATTTATTAAACCTTTTGATAGAAACTCGCTTAAAGATATAGAAAAAGGTATTAATGAAGCTAATTTAGGTATTACTCCAACTAATAATGGAGAAACTATTATTTTAACTATTCCTGATTTAACGGAAGATAGAAGAAGAGAATACGTTAAGACTGCTAAAACTATAGGTGAAGATGCTAAAGTTGGTCTTAGAAACGTAAGACAAGCAGTTAAAGATGCTATTATTAAAGATGAATATCCTGAAGATGAAGAAAAAAAATTATTAGAAAATTTGCAAACTACTATTAATAAGTATAACAAATTAGTAGATGAAGAAATATCTATAAAAGAAAAAGAACTTATGTCAATGTAAGTTTTTTTTGAAAGGGAATATAATGAAAAATATAAAAACTATATTTATGGGTACTCCTCAAATATGTTTACCTACACTAAAATTTTTACATGAAAAAACTAATTTAATATTAATAGTTACTCAACCTGATAAAAAAGTTGGTAGAAAAGGTGAAGTAGAGTATAGCGCGGTAAAAAAGTATGCTCTAGAGCATAATATACCATTAGTGCAACCAAGTAATATAAAAAAAGAGTTTGATGCTCTAACAAGCCTTAAACCAGATATTATAGTAACCTTAGCATATGGACAGATAGTTCCTAAAGAAGTTTTAGATTCTCCGCTGCATGGTTGTGTTAATTTACATGGATCTCTCTTACCATTATATAGGGGAGCAGCTCCAATACAGTGGGCTCTTTTAAATGGAGATAAACTAACTGGCATGACACTTATGTATATGGATACTAAGATGGATACTGGTAATATGATAGATAAAAAAGAAGTTACAATAGATCAAGAAGATAATTATGAAACACTTGCTAATAAATTAAGTTTAATTAGTAAAGAGTTAATCGAAAGTAATATTGAATATTTAGTATCTGGAAATGTAAATAGTCAAGTTCAAGATGAAGAAACTGCTACATATGCTAGAATGCTTACTAGAGAAGATGAATTAATTAATTTTAACAAAGATGGAAATAGTATAATAAATCAAATAAGGGGTGTCTATCCAAATGCTTACTTTGTTTTTAACAATCAAAATATTAAAGTTCTAAAAGCTCACTTTGTACCTTCTAAAGAAAATATAACTAATATAATTAAAGTTCTTGAAAAAGATAAAATTGGAATAACTGTTCCTGATGGAATTATATATTTAGATATAGTTAAACCAGCAGGTAAAAATGAAATGAATATTAATAGTTATTTAAATGGTCTTGATAAAAAGAAATACATCAATTACAAGTTAGGAGTATAAATGAGAAAATACTTTTTAAAATTATTTGAAGATGCAAAAACTGATAAAGTTGCAAAGGCAAAAGTAAAACTTCTTTTTTGGATTTTGTTCTTTGTAATAATTACTATATTATATTTAATAGCAAGTTAACACTTGTTATTTTTTTTGTAAATTAGCAGTTATATATTGACAAGTGCTAAACATACTATTATAATAGATTTAGCACTAATACAAAAAGAGTGCTAAAGGTGGTGATATACATGGATTTACGAAAAGAAGCACTTTTAAAAGAAATTGTAGAAAGTTATATTAAAGCAGTTAAACCTGTTGGTTCAAAATCTTTATGTACTAAATTTAATCTTTCATCAGCGACAATAAGAAACGAAATGAAAGAACTTGAAGCTTTAGGATATATTGAAAAAAATCATATTTCAAGTGGTAGAATACCAAGTGAAAAAGGTTATAGATATTATGTTGAAAAACTTATGGAACCTGAGCATTTAACTGGAAAAGATGTTCTTAAATTACAAAAAATATTTGCAAATAATGATTTAGTTATTAGTGATGCTCTTACTAAAAGTATGGAAATCATTAGTGATTTAACTAATTATGCAAGTGTAATATTAGGAAAAACAGCAAGTGACAATTTACTTCAAAAACTTGATATAATTGCTTTAGATGATACGCATATAGTAGCACTTGTTTGTACGGATAAAGGAATAGTGGAAAATAAGAAATTTAACTTACCAGAAGGTACAGATATTAACGAAATAGTTAAAACAAGTAATATTATAAATAAAATGCTAATTGGTACACCGATAAATGAAGTTAGTGAAAGATTAGAATTTGATATAAAGCCTATCATAATAAAAGAAATAAATCAGTATGAAGCTGTATATAATATATTTTATAGCGCATTTAATGATTTTGTAACGAATAATTCTAATATTCATGTAGCAGGTAAAGCTAAAATGCTTAGTCAACCTGAATACCAAGATGTAAGTGAAATTAAAAAACTTGCTAATAAACTTGATGATATATCTGTTCTTAAAAACATAGAAAAAAATGCAACAGATGATATTGAAATATTTATAGGTAATGAAAACTCAGTTGACCCTAATCTAACGGTTGTAAAAAAAACATTTAAAGCTGGAGGAGAAGAAGGAACAATCGCTGTAATTGGACCTAAAAGAATGGATTATAAGAAAATAGTGAGTTTACTAAAATATGTAGATGATTCACTTGAAAGAAAGGATGAATAACTTGGAGAATAAAGAAGTTAAAGAAACTAAAGTTAAAACAACTAAGAAAAGTGATAAACTAGAAAAACTTCAAAGTGAATATGATCTTTTAAACGAAAAGTTTTTAAGAACTATTGCAGAAATGCAAAATATTAAAAGAAGAAGTGAAGAAGAAGTATCTAAGCTAAGAAGATATGAAGGTGAAGATTTAATTCTTAAACTTTTAGATATTACTGATGACTTTGAAAGAGCTATTAGTATAAAAGTAGAAAATACTGAAATAAAAAAATACTTGGATGGATTTGAAATGATATATGCAGCATTAATTAATATATTAACTACATATAAAGTTGAAGAAATTAAGTGTTTAAATGAGCCTTATGATGCTAATATAGCTCAAGCGGTACTTATTGAACAAATGGATAATATACTTCCTGGAGTAGTAATTGATATACTTCAAAAAGGATACACTTATAACGGTAAAGTTATAAGACCAGCAATGGTTAAAGTAAGTGAGTAATATATTTTAAGGGGGAATTAAAATGTATATTGATGCAAAAAGTTTGTTGCCTATAGAAAATGTATTTGAAGTAGATGATGATATATATCCAATACTAAAAATACTATGGGACAAAGGATATAAAACTAGATTTAGTTGTGCAGGACACAATATGATACCTGGAGCTGATATTGTAATTGAAGAAGAAGAACTAATATATGGAGATTCTTTAAGATCTCAAATATATATATTATTTGATGATATTTATACATTTAATGAAGTTCCAGAAGGATTTAATATATTTAATGATGAAATGCTTAAACGAATTGGAAGTGAATATGAAATGGTGAGCAATACTATTGTTGAATGTGTAATAGATTATACAGATCAATTAATAGATACAAAAAATGCATATTTACTATGTCCTTTTATGGAACTAGATTTAGTAAAACAAAGAGAAAATTTATTAAACTGGGCTAAAAGATTACCCAGTTTAAAAGAAAATAATTTACAAAGAGAAAGGAAAATATAAAAATGAGTAAAATTATAGGAATAGATTTAGGTACTACTAACTCATGTGTAGCAGTACTTGAAGGGGGAGAAGCAAAGGTTATCCCAAATGCTGAAGGAAATAGAACAACTCCTTCAATAGTAGCTTTTAAAGGAAGTGAAGAATTAGTTGGAGAAACTGCTAAAAGACAAGCGGTAACTAATGTAAAAAATACTATATCGTCTATTAAAAGACATATGGGAACAGATTATAAAGTGGAGGCCAATGATAAAAGTTATACACCACAAGAAATTAGTGCTAAAATATTAGCTAAAATCAAAGCAGATGCAGAAAGTTATTTAGGAGCTAAAGTAACAAAAGCAGTTATTACCGTTCCTGCATATTTTAACGATGCACAACGTCAAGCAACTAAAGATGCTGGTAAAATTGCTGGTTTAGAAGTAGAA
>CAYJJQ010000021.1:0-795 GCA_964370545.1 uncultured Muribaculaceae bacterium | reverse complement strand
GAGATGATTTTGATATTAGAGTAGCAGATTATTTAGTTGAAGAATTTAAAAAAGACAATGGAGTAGATTTATCTAAAGATCCAATGGCTATGCAAAGAATTAAAGATGCAGCTGAGAAAGCTAAAAAAGAATTATCTAGTGTTACTACTACACAAATTAGTTTACCATTCTTAACTCAAGTAGATGGTAATCCAGTACATATGGATATTAATTTAACAAAAGCTAAATTTGAAAGCTTATGTAAAGATTTATTTGATGCAACACTTGAACCAGTTAAAAATGCTATTAAAGATGCTGGTATAGATAAAAAAGATATAAATAAAGTAATTTTAGTAGGAGGATCTACAAGAATACCTTATATTCAAGAATTAGTTAAAAAAGAATTAGGACAAGAGCCTTCTAAAGGGGTTAATCCGGATGAAGTTGTTGCTATGGGTGCTGCGATTCAAGGAGGAGTATTAACAGGTGAAGTTGATGATATCGTACTTTTAGATGTAACTCCATTATCACTTGGTATTGAAACTTTAGGAAATGTAATGACTGTATTAATACCTAGAAATACTACAATACCTACAAGTAAGAGTCAAGTATTTTCAACAGCAGTTGATAATCAACCAGCAGTTGATATCCATGTGCTTCAAGGTGAAAGACCAATGGCTCCAGATAATAAAACATTAGGTAATTTCCAACTTGGAAACATACTTCCAGCTAGAAGAGGAGTACCTCAAATAGAAGTTACATTTGATATAGATGCAAATGGTATAGTTAATGTAAAAGCTAAAGATTTAGGAACTA
>CAYJJQ010000020.1:0-16292 GCA_964370545.1 uncultured Muribaculaceae bacterium | reverse complement strand
GGAAAGAATAAATAATGAACTATTAAAAAAAATAGATGATATAAAATATAGTTATGATTTAACTGATGATGATGTAACTGTGATATTTGAAATAAGAGATGAACTTTTAACTATTAGATCAACTTATGATAGATTAGTAGATATGCATAGATCAAGAACTTTTTCTTTTAGCAAACTTGCTAAAGAAATGGAACTTTTAAATATTAGACTACTTAAAACTGAAGAGAAGTTAAATGTAGCTCTTAGAACTTTAGGAAGTTTAAAAGAAGATGAAAAAAGAGCTAGAGAGCAGTTAGATGAAATAAAAGGAATATTATCAAATATTAAAGAAAAAACTAGATCTTATAAATTACCAGTTACACCTAAGAATTATTACGTTGAATTGGCTGAAGCAATGCAAGCCATAGAAATATTATCAAGTGAACTTGATAAAAGGCCTATATCTATTAAGACTTTAAATACAAGAGTAGATACTGCTAGAGATTTAGTACTTAAAGTATATAATACAGTAAATGAAACTATGAAGACTGCTAAAATGGCTGAAACAGCAATTTTATATGGAAATAGATATAGAGTTCCAAATAAAGATGTAGATTTTAGTTTAGCTAAAGCAGAAAATATGTTTTATAAAGGTCAATTTAAGAACAGTTTAGAGCATGCAATAGCGGCTATAAATATTATTGAACCGGGAATTTATAAAAAGTTATTAGAGGAGTATAAATGATTTATCTAGATTATAGTGCTACAACTCCTGTTTCTTTAGATGTTATGGAAACTATGAATAAAACAACTAAAGATTATATAGGTAATACTAATTCACTTAATGCACTAGGAAAAGAAGCTAAAAAATTATATGTTGAAGCAGTTAATCAAATTGCTGAAATATTTATGTGTAATAAAGAAGAGATTACTTTTACTAGTGGAGCAACTGAATCAAATAATTATGCTCTTATAGGCACTATGATGGCTAATCATAGAAGAGGTAAGCATTTAATTACTACTAAACTAGAACACCCTGGAATGTATGCTATATGTGACTATTTAAAAAGTATAGGCTTTGAAATAAGTTATGTTAAAAATAATGAAGATGGATTAATAGATTTTGAAGATTTAAAAAAATTAATTAGAGAAGATACCATATTAGTTAGTGTATGTGCAGTTAATTCAGAGTTAGGTATTAGACAACCTCTTAAAATGATTAAACAAGTAATTAAAAAAGAAAACCCTAATACTTATTTACACTCAGATTTAACACAAGCTATTGGTAAAATACCACTTAGTATATCAGATATTGATTTAGGTAGTATGTCTGCACATAAAATATTCGGACCTAAAGGAATAGGTATTTTATATAAAAAAGATATTGTTAAACTTAATCCGCTTAATTATGGTTCTGCTAAAGATAATATGCTTAAACCTGGTACAGCGCCACTACCTTTAGTAGTAGGGCTTTCTAAAGCTTTAAGATTATCTCAAATAGATTTAGAAAAGAGAATTAATTTTATAGAAAGATTAAATGATAAAATATGTTTAAGATTGCAAGATAAAAAGGATATACTTATAAATAAAACAAAATATAGTATACCTCAAATTCTTAATATTAGTTTATTGGGAATAATGCCTGAAACATTTATAAGAGCTATGGATGAAAAAGAAATATATATAAGTACAAATACTGCTTGCACTGCAGGAGAAGAGTCTAGTGCAATAAAGGCGGTATATAATGACTTACATAGAGCTAAACATACTATAAGAATTAGTATTTCACATGTTACAACATTAGATGAAATAAATAGATTTTTAAAATACTTTGATGAAGTATATAATAAGTTAAATAATTTAAAAGGATAACGAAATGAAACAGTTGTTAAAAAGCAAAAGAAACAGAAGTTTATTAATTATAGGAACAGCAATAATATTATTGCTGACTTTTACTGTGACTTTTGCTTATTTAGCACCTTTATATGATGATCCAGAAAATACTAATGTAAATATAACTGGAGATGCGCTTGATAATCTTACTTTTGAAGAAGGTAATCCAATAAATTTAGTAATAGGTTCACATAATCTTAATACTGGTGATGCTAATGTAACAAGCGAAACTAAACCTAAGGCAATATTAAAGCCCAATGAAACAAATAATACAGCAACGGAAACGTATAAAGTTTATTTAGGGGTATATCAAAATACATTTGTATATTCATCAGGAGAAACAGAAACTCCAGAAATAATAATGCAAGTGTTTAATCCAGCAGGAGTTGAAGTTAAAAGTGTCACAGGACTTAACTATACAACAACAAATGGTGTGTCAGGATTTGATATAACAACTGTGCAAGCAGGATTTATTAAAATAGCAGATGATTATACAATAAGTGCAAGTGGGAGCGCCACTACACAAGAATGGACATTTAAATTTACTGTACTTAATTTATCAACAGATCAAGCTGCAAATGCTAATGCACTTTTAGATGTAAAAATAGAAATGCAAAAAGAAGAAATAGTTTTAGGAGAAGTAACACCTCCAGTATCAGCATCAATGGTGCCGGTTGAAGTACAAAGTAATAATTCACTTGAAACAACTACAACAACATCTTCAACATGGTATGATTATGAAAATCAAATATGGGCAAATGCATCAGTTGTTACAACAAGTTCTTTAGAAAATTATGAAACAGAAGGAACCTCTGTTTTAACTTCAGATGTAATAGGAGAGTATGTTTGGATTCCTAGATTTAAATATTATGAAGATGGTTCTGGAAACTATGAAGTAGTATTAGAAAATTCCACTGTTCCTAAATCTTATGGAACTGGAGAAAATGGAAGTTTTAAAACACATGAAGCATTTACTAAAAATGGAATAGAATTAGATGGCTTTTGGGTATCAAAATATATGTTAAGTAATGAAAGTAATAGTTTAGCTTATTCATATGAAGCAAATGGTATACTTTATTCCAAAGTTAACAATAATGTAGCTTTATATGACATAGTAGATCCTGAAAACGTTCTTTTAGTACAACAGCAAATAAATGAACTTAACAATACTCCAGGTTTTAATTTACCAGAAGGAAATGAAATTAGTATGATTTCATTTCTCGAAGATAGCGCAATTTATATAATAACAAATAGCAATTTAGGATCAAATCTTGATATTTATTTTTATGATAGTTTCCCATATGTAAGTGGAGCGAGTAATAAAAATACAACAATTAATAATACGGGTGTAATGGACTATGTTACTCCTGATAAAGATGAGGTAATAGCATCATTAGATAAAATTGATCCAGAAAATGAATATAACGTAGTTAACTATAATCAGATTACTAATATATTTCCTCAAAGCATTAGCAATCATCGAAATAATAAATATGAACTAAATAAAATAGAGGTAGGATTAAATGATGGTGTAGATAAAAATCCTGACGATAGTATAGACACACAAAATATCCCACCTAATATTAATTATGTTACATTGCAACCTGAAACGATAAGTATAAAAAATAATCTTCATAATTTAAATGGGATTATTATTGGACTTTTTGTAGATGTGAGTGATCCCGATGTAGATCCCATAACTTTAAATTCGCCTTATTATAATTATACGCATGGTACTTTATCATTTATAAATTCAATTGAGGCTAGCTTTAGTTATCATATTGATTACAATAATATTTCATTATTTTATAATGGTATAATTTTAACAGAAACAATTATATTATTAGCTCAGGATGGTATTTCTGAATCAAATAGCTATACTGTTACAATACCAATTGAAGGCGCTACTTTAAGGGGAACAAGAGCTGTTATATCAGCAACAAACTAGTAGTTATTACTAGTTTTTTTCTTTATAAAATGTTAAAATATAGCAAGAGGAAACAAGTATGGAAAAAGTAATAATAATTAAATATGGAGAATTAACTATTAAGAAAAATAATATTAAATTTTTTATAAAAAAATTAATAGATAATATAAATATTAGTTTAAAAGGTATAGAGTATGACCTTAAGTATGATCATGGAAGAATGTTTATTAAAACCAAGGAACTTGATCTTGTATTAAATAAACTTTCTAAAGTTTTTGGTATTCATGAAATAAATACTGGTTATATTTTAGAAAAAAATGATATTGAGTATATTGGTAAGTTTTTAATCGATAATTTAAAAGAGAATGTTTTTTCATCTTTTAAAGTAGAAACTAAAAGAAGTTATAAAAATTATCCACTTAATAGTATGGAAATATCTAGAAAATTAGGAGGCTATCTTCTTAAAAATATAGATAGTATAAAAGTAGATGTACATAATCCTGAATTACTTATTAATATAGAAATAAGAAAAGATGAGGCAGTTGTATATTATGATAAACATAAAGGCTTAGGAGGGTATCCAGTAGGCACTTTAGGAAAAGGTGTTCTTATGTTATCTGGGGGAATTGATTCGCCTGTAGCAGGCTATCTAGCAATAAAAAGAGGAGTATCCTTAACAGCTTTATACTTTGATTCACCTCCACATACTAGTCAAAGCGCTAAAGACAAAGTAATAGAGCTAGCTTCAAAACTAAAAGAATATGATAGTAATCTTACATTATATGTGGTTAAATTTACTGAAATACAAGAATTAATTCTTAAAAATATTCCTCATGAATATCTAATTACAATTATGAGAAGAATGATGTATAGAATAGCTGAGCGTTTAGCGCATAAAATAAAAGGTCATATTATAGTAAATGGGGAATCTATTGGCCAAGTAGCAAGCCAAACACTAACAAGTATGAAAGCTATAAATGAAGTAGTTAAAGTTCCAGTTATTAGACCTGTAGCGTGTCTTGATAAATTAGAAATAATAGATATAGCTAAAAAAATAGATACTTATGAAACTAGTATTCTACCATTTGAAGATTGCTGTACTATATTTGTGCCTGAACATCCAGTAATCAATCCAGAAAGCAAAAAATGTGAAGAATACGAAAAACTAATTGAATATGAGGATTTATTATATAAAAGTGTTAAAGAAGCAGAAATACTTAAACTAAATAAAGAAAATAACTTTGGAAGTTTATTATAAAAATAAAGAAATCATCCATAATATAAATGGGTGATTTAATTTGGAAAAAAGTAATTATATGTATAAAGGTTTTGATATAACTAAAACATGCAAGAAAGATAAACTTAGAAATGAGTATTCTAATCCATATGGCTATAATTTTTATTCAAGCAACAAGGAGGAATTGGATATTTCTTATAATGTAACACATACCAATCAAGATAATAGACAAAAGTAAACAAATTACTAGATAAATTCTCAATAATTATGTATAATTGTTGTAGGAGTTGAAATTATGAAAATATTATCAGTTAATGCAGGAAGTTCATCACTTAAATTTACAGTAACAGAATTACCTGAACAAACTACTATAGCTAGTGGTTTATTTGAAAGAATTGGTATAGACGGTGGTGTTTATACAATAAAATTAGGATCAGAAAAAATTAAGAAAGAAGTTCATATGAATGACCATAGTCAGGCAGTAGAAATACTTATGACAGAACTTATTGATCTTAAAATTGTTTCTTCACTTGAAGAAATAGAAGGAATAGGACATAGAGTTGTTCATGGAGGAGATCAGTTTAGTAAATCAGTAATTCTTACTGAAGAAACTATTAATGAAATAGATAAATATACTGAACTTGCACCTTTACATAATCCTGCTAACATTATGGGAATAAGAGCATTTATGGCTAAACTACCAAATGTACTTAATGTAGCAGTATTTGATACAGCATTTCATCAAACAATGGATAAAGTAAATTATATTTATCCAGTACCATATTCTTGGTATGAAGATTTTGGTGTTAGAAAATATGGATTTCACGGAACAAGTCATAAATATATAGATAAATCAATATCAGAAAAATTTGGTAAAGATAATCTTAAAGTAATATCTTGTCACGTAGGTAATGGAGCATCAATAGCAGCTATTGATAGCCATAATGTAGTTGATACATCTATGGGATTCACTCCTCTTGCAGGACTTATGATGGGTACTAGATCAGGAGATATAGATGCTAGTATGATAGAATATGTTATGCAAAAAACTGGAAAAACTATTAAAGAGATAACTAATGATTTAAATAAAAATAGTGGTTTACTAGGAGTATCTGGTATTTCAAGTGATGGCCGCGATATAGAAGCTGCTGTTAAAGAGGGTAATGAAAGAGGAATTCTTGCACAAAATATATATGTTCAAAAAATAGCTAATTATGTAGCAATGTATAATAATATATTAGGTGGTGCAGATGTAATTTGCTTAACTGCAGGAGTTTTAGAAAACGGTATTGATATTAGAAGATTATTATTAGATAAAATAGCGTCTTTAGGTGTTAAAATTGATAATAGTAAAAATGACTTTAGAGGAGAATTTAGAGAAATATCTACAGAAGATTCTAAAATACCAGTATATGTTGTGCCAACTAATGAAGAATTAATGATAGCACTAGAAGTAGCGGAGCTTAAATAAATAATGATATTAAATAAGAAAATGGATGTATTTAAACAAATATATTCAATTATAAAAAAATATGAAAAAATAGTGATAGTAAGACATGTAGGACCAGATCCTGATGCTCTAGGTTCACAAATAGCACTTAGAGATTCAATATTACTTACATTTCCTAATAAAGATGTAGTAGCAATTGGTGCAGGAGTAGCTAGATTTAGATTTATAGGATCACTTGATAAAGTGGATAATATTAAAGAATATGATGGTTGTTTACTTGTTGTTCTTGATTTACCTAACTTTGCAAGAATTGATGGAATAGAAGATTTATCTTATGATGCCATACTTAAAATAGATCATCATCCTGCTGAAGATATAATTGGTACAGTAGACTGGACTGATGAAACTAAGTCATCAGCATGTGAAATGGTAACTAACTTTCTAATGTATAGTAAGATGAAAATGGATCATAAGATAGCAGAAGCTTTATTTACAGGTATGGTATTTGATTCGGATAGATTCTTGTTAAAAAATACATCAGTAAGTACTTTTGAAACTGTTACAGAATTATTAAAAGCATATCCATTTAACTTTGTTGCTAATTATGATTTATTATATGAAAGAAGTTTAACAGAATTAAAATTTTATTCATATCTAATATCAAATATATCTATTAGCGATAATTGTTTTGGTCATATAGAAATAGAAAATGAGATATTAAAAAAGCATGGAGTTGATACTTCAGTACCAGCTAATATGGTAAATGATTTTTACTTTATTAAAGAGTTAATATGTTGGTGTTTTGTTACCTATGATGAAAGAAATGATGTCTATAAAGTTAATATTAGAAGCAGGGGACCTATAATTAATGAAATAGCTACTAGATTTAATGGCGGTGGTCATAAATATGCAAGTGGTTGTAGAATTAAAAATAAAGGTGATATTCAAAAACTAATTAAAGAATTAGATAAAGCATGTGAACTATACAGAAGTGTAGAAACAAAATAATATGATAATAAAAAGTATAATTCAAATAAAAAACAATGAATATAAAATAATAGTAGAAAAGGGAGATCCTTTTTTACTTTTTGATGAAACAATAATTGAATATAAATTACTAGTAGGAACTAAACTAAGTGATGAAGTATATGATGAAATAATTAACTATAATAAATTAATGAAAGAATATTTTATATTAGTAAGAAAAATAAAACAAAAATTAAAAACAAAAAAAGAAATAACAACATATTTATATTCTAAAGAATATAAATATAAAGATATTCAAATAATAATAAATAAATTAATAAAAGTTAATTTATTAGATGAAAATAACTATATAGAAGCATATATAAATGATTCTATTAATCTTACACTTAAAGGACCTCTTAAAATAACCTCAGAGCTTGTTTTAAAGGGTTTAAATCAAAATGATATAACTAATTATCTAAATGATATAAATGAATCTATATGGACTAGTAAAATAGAAAAAATAATATTAAAGAAATCAAAAAGTTATAATAAATATTCTTATAAAGAAAAAAATAAGAAAATTAAAGTATATTTAAAAACTTTAGGATATCCAGATTATTTAATAAATATTAATTATAATTTAGATAATAATGATAATGATATCATTAGTAAAGATATAGATAAGTTAATAAAAAAATATAAAAATAAAAATTTATCAGAAAAGGAATTATTTTTTAAAATAAAAATAGCCCTATATAGAAAAGGCTATAGTGAATCAGATATTATAAACAATTATAACAAAAAAAATGAAGAGTAATCTTCATTTTAATTTTCAGCTAATGATTTTTTTGCTTCTTTAACATAATCATCATATTGGTTTTTTAATTCAGAATCAGTAATTTCCATTTCATATAAATCACGATAGTATAGTAACATATCAAATGTCATTTGATTTGAATCAGATATAACTAAGTTATTAGCTAAGAAAGCTCTTATATCATCAGTTAAATCTTCTAAAGAACCTTTATCTTCAGATGATGTTCTTAAAATAACATGGTAACCAAATTCAGTAACTACTATTTTAGTTGTATATTCTCCATCTTTTAAATCATAAGCAGCATTTACTAATTCATCATAAGATATATCTAATGCTCCATAATTATTAATTGTTCCTAGTGAACCACCATTAGTTAATGTAGCACTATCATCAGAATATTTTTCAACTAATTCTTCGAAAACTTTTTTTATTTCTTCTTCATCATCACCAGCAGCTTTAAGTGCAGGTATAATAGTATCCATTATTAAATCTTCAGCATCTTGCTCAGCTTTAGTAATTTCTTCTTCAGTTGATGAACTTGTAGCGTCTGGTACTATTAAAATATGTGCTATTTCAATATCTCCTTCAGCTTCTTCTTCATAAAATTTTTCTACTTGATCATCAGTGATTTGATCTTTAGAATATTGTTCTAAAGCATATTGTTGCATATTACCTAAATATATATATTCAGTATAATCTTCTAAATTACTAAATCCTTGACTAGATATTAAATTAAGTAATTCTTCTTCACCACCATAAGTAGCTAACATACTTTGAACTGCTTGTTCTGCATAAGCTTTAGCATCTTCTATGTTTTCTTCAAACTCAGTTTCAAAAATTTGCTTATCCATCATAGTAATTAAACTTTGAAGGGCATAACTCATTTTTAATTCATTATATAAAGAATCAACACTAATCATTTCACCATCTTTAAGTGTAACAACTGCTTCCTCTCCATTAGCAAGTTTTGCAACTTCGCCACAACCAGTAATTAGAAACAAACTAATTCCAAGTAAACTAATTATTTTTAAATTTTTTAACATTAATATTTTCCTCCTAAAAGTATTATATCAACAATGATATTCAATATCAAGAAAATAAGTATTATTTTGTCAAATTCCCTCACGTTGTAAATAATTAACCATACAATATATTGAAAGATAATAAAGGAGGAATTAATTATGGGTTGTTATAAAAATTGTAATAGTGCTGCTATCGTATTAGTGCTATTCATACTATTGATAATCATCTGTGGAGCATTTATTTAGTAATATAAAAGGAGGTACTATAAATGGAAAAATGCGAAACTAAAAAAGATCCATGTTGTACACCTAGTAATAATTGCTATATTGTATTAATATTATTTATACTGTTAGCTATCATAATAGGTGGCACACTGTATTTTTAAAAGTTTAACTTTTAACATAAAAAAACTACTTGAAAAAGTAGTTTTAATTTGCAAGTGAACTTACTGTAAACGTATCATTAAGTAGATATAATCTAGTTTTATGTTTTTCATATAAATTAATATAATCTTTATCATAATGTGAACTCATTTTACTAAAAGGAATAACTTTATATCCATCACTAGATGAATAATGACTATACACAAGTTCAACATTTAAATTATTTATATTAATATTAGTTTCATCACCTTTAACTGTTTTGTTAATATCTAAAGTAACCATTGCTCCTACAGTAACAGAATCTGTATAAGGGTATCTATCTGCTATTTGCATTTGTGCTGATAAAAAATTTCCTAAAGAATAAACTACTAAAGTATCATCTATATAATCTATGGGTTGTATCCAATGAGGATGACTTCCTAAAATAATATCTACTCCCATATCTGCAAGTTCTTTAGCTGTATTAGTTTGATAATCATTAGGCATTTCTTTATATTCATATCCCCAGTGCATAGAAACAATTATTACATCCACTTTATCTTTAATAGAATTAATATGCTTTTCTGCCAGTTCTTTAGAATAAACATTTACTAAATATTCTTTACCGGTAGGAACTGGTAGACCATTTGTATGCTCAGTATAAGCTATCATAGCATAACTAATACCATTAACTTCACTTATTTTTATTATATCTTGATTTTCAAATGAATCATTTATACCACTATAATAAACATCTTTTGTTTGTATATAACTTAGAGTATCAAGTACTCCAGATTCATTTTGGTCCATAGCATGATTATTAGCAAAAGAAAACATATTAAATCCAGCATTTATTAAAGCATCTCCCCACTCAGTAGGAGTGTTTATTCTAGGATAATTAGCTGGTGCTTTATTAGCAAAAGGGCTTTCTTGATTAACATATGTTATATCATGCATCTTTACTATGTCGGTTACTTCAGTAAGTGTGCTAGTAAAATCATAACCATCAGAAGTTTGAGCTTTTTTATATATTCCGCTATGTATTAAAGCATCACCTACAGCTAGTAAGCTTGCGCTATAATTTTCTTCTTTTACTTCACTATTATTTATATTAGGTAAACTTATATCTTCTTTTTTATAATAGACTTTGTATAAAACAAAAAATATAACTAGAACTATTAAAATAGCCAATATTATAAATACTGCTTTTTTCATTAGTTACCAACTATTTTTTTATAAATTTCTTCAGCTGTATATTTAGGAGTATCTTTAAAGTTAGGAATTAAATGCATATGATAATGCTTTATTACTTGAGCATCTTTATAATTTGTAAGAATGGTTAAAGCATTTTTATCTAATTTTTCTAGTAACATATCTCCAATAATTTTAGAATATTTATTTATATGTAATAATATATCATCAGGAAGTTCTTTATAATCAACATAATGTTTTTTAGGAATAATCAAAGTATGTCCATCTACATCAGGAAACTTATCTAAGATAACAATAATAATATCATCTTCATATAAGATATAAGAATCAAGTTCTTTATTTATTATTTTACAAAAAATACATTCCATTTTATCACCACCTAAAGTATAACAAAATGTGTGTACTTTTGTCCACATTTTGCATACATTAAATTAGGATAGGTGATAAAATGTCTAGTTATAAAGAAATTGTAACTAAAGCTGTTATAGGCAAAGGAAAGAAAACAAGTAAAGAAGATTATACAATGCAAACGGAGGAGGCTCCAAATACTGTACTTGGTTGTTGGGTAATTAATCATAATTTTAATGGGCTTAAAAAAGACAAGTTGGTATTTGTCGAAGGTTCTTTTGATGTAAATGTTTGGTATGCTCATGATAATGATTCAAAGACTAGTGTTTCTACTAGAAAATTTAATTATAAAGAAGAAATGAATATGGAAAAAGTAGGTAATGCATCAGATGTAGTAGTTAGGTGTTTAAAGCAACCTACTGTAACTAATGTAGAAATAAAAAATGGAGTAGTTCATTTGAATATTGAAAAAGAAATGGGAGTTGAATTAGTAGGGGATACTAAAGTTAAAATAGTAGTTGAAGAAAGTGAAGATGAATATGTTGATCTTACAGAAACTAGCGATATTGATGAAGTATTAGACGAAATAACAGATGATTATATAAATTAAAGTATAGCCTTAGCTATATTTTTTTATTGCTTTTTTGTAATTAATATGTTACAATAATGAACATGGAAACAAAAAAGATAGAATATTTTTTAGAAAAAAAGTTACAGTGTGTCCCGTATAAAAATTATATGGTTTTTAAAAATGTTGCAATAGGAATTCATTTAGCAAGTTTTCCTACATATTTACTTATGTTTCAAAATAGTCCTGCTCAGATGTTATCTTTTTTATTGGGATCTGGTATATTAAGCTATTCTGTTTTATATGGTGAATATGAAAAGTTTACTCAAGAAATAAAACAAATGAAAGATATAAAAGAAGAATTTTTAAACAAGTTCTTAGTTTTATTAGAAAACTATGAAGCAAGTGATCCAAATGAAATATATGCTATCTATCAATGTGGTTTATATCAAGGCCTTTTTTCTTATAACCATTTTTATAAATATGAAAATAATAATGTACTTGATATTCCAGATAATCTATCACAAGATATTTTCTTAGGTTTAGGTAGTTGTAGACATGTTTCATCATTGTTAGTTGATATATACCAAAAACAAGGATTAAATACAAGCTATTTATCAGTTTATGATCATGATATTCAAAAACCAGCACCATCTGATTTTATTCAAAAAATAAGAGGTGCTACTGGTAATCATGCAGTAGTAGGAGTAGAATTTAATGGTGAATCTAATTATTATGATCCTACTAATCAGTTAATTTTAAGAAAAAAAGAGAACTGTTTATTTAGTAATGGAACTGCAAATTATATAGCTAGAAAAACAATGAAAAATAAGATAGCTAAAGAGATATTAAACTTGCCCGTGGCAGATTATAAAAAAAGTGCAATAAAATATTTAGATATGTGTGATAAAATTAATAGAGATGTTTATATTCTAAGTGAATTTTATGATAATACAGAAGAGTTATATAGAGAAATGTTTGATATTGCCATTAAAATAAAAACAAGAAAATAATTAAGAATTGAAATTCTTAGAAGATGATGACAGAGTTAACCAAAAATAGTTGACACTTAAAAATGATAGTGTTATAATTATATGTAGTTAAGAAAGGAAGGAATATTATGGCAGTTAAATTAAGACTTAAAAAAATGGGTTCTAAAAAAAGACCATTTTATAGAATAGTAGCAGCTGATGCTAGAAGTCCAAGAGATGGAAGATTTATTGAAACAGTAGGAACTTATGATCCTATTAAAGAACCAGCAGTTATTACTTTAGATAAAGAATTAGCAGTTAAATGGCTTAAAAATGGAGCTCAACCAACTGATACTGTAAAATCTATTTTAAGAAAAGAAGGTATTACAAAAGCAACTTTAAAAGAAGGTAAGTAATATGAACGTAGTAGAATATGCTGAATTTTTAGTTAAAAGTATTTGTAAAGAACCTGACATGGTTAAAGTATCTGCATTTGAAACAGATGGAGAAGGAACTATGTTAGAAATTATAGTTCATGAAAATGATAAAGGTACTGTTATAGGTAGAGGTGGTTCTACTATTAATGCCCTTAGAACTTTAATTCAAGCAAAAAATTATGTTGATGGTAACCCTAGAGTTAAAATTAATGTAGATTCATTTTAAGAACAGTAATGTTCTTTTTTTGTTGACTTATATTTTATTTTTGATATATTTATTTTAGGAGGGTAATTATGGAAGAGTATATTGTGAGACTTAAAATAGTTATAACACAGTTTGAATCATTAATGACTTATATGACATTTAATTATGACTTTAATAGTAGTGAATATAAAGAATATGTAGATAATTTATATAAAGCATATCATTTATTACCAATATTAGAATCTGCTATTGATGTTAAAGGAAAACATTTAAATGAAGTTTATGAATTGCAAGATAATTTCGTAAAGATATTAAATACATTACAACAAAATTCGAATTATCAAAGATAATTATATATCATTTTTACTTTTGATAAATTCACGGAGCATTTTAGTTAGTGCTCTTTTTTCAATTCTTGAAACATAACTTCTAGATATTTTCATATTCTTAGCTATCTCTTTTTGCGTTTCTGTCTTTTGATTATAAAGACCATATCTTCTTATTATTATATCTTTTTCTCTTTTAGATAATAATTTTAAATAAGATTCTAATCTATTTATATTATCTTTTGTATTAAGATTGTCTATAAAATCTATTTCTTCATCTTTAATTACATCTATTAAATTTATTTCATTTCCTTCTTTATCAAAACCTATAGCATCATTAAGTGATACATTTAAACTAGTTTTTTTATTACTTCTAAAATGCATTAGTATTTCATTTTGAATACATCTAGCAGCATAGGTAGTAATTCTAGTTTTTTCTTCATAATTAAAAGTATCTATACCTTTTATTAAACCAATGGTTCCTATACTAATTAAATCATCAATATCTTCTTTATTAGTATCAAATTTTTTAACAATGTGAGCAACTAGTCTAAGGTTATGTTCTATAAGCTTATTTCTAGCATCCAAATCATTATTTTTCATTTTAAAAATCATATCTTTTTCTTCTTCAATACTGAGTGGTTCAGGAAACACTTCATTTGAATAACTACCCGTAAAGAAAAATAAACTCTTAAATAAATTAATTAAAAATAACATATAATCACCTAATTAAATATATTAATACATAAAAAAAACTAGAATATAAATTCTAGTCTTTATTAATAATCTGAATCGTAATCTAAGTTATCTTCAAAGTCATCACTATCAAAATCAAGTTCATAATCTAATTCTTCAATTAAATCTTCGATTTCGTTTCTAATGTCTTTTAAGTCATCTTGTAATTGATTAAAGCTTCCAGTATAATTTTCAGTTACATCTAAGTATTTTTTTACTACTTTGTATAAATCTTCAAGATTTGTTTTAACTTCTGAATCTTTAACTGTTTCAAGTTGATCTTTTACATCTTCAAGGATATCAGCAACTTCTTCATAGTTTCCTAAGTCTTCATGAGACCCCATAACACACCATGTTACATCATTCCAATCATCGCTGTAATATAGTGAACTACACCAAGAACCAGTTAATTGACCACTTGTAAGTGATAATTCAGATGCTAAAGATGATAGAGAATAGTAATCTTCATAAATACCATAATGCCAAGCATTGTATAAATCAGATCCAAGAACTTCAGTTTTAAATGAAGCTTCTAGTAAATCTTCGTAAATTTCTACTTGGTTATTACTGCTGCTACCGCCTATGCCTATGCTATCAAATGTACCAGTTTGCCATAAAACTAATAACAAAACTATAACTGCACCAACAATAAAGTATTTATTTTTGATGATATCCATAATAGAGTTACCACCAGCATTATTACTAGTAGCTTTTTTTTCTACAGTTTTTTCAGTTAAACTAGTTCCACAACTCTCACAAAATGTGTTACCAGGTTTATTTTTTGTTCCACATTCAGGACAAAAAATACTTTCTTCTGCTACATGATTACAATGAGGACATTTTTTTGCTTTATCACTTTTTTCTTTACCACATGACTCGCATTTAATTAACGCCATAATACACAAACTCCTTTTCTAGTTATTATTATAACATATGACTAAAAAAATTAAAAGAATTAACTATTTAATTTACTTACTTATAATTTATGATATAATTTTTATATGGAGACTATATGAAGAAAAATTTTACTGTAATTGACGAAGAATTTACTTGTATTAATTGTGGCAATGTTGTTCCAAAACTTAATTATTCATCAAGAAATCATTGTAACCATTGTTTACATTCTTTACATGTTGATAAAAATCCTGGTGATAGAGAAGAAACTTGTAAGGGTTTATTAGTACCAATAGATTTTGAAAAATATAAAGATACGTATAAAATTATCTATAAATGTGAAAAATGTAATATGATAAGAAAAAATATAATGGCTAGAGATGATAATTTTGATTATTTAGTTAAATTATCATCTAAAGGGAGAAATTAATATGAAAAAAGTAATTTTAGTAGATGGAAATAATTTGATGTTTAGAGCATATTTTGCTACAAGTTATTCAGGAAATATTATGCGTAATAGCGAAGGGTTTCCTACTAATGCACTTTATGGTTTTGTTAATATGTTAAACAAAATAATTGCAGAAGAAAAACCTGAATACATAACAGTTGCTTTTGATGTGGGAAAAAACTTTAGAAAAAAAGAATATGACTTTTATAAAGAGGGAAGAAGTGCAACTCCAGAAGAGTTAAAAATGCAAATGCCTTATGCTAGAAAAATATTAGATGGAATGGGTATTAAATATTTAGAATTAGAGCCTTATGAGGCTGATGATATAATTGGTACTTTAGTAAAAATGGCTGAAGAGGATAAAGATTATAAAACTACAATTATTTCAAGTGATAAAGATTTACTTCAATTAATAAACTTTGAAACAGATGTTAAACTATTAAAAAAAGATTCTCATATAAGATATACTGAAAAAATATTTGAAGAAGAAT
>CAYJJQ010000019.1:0-18531 GCA_964370545.1 uncultured Muribaculaceae bacterium | reverse complement strand
ACCGCAGACCCCCTGCTTGTAAGGCAGGTGCTCTAACCAACTGAGCTAATCGCCCTCGTCACCAAATAGCCAAGAATCTCTTGGACAATTAAAATTATACTATAATAATATTGTTTATGCAATAGAAATAAATTAAAAAATTGCTATTTTTGTCATTTTTTGGCCTATTTATTAGTTTTTTGCTTTAATATGTTACTATATTTACTATGAAAAGCACTGTAAATCAAGAAAAAATTATACATTCTAAAGATAATTTATTAGTTATAGCATCAGCCGGATGCGGTAAAACTAGTACCATAGTAAACAAAATAAATTATTTACTAAATAATATCAAACCAGAAGATATATTAGTAGTGTCATTTACTAATGCAACTGTTAATGATTTAAAAAATAAATTAAATAATAACATACATATATTTACTTTTCATAAACTGGCTATATATTTACTGGAAAATACTGATTATAAATTAATTAGCGATCACTATTTAAAGTATGTAATAAATGAATACTTTATAAGTATTATATCTTTAGAAGATAAAAATAAATTAAAGTATTATTTTTTAGTATTTAATTATAATAATTTATTTAATAATAAAAACTTTTTAGAATTTAAAAATACTATTTATTCTTTTATTAAACATATGCAAGTAAATAACTATGATTTTAATTTTCTTAAAGATAAGTATATAACAAGTAAAGATAAGTTTTTATTTAGTATCATTATGAAAATATATTATTTATATGTAAGCGATAAAGAAAGTGAAAATGTCTATGATTTAGATGATTTAATTATTAAAGCAACAAATAATATTAAAAATAAGATATTTAATTATAAATATATATTTGTAGATGAATTTCAAGATACTTCATACATTAGATTTAATTTAATATATACTATATTTAAGAATAGTAATTCTATTATTAATTTATTTGGAGATGATTATCAAGCAATATATTCTTTTAGTGGATGTAACGTAGATATAATGCTTAATATAAAAAAATATATACCTAATATAAAACTTATAACTCTTGATATTAACTTTAGATCTGATAATAAATTAATACAAGCATCTAATTTATTTATACAAAAAAATAATAATCAATTATATAAAAAAGTAATAAGTAATAAATATATTCTAAATAGTATAAACTATATATATTATAATAATTTAAATAAAAGTATAGATAAGATAGCAAGTAACTTAGATATAGATAAAATACTTATTTTAAGTAGATTTAAGCATGATTTAAAGCCCTTTAATAATAAATATAATACTATGACTATTCATGAAGCTAAAGGCCTTGAAAATGACTATATATTTATTATTAATTTTAAAAATAATTACTATGGTTTTCCTCCTAAGATTAAAAATGATAGATTACTTAATGTATTTAATATAAATACTTATTATGAAGAAAGAAGATTATTTTATGTAGCTCTTACTAGAGCTACAAAGAAAGTGTATTTATTTATTCCTAGAGGCAATAAATCTAACTTTATTAAAGAAATAAAAAAGATAGAAAAATCTATCTAGGTTTATATACAGTTGCAGGTGCTATTTCATTTACCGGATTATTTCTTGACCTAATAGCTTCAAGTAATCTTTTATTTTCTTCGCTAATAACTGAAATATTACTTTCTTTTCCAAATACACCTTTATAAGAATCATTTAATTTTTGTATTGAGTTTGCTTCTGCTATTTTTAAAGATTCTCCACTAAGAAGTGCTTTATCTCTTCTTTCAGTAAATGCTTTAAAATTATCTATAGATAATATTTCTTCTTTACTACCATTAAAGTTACAAGACATAAAATATTCAAAAACTATTTTAGCAAGTACTTTTTCATCTTCATCTGAAACATCATAAACATTTTTATTTGAATAAAGAATATCCATTTTTATTTTTCTTACAAAATTATTCAAATCTAATAAATTATGATATTTATAAATTTCAAATTCTCCATACTTACTAATAGTATATACCCCATCTTTTGATTTTTTTAAAAAATCATTTAAATGTAAATCCTTTAACTTAGTTTCATTTAACCCTAAATTATTTATTAAACTTTCATTAAATGGAAACATATCCATTATCTCAATTAAATATGGTAATTCTGTCATCTTTTTATTCCTTCCCTTTTCATTCCTATATATTTTATGTAATTATCTACATTATATAAATATTCACTCTGATAATGTTCACCAATATAATCATCTAGATAATCAAGTGGTAAATCTTTGCATATTATTAATTGTCTAAAATTAGTAATATGATATTCATTTTTTTTACAAAATAATTTTAATCTTCCATAATCAGATATGTTTATTGTTTGTTCTAGCACTTCAGGATTTTCTTTTTTACTTATAACTTTAAAAGAAAAATACCCTTTATCAAATAAACTATCATATAAATCTTTATATGTAGGAAGCATAAGGTTTTCAAACTTTTCATAATCCATTGGAAAAATTTCTTCATTAAGTTTTAAAAAAATAAATTCACGATCGTTCATATTTAACTCCTAACAAGATTCCCATCTAGTAGCAACGCCACAAGGTAAGATTAAATCATCTTTGGTAATCTTAAGCCCTATCTCACTAGTTTCAAATATTCCTTTTCTTCTTATATTTAATTTTAACATATTTTCTACAATTGTGCCAGATATTCCCGCACTATATGAATTTACTATCATAAATATAGCCTCTTCAGATAATAATTCAGAACACAGATTAATAAGTTCATTTATATTATTTTCAAAAGTCCAAACCTCACCATTTGCACCTCTTCCAAAACTAGGAGGATCCATAATGATAGCATCATATTTATTTCCTCTTCTAATTTCTCTTTTTACAAACTTTAAGCAATCATCTGTTAAATATCTAATACTCTTATCTTCAAATCCATTTAAAGCCACATTTTCTTTACACCATTCATTCATACCTTTAGAGGAATCTACATGAACTACATCAGCTCCTGCTGATAATGCTGCTATAGTAGCTCCTCCAGTATATCCAAATAAATTTAATACTTTAACTTTTCTATTTGCTTTCTTTATTTTATCAATTATGTAATCCCAATTCACTGCTTGCTCTGGAAATAATCCTGTGTGTTTAAAACCCATTTGTTTTAAATTGAACTTAAGCCCATTATAACTTACAGTCCATCTAGCAGGCACTTTTTTTATATTAACCCAAGAACCTCCACCTTCATTACTACGCATATATTTAGCATCTATTTTATCTTTATAATTAAGTTCTAAATCTCCTTTATCCCATATAATATCAGGAGAAGGTCTAAGTAATATTACATCATTCCATCTTTCTAATTTATAACCATTTGATGCATCTATTATTTCATAATCATCAAAATTATTAACTACTTTCATATTTATTCCCTCTTTCATGTATTATAGCATATCTTACAAATAAAAAAAACTGAATATCAGTTTTTAATCAGGACATAATACTGTTACGTATAAATTTAATATAAAAAATAAATATATCCCAGTTTTAAGTGGTACTTTATATCTAGTACATTCATATATTGCTGCAAGTTTATCAGCTAAAGTAACAATAAAACTTTCTTTATATTTTGGCATTTCTATTCCTGTAGGAAACATGTGAGATTTAATTATATTTTGTTCAAGAGCATTTATATTAAAATATTTAATTGCATTTTCACATGCTACTGCCGGATGATTTACTAAACTATTTTTATAATTCATATCTTCACTAGTAAAAAAATCATGCATTAATGCTGCTCTTGTAGCACTAACTAAATTTTTCATTCTTAACTTTTTACATATATAATAAACTATATGAGCAACATTTAAAGAATGTTCTAATCTTGATATTCCATGATGATTTTCATCTTTAAGTTCAATAAACTTTTTATTTCTAATTATATCCGATATTATATGATTAAATTCTATTTCATTTTCCATTAATTTTTAACCTCAACATTAATCATTATATCACTATTTATCATTTTTTTCATCATTTTTTTCTATATATCTCATTATTTTACGTTGATCTTTTTTTATCTCTTCTATATGTTCATATAAAACTTCAAGTATTAATTCACTTTTAAGATCAGTTCTATAATCATTTTGATTTCTTTTTCTTTCTCTTTCATTTTCTCTATTTTGACTCATCATAATAACAGGAGCCTGCAGCGCTGCTATACATGATAATACTAAATTAAGCAGCACAAAAGGAAATACATCTAATTTTATAACATAAACATTTATAAGTATCCATGCTACTAAAAATAAAGTAAAAATAATTATAAATGTCCAGCTACCTACTAGTTTACTAAGCATATCAGCCATTCTTTGTCCAAAAGTAATTGTTTTAACAGAATCCTTATCTACATCAACTGCTATGTTTTCATCCAAAATCATTTCTATTAAATCATCTTCTTCTAATTGATCTAAATCTTTATTAATTAATATTTTTGCTATTTCTTTTTTACTCTTTTTTGCCATAACCATTCTCCAAACTATATACATTATATCATGTATTTAAATATATGATAATTATAATTAACTATTTTCTTCTAATAACTTTTTAAAATAGTCTCCTCTTTCTTCAAAATTTTTAAAGTACCCATAACTTGCTGCAGCAGGACTAAGCAAGACTGCACTACCTTCCTTAGCATTTTCTAAACACCACAAAGTGCACTCTCTTAAATCATTTAACTTAATAATGTTTTTATTATTACTATCTTTAATACTACTAAATATTCTATCACCTGCTTCATACATAAGTAAAATATTTTCTATATCAGAATTAAGTAATTCTTTAATTAGATTATCATAGTTTATTCCTCTATCCATACCACCAAGTAATATGGTTTTAGCATTCTTTATGCTTTTTACAGCACTTACTGCTGACTCAGCAGTAGTAGCTATAGAATCATCATAATAATCAACTTTATTATACGTTCCAATATATTCAAGTCTATGCGGAAGTGTTTTAAAACTATTTATACACTTTATAAATTTATCATCTGATAAATTCAAATACTTAGTAACCATATATACCACATTAATATTATATAAACTATGTTCCCCTTTTAAGCCTTTATTATTAAATATATTAATATCATTAAAATGATAATCATTAGTTAAATAACTAGTACTTTTAATATTAGTTAGATTTAAATCTTTATTATAATATAAAATATCTATGCTATTTTGATGTAAGTATATATTTGATTTAGCATCTTTATATACTTCCATAGTTTTATATCTTTCTAAATGATCTTCAAATAAATTTAAAAATACTGCTACCTTAGGAGATACTTTTAATTCTTCTAATTGATGACAAGAAAGTTCTAAAACTATTTTAGTATCATCATTAATATTATCTACTAAATCAAATACAGGCAATCCTATATTACCTCCATATACCACATTATTATTATTTTCTTTTATTACATGATATATTAAAGATGATACAGTACTTTTCCCTTTAGTTCCAGTAACACCTATAACCCTATTTTTATATACTTCTAAGAACTGTTCTACTTGACTAGTAATCTTTGTTTTATATTCATTAAAAGGCTTTAAAAGGGCTATTCCTGGACTTTTAAACACTACGTCATGATTATTCATAGCATCTAAATAATTATAACCAGTATATACTTTTACATCATTTTCATTTACTTCATTTTGATCAGCTATAGCTATACTTTTATAACCACCTATTTCTTTAAGTAAGTTATAAGTAGACATACCTTCTTTTCCATATCCTAAAATAAGAATATCTTTATTATTTATTAAATTTAATAAATGCTTTTTCATTGTTACACCAACTCTTCTAATATATTTTTATACTCACTAGTTAAATTATTATCATAATCAAAATAATCACTGAAATCTATTTTAACTTCATAGTTATTTATTTCTTTTTCATATTTTTGAAGTAAATATGCTTTAGAATTATTTTTAAGTAATAATTTTAAAGATTCATATACTTCATCAATTAAGCCTACACATTCAAAAGGTTTTTCTAAAGTTAATCCCATTAGTTTTTCTAAATCAATACTTAGTGATTTATCATCTAACATATTTTTCCCAAATATATTTATCATTTCTTTTTCATTTAAATATGGAGCAAGTATAATATATACAAATAAACACTTAGCACAAGCAGAACACCAACTATCTGTTTTACTTCCTATATTACAACTTTTAAAAACACTATGATACTTAGTATGTTTTGAAAACATTTTAGCTATTTGCATTTCTGCAAGAGGTCTTAAGAAACTAAAATAATTTATATTATTTTTTAAATATTCTTCATTATAATATCTAAAATCATTTTCAAATTCTAAACTTTTAGAATATTGATGATTTACTAATAAACCTTTAACTGTTGATTCATTAGCACTTGATTCATTAGATAATGCTATATCTTTAATATTATTAATATATGCTGCGATTATTGATGAAAAAGCAACTATAGCTGAAAATGGTGTATGACCATTTAGGTAACCTTCACTATTAAGTTTAATTAAGTTTTGATCTATAGTTCTATAAGAACATATTACATCTTTTAAATCAGCTATATTAGTTGTATCTAGGGTTGTCTTTCTAGGATTGATTATATATCCAACTATATCTTTTTTATTAATTAATGCTTCAAGCGTTACTATAGAATCTTTACCACCACCTATAGGTACTAATACATTATTACTATTAATTTTAATATCATTTAATTCTTTTTTATCAGCTTCTATTTTTATAGTCATAAACTCATTAGTAGGAGTTATATCATTTACATAGAAAAATTCACCTAAACCATTTAAGTATAGTTTTTTCCACCAGGTTATCTCGATATCATCTAGATAACCTGCCCTAACAATAACATTCTTAGGACACACTACTTTCCAATAACTAATAAGTTCTACCATTCCTAAAGAAAAAATCATTTTTTCTAAATTATCTATATTCACTTCAAAATTATTTTTTCTTTCTATTTTAAAAGTAGGATTAAATTCAGCTAAACCCGGTATATTAAAATAATAAACTATATTAAGTTCTTTATCAGTTAATTCATATGTATATTTTTCGTAAATAAATTCTAAATACTCTTTTCTTAAACTTTCATATTTTTTCATAAATTCTCCTATTTAATAATATTAAAACATTTCTATATTAATTATAGACTAATACAAAATATTAGTCAAATTTAAAAACTCTCAAATTTGAGAGTTTGATTTATCTTTTCGTTACTTCTAATCCAATATTAGAATATTTTAAATCATTAGTTTGCATATTTTCATATTTTGTCTTTATGCTAGCTAATTTTGCATAATATTTATCAAGTTCTTCTTTTGCTAAACTTAACTCTTCTACAGAATATTTAACCTTAGTTTCTTTTGGATATATTCCTTCTAATACAGCATTTAAATAAATGTATACATTATTTGAATATAAATCGATTTTCTTTGCTACCTCATTTATTATAGATGGTTTTAAAGTTAAGCACATAACTACTCTTTTCACTGTTATATCAGATGCAGGAAGGTCAATAATTCTATCTGGAAATTTCAGAAGAGCATTGTCTATATCTTTATCAGTTGCATGTGAATTATATCTTTTTTCAAATACTAATTCTGGTTTTAATTTAAAAACCTTTTGTATTTCATCTACTTTTATAGATTCAAATTTTTTATTAAACTCTTCACAATTATACTTAGAATCAGCTACAATACTTATTAATGCTAATCTTACTTTTTCAGTACAATTATCTATATTATGTATAAAAAACTCAGGATAATTAGATAACTCATTTATAACGTATACTAATTCATCTTCAGTAAAAGTCAAGTGCTTAAAAAAAGTTATATTTTCTCGTAAATATTCCACTCTTTCATTTATATCTAAAAGATTCATATCATCAATAACTAATTGATTAAACTCTATAATCCAAGAATCTTTTTGCGTATGAACTAAATTAACATAATTACTTCCAGGAGTATAAATATACACATCCATAAATTCTTTTTTTTGCTTAATCGTTAAACTTTTGTAAGCTTCTATTATATTTATATTTACTGAATTCAAAGTATTCATTAATTCTTTGAATTCATGTTCTCTCCAATTTCTTTTAAATAATAAATATAAATGTTCTGCGTGAATTTTTTTCAATAACTTGATATGTTTAAAAAAATTATCAATAAAAAATTCCTCAGTTTTTTTATCAAATTCAATAACTTCGTTTAATTTTTTTGTATCTTCTAACATTTTATCAATAGTTGTGAAATATTTATAATCCTCTCCTTTACCTTTGTTTTTAGCATAAGCTTCTACTTTTATTTTAATTAATTCATGTAATTCCATAATACATACTCTCTTTCTTAATTTATTATTATAAATTATATATTATTTATATGCAAGAAAAAAACTTCCAAAAGGAAGCTTTATTTTCAATGGTCGAGAAGACAGGATTCGAACCTGCGACCCCTTGGTCCCAAACCAAGTGCACTACCAAGCTGTGCTACTTCTCGAATAAATGGTGCACCCAAAGGGAGTCGAACCCCTAACCTTTAGATCCGTAGTCTAATGCTCTATCCAGTTGAGCTATGGGAGCTTTTCTCCAAGTACTAGTTAATTATAGTATAAAAGTTAAGAAAAATCAACTATTATGTTGATTTTTAGTAGTTATACACTAAATTAATAACCTTTCTTATTAAGAATTATCATTAACAATATTTTTTAATTTATCAATTTGTCTATTAAGCAAAATACATAATTTATGTATTCTGTCATCACTCATTTTAGTGACTTCTTGATATTTATGTAACAATTCATCAAAATCTTCTACAACTCCATTTAATTTATCAATGTCTATTCTTTTAAGATTCTTAATATTTTTAATAATACTATCAAAACTATCTACATTGTAAAATAGTTTCCCTTGTCCATTGATAATCATTTCTTCATCATCATATCCAAGTACATTAAGTGATTGACCATTATCAAATATCGGGCAAACATCTAGCCATTTTAATGTGTTTACATCTCTTATAATGCCAAAGTTATTTAAATGTCTATCTTCATTTAATATTAGAAAATCAAGTATATACATATTTTCTATTTTTTCAAGAGGACTTTTAATCCCTTTATCTTCTAAAGATTTAATATAATTATTATAATCTCTTACATCAAAATTTCTAGGCTTAGAACTCATGATTTGATATGCAGGTACATATTCAGTATCAACATTAATAAAACACAAACATTTTGACACTACTTTATCTTTAACAATATCTAAAGTATATTTAACATGATCAAAACCTAGTCTTTCGCATATCATGGTACCAAGAACTTCATTAAATGGTTGCAATAGTTCATTTCTAAAACCACCTTTAAGTAAGTATCTTTTGTTATCCTCTATTATCCAAGATTTTTTAAGCATTCCATCAGTAGTATTATTTGGCGTCATTAATGACTCTTCACTTACACTTTTTCCTTTATTAGAAAATGTTGCTTCTAAAAATTCAAAATCTTCAAAATCATTTTCAAAGAAGTTTATATCACTATATTTAATATCACTATCTATAGGCTTAATCCAGTATTGATCTGATAAAGATAAACCAAAAGATTTATCTAATAACTCCTCAGGCATAGATACATTTAATCTTGCTAGTAACATTTCAAGATTATCTCTATGATTAGGTATTCCTCTACCTCTAAACCATTTTGATAAATCAGTTAATATATCTTCTCCTTTTTTATGTAAGTTACTTATTATAACTGGAGCATAGTCAATATTTTTAACTTCTACTATTTCATCAAAATATTTAGAACTAGGGTTATATTCAGCTATTAATATTTCGGTATTTTTATTCATTAAAATATATCTCATAATTACCTCTTTTCTAGTATTATTATAACATATTTAACAGAAAAAGTTATAAACTAAATTTATAACCTTTCTTCTTAAGAAGTATTTTTCTTAAAATATCTACTGGTAAAATAGTAAGACTTAAAATAATAACAATAATTAGTTCATTTATATTAAGACCATAAGTTCTAAATAAATTCCCACCAAAATATATAATATATATTTGAGTAATTAAAATAAATGCAAATATTAAAATAAATATTTTATTTTTATATAATTTTGAAAATATATTTATTCTATAAGTTCTTACATTAAAGGCATTAAAGATACCTAAAAATATAAATAAGGCAAAATACGCTGTATAAAGTGCACTAGTATTATTAAAATAATTACTAATAAAATCTAGTTTTAAAAATAATAAACATAGCATAGCGCAGTATAAACCAGCAACTATTATTTCAGATAACATATATTTATTCATAATAGGTTCTTTTTTGCTTTTAGGTTTTTCATCCATATATTCTTGTAGTGGACTTTCAAAGGAAAATGCTAAAGCTGCAAAGGTATCCATAATCATATTTATCCACAGCATTTGCAGTATTGTAATAGGTTCACTTATTCCTATAAAAGAACCTATTATAGATATAAGAAGAGCACATACATTTATAGATAACTGATAGATAATAAACTTTCTTATATTTTTAAAGATAGTTCTTCCATATAATATAGCTTTACTTATAGAAGCTATATTATCATCTAGAACTACTATATCACTTGCTGCTTTAGCAACCTCTGTCCCAGATCCCATAGCAAACCCTACATCTGCTTTTTTTAGTGCTGGAGCATCATTTACACCATCACCTGTCATTCCTACTACTAAGTTTTTACTTTGAGCTAGTTTAACAAGTTTACTTTTATCTTGAGGCATTGCTCTTGCTATTACTTTTATTTTATCTAATTTACTTATTATATCTACATCATTTAAATTATTAAATTCTGTGCTTGTGAGCACTATATCATCACTACTAGTTATTATACCTACTTCAGAGGCTATTTTCTTTGCTGTTTTAACATTATCTCCAGTAATCATTATTATGTTAATACCAGCTTTTATGATGCTTTTAACAGCATCATAAGCTTCAGTTCTTATTTCATCTTTAATTGCAATTAAACCTATGTAAGCATATACATCATTAACCTTCTTAGCAATCATTATTACTCTACTACCACTATTAGTTAAATTATCTATTTGTTCATATATTTTATTTTTACTTTTTAAACTAACTAAATTATTATTGCTATCATATATATAATGACATTTACTAATAATTACTTCTGGAGCTCCTTTTATATAAGTTTCATATTCTTTATCAAATATAGTTACTTCACTATATTTTTTATTACTATCAAATACTTCCTTAGATATTACTTTATAAAAATAATAATCACTTTTTACATATTCTAAAAGTGCTTTATCTGTTATATTGCCACCTATTATTTTATTATCTACTAAACTACTTTCATTGTTATAATAAAGTACTTTAAATAAAAGCCTTCTTAAATCATTATCTTTAATATCACTATACTTACTATAACTTTTATTATTATAATCTACAAACTTAGTTACTTCTAATTTCCCCTTAGTAATAGTTCCTGTCTTATCTGTTAGTAATATATTAAGACTACCAGCTGTCTCAATGCCTACCATCTTTCTAACAAGCACATTATCCTTAAGCATCTTTCTCATATTAGTAGATAATACTAAAGTAATCATCATAGGTAGGCCTTCTGGCACAGCCAGAACAATTATTGTAACTCCTATTGTTAATGCATATATAAGATGTTCTAAAACTTCAGGTATATTAGTTATAGTATTAAGTATAAGTGTTATATCAAAATTGTTTTTAATTATTATATTTGTAAATAGATAAGAAAAAACAACCAAAAATGCCCCCCAGTAACCCATAATACTAATAGCTTTAGCTAGTCCTCTTAATCTTATTTTAAGAGGACTATCACCTGTTTTTTCTTGAAGTTCTTCTGATATACTACCATATAAAGTATTACTTCCTACTTTAGTAATAACCATCTTAGCACTACCACTATATACACAGCTACCTCTAAATAAATAATTACTACTCTTTTCATCCACCTCATAAAGTGACGGCATCTTTTTTATTTCTTTAGTTTCTCCTGTAAGCATTGATTCATCAATACTTACATAACCTTCTTTTAAATAGCCATCAGCTGGCACTTTATCTCCGGAGGACAAAACTACAATATCGCCTTTAACTATATTTTCAAGTTCTATTTCAGTAAGTTTATTGTTTCTTAGTACTTTTACTTTAGATTTAGTATTACTTGCTTGCATCTTATTAAATGCGCTTTCAGAACCATATTCTGATAGGCTTGAAATAAGTGTTGCTAGAAGAACTGCTACTAGTATACCTATTGTTTCGAACCAATCAAAAGATCTAAATAAAAATACTGTCTTAATTAAAAGAGCAAGAAGTAATATCTTAATAATAGGATCACCTAGTGATTCTATTATTAGACTAAATAAAGTATTTTTCTTACTTTTATTTATTTCATTACTTCCATGCTCTTTTCTTGATAAAACTACCTCTTCATCACTTAGTCCCATAGTTTTATCCTCCTATATAACTATATGAATAAATAATTACTTTATACCATAAAAAAAAGTGTAATTTATATTACACTATTCTTTCGTATATATTAAACTTGCTATAAGACCACCAATAGTTACTAAGAAGCCTATATAAAATTCTGGATTAGCAAAATCAACAGATGCAAATAAACTAAACTCTTCATAGTAACCAACTAAATGCCAAGTAAAGAAATACCATAGTTCTACTCCTAAAAGAAGTAAAAAACCAGTTACAATTAATTTTTTATTAATAGCTATTCTAAACTTATACCAAGTACCCCATAATATCATTAGTATTGCTAGTATAGCTACTGGATTTTCTAGTATTTTATATCCTTTGTATTCTAAGAATAGGCTACTACCTCCAAACCAAGTTAAAAATGTTGTAATAGCAAATATAATTATAATAAATGATATTACATACTTACCACTTTTACTAATCATTTGTTTTTTAGATTTACTTTTTTTCATATATCCTCCTTTTTATTGTTAATAAAATCGGTCACGGCCAGACATTCGCCTGGCAGCGTGACTACACTCTCAAGGTCAGTCTTCCTTTTAGTTTTATAGTCCTAACTGGAACGGATCACTTTCAGTTCCCGTTCCTCCTACAATCTTCGTATTAGATTTCAGATGTAAGACAGGGCGCCACGCAAGTCCATCGCTAGAGAGGTAGCCGTTCACAAAACCGCTGTCGTTTACAAGCCACACTTGGGAAGAGACAGGCAAATAAGGCGATATTGCCCACTCTATTACTCCACTATACATCCAGTTACTTGCTGATATTGAGTTTGTGTCATAATCATATAAGTCTGTTGTCCATGCATTACTTGTGGCTGCATATCCATAATCACTTAGATACATTAATCCTATATTTGCCTGGGTTGTTATATGAGTTCCTGGTGATGTTGAATTTCCTCTTTCTTCGTTATAAAATGCATTTGCTGTTTGAAAACTTGAATCAGGTGCTCCTAAGTACCATGTTGATGTTTCTACCATTGTTCTTGATGTTGCATCTAGTCCTGTTGTTGTAAAATCACAACTTCCTCTTTCAGAGCCACCACAATCTGCTAACAGATTTGGCGCTACTGTACTATTATAATAGTAGCTATTTAAAAGCTGATTTAACTCTGCTCCTCCACCATCATCGGCCCATGAGTTATCGTTTCCTGGATCGAATTCATATATTCCTATTGATGTTTCTTTTATTAGTTTTACATTCCCATCAAAGACACCTATTATTCTCCACATTTCATCATTATATGTTACGTAGTTTTTTACTAGTGAATCCGGTCCTGAGTATCTATAATTATTATCTCCTGCTCCATTAGCTAGATCTGCTGTATGCTGATATAATCCCTCACCTGCGTCATGATTTTTCACTAAATAATTAGCTGCTGTAGGATAATATAAAGTAAATGGATCACTTTCAGTGCCCGTACCACCTGCTATTTCAACAGAAGATTTCAGGTATAAGGTTGGGCGGACCGCAAACCCAAAGTTGGCAATGTAGTTGCTCGCAATACCGTTGTAGTCTACAGACCACACGCTGTAAGAGTTGGACAAACGAGGCGATATTGTCCGCTCTGTTACTCCGCTATACATCCAGTTACTTGCTGGTATTGAGTTTGTATTATAACTATTTAAGTTTGTTGTCCATGCATTACTTGAGGCTGCATATCCATAATCACTTATATACATTAATCCTATATTTGCCTCTGTTGTTATATGTGTTCCTGATGATGTTGAATTTCCTCTTTCTGCTGTATATATTGCATTTGCTGTTTGCTCTGAAGTATTATAACCTCCCAAGTACCACGTTGATGTTTCTACCATTGCTCTTGCAGTTGCGTCTAATCCCGTTGATGTGAAGTCACATGAACCTCTACTAGAGCCCCCACAATCTGCTAAGAGATTTGGCGCTGTTGTACTATTAAAGTAATAGTTATTAAGGAGTTGATTAAATTCTGCTCCGCCACCGTCATCGGCCCATGAGTTATCTCCGTATAGATTCTCTTCGTCCTCTGGATCAAACTCATATGTTCCTATTGATGTTTCTTTTATTAGTTTTAATTTACCATCAAAGATACCTATTATTCTCCACATTTCATCATTAAATGTTACATAGTTATTAGGGTTAGCCCCAGAATATCTTAGTTCATTATCTCCTGATGAGTTTTCTACTGATGAAGTATGGGCTATTAGCTCATTATCTGCTATCTGGTAATCTTCAAAACAGCTTCCTGCTTCTATTCCTTCGCAAAGATTTCCTAAAGATGGATATAGTATTGTTCCACTTGTTCCATCTGCTACTAATATACTAGCATTAAATGTTTGATTTGCCACTTCATTTCCTGCTATTTCTGATATCCACATTCTAAAATCAAATTCTACCGGTAAATCTTTAAGTAATGTTGCACTTTGTAGTAAATATACTTCTTTTACTGTATTGCCTGTTTTTAGCTCATACTCACTTTCTGTTGCTGCATCTAGCGTTGCTGTTCCAAGTCCATTTATCGGACTATTTACATTTGATGTAAATGTACTTAAATCTACTTTTATTTTATCTGTTGTTATTTGTGAATCAGAATTCACTACTAAATATAAATTAAACGATGCTTCAGCTTCACATGTATTTGTAAGTGTAAATGTATACGGTGTTGTTCTTAATCCTTGATTATCACTCATTGGAAATGATTCTGCTAGACTAATTGGATTTTCTTCATTTTCTAAGTTAAAGTAGGCGCATGATGATATATTTACATTTGTTATTGCTGGCTTATCTATTTCTGGTGCTATAAATGCTCTTGACACTAAAAAAATTACTAGTAATAGTATCATTACTAATATTGCTAATAATATTATTAATCTTTTTTTAGATATACCTTTTATCATATTTATACCTTATGTATTAATATTAACAAATTTAAATATATTTTGCAATAATATAAAGAAAATAAAGTTAAATGTTAACTTTATTTTTACTATTAAATAATATAATATTTTTAAATTTGTTATTATTGTTTAAATTTAACAAATTATTTTGATTTATAAAACCTACTTTATTAGATTCTTTTATTGTTTCAGTAGCTATAATAATACAGTTTTTAAAATCTATTATATCCCCTTTATTATCAGTTATATAATTATCTTCTAGTATTTGATTAAATATATTTTTAATTACTGGTGATAAATAATGATAGTTTTCTATAACTATTAAAGCATAAGGATTATGCTTTAATTTAGAAAATATAAAACTATCATTATATCCTACATAACCAGCAGATGTCCCTAGCAATTTAGATACAGATATATCAGTGCTATAAGAGCTACCATCTAGTTTAATAATATTTATATTATTATTAAATGCATTTATTATAGCACTGATAGTATCTGTTTTACCTCTTTTAGTAGGTCCTTTTAAATAAAGTGATAGTATATTATTATTTAAATAATCACTAGTAAATATATCTGTAATTTGATTTATAATACATATATCTAATTTAATTTCTTCTAAGTTTGTTTTTATCTTATTTATTAGTTTCTTTTTATTAAGAAGGACTGGTACATTTGATTTATATTCTAATACTTCTAATATATCTTTTTCAGTTATTTTAATTTCTTTTTGTTTATTTATTTCTTTTATTTTATTTTCATAGCTAGTTTCTTTACTTTTAAGTTCTACAGCTTTTTTAAAATTATTATTATATACATATTTTTCTTTTTCTTTTTTTATATTAAGTAATTTAGTATTATATTTTTCTAATAGTTTATTATTATCTGTTTTAACATGCACCATAGTACATACTGAATCTAACAAATCTATTGATTTATCAGGATTCTTTTTATTAATAATATATTTAGAAGAATATTCTACTATTTTGTTTATTATTTCATTATCTATTTTAACATTATGATATTTTTCATATTCTTTTTTTATTTTAGATAATATATAAATAGTTTCTTCTTTAGATGGCTCTTTTATAAGTACTTTTTCAAACCTTCTAGCAAGAGCTTTATCATTTGCTATATATTTATCATATTCTTCTGTTGTAGTTGCTCCAATGATCTTTAAATTATCTCTAGCAAGATATGGTTTAAGTATATCTCCAGCACTAATAGCACCTTCTGCTCCACCTGCTGATACTACAGTGTGAACTTCATCTATAAATAATATTATATTTTTATTTTCTTTTATATCTTCTATTATTTTAGTAAGTTTTTCTTCAAATTCTCCTCTATACTTAGTACCCGCTACTACTGATGCCATTTCTAAGGATATTATCTGACTGTTTTTTAGTTTACTAGGAACTAACCCTTTATTTATTAATCTAGCTAATTCTTCTACTATAGCAGTTTTACCTACTCCAGCATCCCCTATTAATATGGGATTATTCTTTTTCTTTCTTAGTAATGTTTCTATTATAAATTTAATTTCTTTATCTCTACCTACTACTACTTCATTCATATTTATACTGTTATTCAAATTTTTTCCAAAATCTATTTCTTTATGTTTAACTTTATCATTTACATCATCATAAAGTAAATCCAAATCTATATTAAGAGTAATAAATATTCTAATAGCAATACCTTCACCTTCTTCTAAAAGACTATTTATTAACATTTTACTATTAACAAGCTTGGCATCATTTACTTCTAATAAAGCATTATTAATGACTCTTTTTAAAAGTGGAGTATATAAATTATACTCCACATTTTTACTTACTGGTCCAACTAAACTTATTAGTTTAGTTTTAAAAGAGTCATATGTAATATTATATTTTAAAAATATTTCTTTTATTTCATCATCATTTTTAAGTAAAGATAAAACTAAATGCTCTGTACCTACAAATGGATGATGAAGATTATGTCTTTCATCTTCCATTTTTTTTAGTATTAATTGTAATTTGACTTCAAAATTATCTTGCATATATTCTCCTACTTACATTCTATGTAGATTATGAAGCAATAATTATATTTTTATTCATAATAATCTAAATAAATTTTTATTAAAAAGGAAATTAATATTTTAGGGGTAAAATAATAGTAAGAAGGAAAAAAATAATATGATTGTCGAAAATTTAATAGTTATAAACAAAATATTTAATAATAACGATATAAGAAGTGTACGAAGTAAAGAAGATGAAAAATATTATGTAAGTATTGTAGATGTGGTTGGAGTATTAAGCGAAAGTGATAATCCACGAGATTATTGGTATAAAATAAAAAAACGTGCTAGCACTGAAGAAAAAATTGAACTGTCGACAATTTGTCGACAGTTCAAATTAAAATCTAAAGATGGGAAATATCGTTTAACAGATGTATGGAAAGAAGGAGGTATAAAAGAAGGCATAGAGTTTTCTATTTTAACTGATGAAATTTATAAAGAATGGTCTGGAATGAATGCTAGTCAGTATAAATGTTTTAAAGGACTTAGAAAAGAGAATTTAAGAGATAATATGGATGCAATAGAATTAGTACTTACTGATTTATCTGAAGAAACAACTAAACTACTTGCCCAGCTCATCTGTACTAAATGACACGTTTTTATTTCCATTAATTTTATATTTATAATTAGTTCCAATTTTTTAAACAAAAAAATGCCTAGGGGGCAACGTACTTACTATACGTTTAGCTTTTAGCTACCACACCTAGGTCTTGTAAGAATATTCTAGCACAAGATTTTAGTCTTGTCAAACATTCTCACTAATTATTATACTCAATTTTTTCTTTTCTACCACTAATTTTATGTCCAGGGAATAAACTTACTCTAAAATTTTTTTCTTTTAATTCTTTTAGTACTTTTTCTACTATTTTCTTATTTTTATATGAATTATAGAATGTATTCACAGTTAAATCTGCTAGTTGTATACCAAAATTAGTAGACGAATCATAATAGGTAATTTTTAAATCATAATTTTCTAAACAAAACTCTGTTTTTAAATAGGTTTCCAAATTATTTAAATCTCCAACTCTAATATTTCTATTATCTATACTTACTATAAATT
>CAYJJQ010000018.1:0-18666 GCA_964370545.1 uncultured Muribaculaceae bacterium | reverse complement strand
TTTGATATAGATGCAAATGGTATAGTTAATGTAAAAGCTAAAGATTTAGGAACTAATAAAGAGCAATCAATAACAATTACTGCTTCATCTAATTTAACAGAAGAAGAAATTGAAAAAATGGTTAAAGAAGCTGAAGCTAATAAAGAATCAGATGAAAAGAAAAAAGAAGAAGCAAGAATTAAAAATGATGCTGATGCTGCAATCTTTAGTACAGAAAAAGCTTTAGAAGATTTAGGTGATAAAGTATCTGAAGAAGAAAAAACTAAAGCTACTGATTTAGTTGCTGAAGTAAAAACTGCACTTGAAGGTACAGATTTAGAAGTAGTTAAAACAAAAACTGAAGAGCTTAATAAGTTTGCTATGGATTTAGCTGCTAAAGTATATGAAGAAGCTGCTAAGAATAATGAGCAACCAGTAGAAGATACTCCTACTGAAGAAGTTAAAACTGAAGATAACGTTGAAGAAGCAAAGTTTGAAGAGAAAAATTAAGGTTCTTATATAGAACCTTTTCTCCTTGAATGTGAAAGGGATATTATGAATAATAAAGATAGTATTGAAAGTAAATATAAAATAGATTGTAAAGATCTATTTAAAAGTGAAGAAGAATTTAAAGCTGAACTACTTAAAGTAGAATCACTACTAAATAAAATTAAAAAATATAAGAATAATGTATGTGAAAATGAAAATAAATTATATAGTTTACTTGAGTTAGATAAAAATATTAGTGTTTCACTGGAAAAATTATATGTTTATGCTCATTTAAATAACGATTTTGATTTAGATGCTTCAAAATGGAATGAAAACTTTGGAAAAGTATTACTTTTATATAATAAATATGGAGCGTTATGTTCTTTTGTAACTCCAGAACTTTTAGAAAAAGATTATAAATATATAAAAAGTTTAATTAGTAAAAATCCTAAATTAAAAGAATATGAATTAAATCTAAAAGAAACATTTAGAACTAAAAAACATATTTTATCTAAAGAAGAAGAAACATTACTTGCAAGACTAAGTCCATCATTTAGAGTTCCTTCTGAAGTAATAAGTAAACTTACTAATGTTGATCTTAAATTTGGATTTATTAAAGATGAAGAAGGTAATGAAGTGCAGATTACTAATAGCAATTATTCTAACTATGTACAATCTAAAGATGAAAATGTAAGAAAAAGTGCTTTTAATGCTATGTATAAAGCTTTAGAAGGTATAAATGCATCTTCTGCTGCTATTTTAGCAGGAGAAGTAAAAAACAATAATAACCTGGCTAAAATAAGAAAATATAGTAGTGGTCTTGAAAAGAGTTTAGATGCTAATAATGTATCTACACTTATATATGATATGCTTATTAAGACTGTAAATAAAAAATTACCCGTAGCACATAAAATGTGGGGATTATATAAAGATATATTAGGTAAAGATAAACTAGAAATACATGATACATACGTTGATGTAATAGGAGCATTAGATAAGAAATATACTTTTGAAGAAGCAAGAGATTTAATAATGTCCTCTCTTCTAATTATGGGTAAAGATTATAGTAATGTTATTAATGATGCATTTTCTAATAATTGGATAGATGTATATAATTATAAAAATAAAAGAAGTGGAGCTTACTGTACTTGTGCTTATGCTGCTCATCCATATGTTCTTCTTAATTATGAAGGTAAATATCAAGATGTATCAACTGTAACTCATGAATTAGGTCATGCAATGCAATATTACTATGCGCAAACTAATCAAACTTATACGAATTATAATTATTCTATATTTGTAGCTGAGGTTGCTAGTCAAGTTAATGAAATCCTATTATTTAAACATATGTATAGTAAAGCCACTTCAAAAGATGAAAAATTATTTTTATTAGATAATAATTTAAAATCTTTTAAATCTACTATTATTAGACAAACTATGTTTGCAGAATTTGAAAAAGATATTCATGAACTTGATTTAAAAGGTAATATTTTAACTAAAGAATTACTTAATGAAAAATATTATAAATTAAACAAAAAATATTTTGGAGAGCATGTAGATATAGATGTACAACTAAAATATGAATGGTCTAGAATACCACATTTCTTTTATAAATTTTATGTATATCAGTATGCAACGGGATATGCTGCAGCACTTGAAATAGCGGAAAATATTTGGAAAAGAAAAGAAGGAGCATTAGCTAAATATTTGGAATTTTTAAAGCTAGGCTCAACACTTGATCCAGTGGCATCTCTTAAAGTAGCGGGTGTTGATATGGCAAGTGCTAAAGTATATAATAATGCTTTTAAAGTATTTGAAAATACAATTAATGAATTTGAAAAAATATATTATAGTAAGGAAGTAAACTAAAAATGAATAAAAAAGACTATTATAATATTCTTGGTGTAAGTAAGACTGCTAGTGATGATGAAATCAAATCAGCTTTTAGAAAACTTGCTAAAGAATATCATCCAGATAAAAATAAAGAACCAGGGGCAGAAGCTAAATTCAAAGAAATAGGTGAAGCTTATGCTGTTTTATCTGATTCAACTAAAAGAAAAAACTATGATCAATTTGGTACTGCTGATTTTGGAGGTGCTGGAGGCGCTGGTTATGGAGGATTCGACCCGGGAGACATAGATTTAAATTCCATTTTTGACAGTTTCTTTGGAGGTGGTTTTAGTGGTGGTTTTGGAAGAAATTCCAGATCATCTGCTAGAAAAGGAGCAGATGTTAGAGTTAATATTAATCTTGATTTTGAAGATGCTGTATTTGGAACTAAAAAAGATATAGTATTAAACTTAGATGAATCTTGTTCTAACTGTTCAGGTAAAGGTGGGTTTAACGAAAAAACTTGTAGTGCTTGTAATGGATCTGGTAAAATAACAGCAGAACAAGCAACTATTTTTGGAATAATGCAAACTCAAAAGACTTGTCATGTATGTGCAGGTAAAGGAAAAACATTTGAGGAAAAATGTAGTAAATGTAAAGGTTCTGGGCACGTAAAAAAAGATAAAACTATAACTATAGAAGTTCCAGAAGGTATAGATAATGGTTATGAACTTAGAATGTCTGGAAAAGGTGGAGCAGGAACAAGTGGTGGACCTAATGGTGATATATATTTACACTTTAGTGTTAAAAATCATCCAATCTTTGAAAGAGAAGGAGAAGATATTTATTTAGAAGTTCCTATTACATTTGCAGATGCTGCATTAGGTGCTAAAGTGGAAATTCCTACTTTAACGGGAAATGTATACTTAGATATAAACCCTGGAACACAAAACTATACTAGATTAAAACTTAAAGGTAAAGGAGTTAAACATATTAGAAGCAATCATAAAGGTGATATGTATGCTGTAGTAAATATTATAACTCCTGATAAGTTATCTAAAAAACAAAAAGAATTATTCAAAGATTTAGCCAAAACTGATTTAGATGATTCAAAAGAATTTAAACTATTTAGAAAATATTTATAACTATTTTCTAAATAGTTTTTTTTATGTAAGTGTATACTTTAAAAATGCTTCATGATATAATGAAAGATATAATGAAAGAGGATAATGATGGATACAAATAGGCTTAATTTAACAATAATATTTTTCATGTTTTTAGCTATCATAAGCATATCAATAGGGTACTCTGCATTAAATGTTAATTTAACAATTAGTGGAACAGCTATAGTTCAAGTGCCTACTACTGTTAAATTAAGTAATATTATACTTAAAGAACAGTTAAATGGAGCTACTGAAGTTTATAATTCTAATTTTACAGATTCAAGTAGTAATATAAAAATAAATTTGCCTAATCTAAATTCATCAATTACTTATACAATTACTGTTTTGAATGAGACTGAAAATGTTTATTATTTTTCTAATATAAATGAATTAATTAATTCAAATCCTGCAATAAGTTATGAAATTGTTGATAAAAATTCCATAGTGTTTGCTCCAAATAGTGAAACTCAGTTTGATATAACTTTTTCTTACAAAGATGCTTTGACTCCTGATAATGAACTAACTTTAAGTTTAGAGTTTAGCTTTTCCGAAAAATATGAAGAAGAAATATTAAATGGTGCAGTTCCTGTTTTAAATAATGGGTTAATTCCTGTTACTATAGCTAGTGATGGAACTGTTAGTGTTGCCGATACTAAAATAGAATGGTACAGTTATGCCAATAAGAATTGGGCAAATGCAGTACTTGTACAAAATCCTGCAATAGCATACGAAGTTGGTGACGCTATACCTATGGACAATATAAAGCAAATGTATGTATGGATTCCAAGATATTCCTATGATCCTGCTTCAATTGAGAATGAATATAATGCTATTGATATAACTTTTGTAAATAATGAATCCGCAGCTCATCCAGCATTTACTTTTGGAACTGATGAACTTAATGGATTTTGGGTTGGTAAATTTGAAACTGGATATGAATTTGGCGAGGTTATGACCGATACAGAGCTTCATTACTCAGTAAAACCTAATGTTTATTCTATTGGACCAATAGATATATATACAATGTATCAAGCTGTAATCAAAACTAATAATAACTATGGCTTAGATTCCGGCAGTGATTTACATATTATAAAAAATACAGAATGGGGAGCAGTCACTTATATTACTCATTCTATATATGGAATATGTACTAGTGATACTAATTGTCCAACAATGACCAATAATTACTATGCTAATAAAGTAAATGATATTATAACAGGGTGTGGGGGTTCTACTAAACCAATAATTGCAGAAGATGTTTTTGATATAAGTATTTGTCCTAGTGATTATAGATGGAATACAGTAAATGGTTATAAAGCTAGTTCGACTAGTAATATAAGCGGAATATATGATTTAGCTGCTGGTAAATATGAGTATGTAATGACATTTATGGAAAATCCATTAGGTGGTGTTTATACTGCATCTAGTAAATTTACACAAAGCAATCTTCCTGATAGCAAGTATTATGATTTATATTCAGAAAACACAAATAATAAAAATTCTAATGGAATTATTGGAGATGGCATTCTTGAAATAAAAGATCCCACTTCTACTTATTCCTGGAATGCTGATTATGCTCTTTTTCATACAATATCAGCACCTTTTATTGTAAGAAGTGCTCGTGTAGGAAGTTGGCATTATGCAGGAATGTTTGCATATTATGGTGTTACAGGAACTTCTTCTGGTGGAGTTGGAGCCTTTGCAACGCGTAATGTAATAGCTCCAATATAAACAACTTATAACTATTTTTAAATAGTTTTTTTTATGTTATAATTATATTAAAGATAGGAGATGTAAATATGAAAATAGTAATAGCACTTGGTGGTAATGCGTTAGGCAACGATCCAAAAGAACAGCAACAGTTAATTAAAAAAGCTGTTAAAAATATTGTGCCTTTAATTAAAGAAGGTCATGAAATAATAATAGGCCATGGAAATGGGCCTCAAGTAGGAATAATAAACTTAGCGTTTGAGGACTCATATGCTAATGAAGACATACCTTATATGCCTTTTCCTGAATGTACAGCAATGAGTCAAGGATATATAGGTTATCATATACAAAAAGGCCTTAGAGACACTTTAGAAGATGAAAATATATTTAAAAAAGTTGTGTCTATTGTAACTCAAGTTAGTGTAGATAAAAATGATAAATCATTTCAAAATCCTTCTAAGCCAGTTGGACCATTTTATAACAAAAAAATGGCTGATAAATTAGCAGCTGATTCTGGAGAAAAATATATAGAAGATTCAGGTAGAGGTTATAGAAAAGTTGTTGCTTCACCTAAACCAGTAGAAATAATTGAAATGGAAACTATTAAAGAGTTAGTTAATAGCGGACATGTAGTTATTGCTGGCGGTGGGGGAGGTATCCCAATTTATAAACAAAATGAAGCAAAAGGTGCAAGTGCAGTTATTGATAAAGATTCAGTTGCCTCTATGATGGCAAGAGAACTTGATGCTGATTTATTAGTAATACTAACTAATATAAAACAAGCAATGATTAATTATAATACTGATAAAGCTGAAGGGGTAGGGACAGTAACTGCTGAAACTATGAAATCATATATTAATGATGGACACTTTGCAGCGGGATCTATGCTTCCTAAAGTTAATGCTGCATTAGAATTTGTGGAAGCTACAGGAAATAAAGCAATTATAACATCACTAGAAAATTTAGAAAATGGTTTAAAAGAAATTAACGCAACTATTATTATTAAATAAATATAAACTAATAGAATAATATATTCTATTAGTTTTTTATTGATAAATTTTGAAAGGAAACGTTAGTTAACATAATATATATTATATGCACTTGGATATTTAATGAAAATATTTATAAAACTACCTTTTTACATACCACTACTCTTTTAAGTATTATTAAATTGTTACATGTAATATAGTTGAAATAATTAATATTGAAATTATCATTTGTAATTTGTTTTCATAACAGTATGCGCTTATAACCTTATTATATATTTTAGATAAGGTTATAAATGCGTGTTATATCCTTAATTATATATATATAAGGATATATATATATAGGCATTAAAAAACCCTAACCTAGTAATAGGTAGGGGGGTTGTTAATTTAAAAATGTAGTAGATGAATAATAATATGCTTCATCTAATGGTTTATATATATGTTTATATACACCACCATATTTTAATATAAATTTTTCTGTTACTTCAGAATTATTTACAAATTCATTTGTGCATTCTAAGTTTTCATGTTTTAAACCATAGTCTGTATAACACTTCTCATTGTATATTTTAAGAAAGTAATCTGTAATTTCTATGTTACTCCCCTTCTCTTTCACAGAATCAATAATTCTATATACATTTTCTTCTGGTCCATAGGTTACATTAACTGTTTCTTTATCAGAACAGTAATAGTAATCGTCTACTTCATTATATACACAATGATCATATTCATTAATAGAAAATGATATTTTATCATCATTAGTTATATTATACACTGTTTTCAAATGGTTATTTAATGCATCAGCAGAAACCTTTAAAGCTGCACAGTCTTCATCTCTTGCAGTAAAACTTATATCATCTATATTGCAGTATTCTTTTTCATTAGTTAGAGTAACCTCTTCATATATAACTTTATTATCAATTTTATAATACATACTATTACAAAGTTTATATTCAAGAGAAATATCACTTTCCTCATGACTATATTTTATAAGACCACCACAGTGGTTTAGATCATTGCTACCTATCATATTATATAAATTAGTAGCAAACTCCCCTTCTGTGTCAATTCTAGTAACTGAATATATTAATACGATTAAAAATGATATTACAGCTACTACAAGTGCAATAACAAGATATTTATTACTTGTCATCGATTATGAACTTTCTTGATTCTATTTCTGCTATTTTTTCTAATACTTCTATACTATTGTCAGTTGTCATATCATGATATCCTAACTCTTTTAAAGCTTGCTCTTTAATAGCGAATAGTTGTTGAGTTCTAGATAGTTTTTCTTCATTTTTTTGTTCTATTTCTTTAACAAATTTCTTTCTACTTTCTGCTATTTTATTTTTAGATGCTCCCCCATTATTATATAGGTTTAAAGCTTCCCATAAAATACCTTCAAATATAAATTGTTTATCTTCGTCAAACATAAATTCATCTACTGGTATAAAACCATTTATTTTACCCATATAAGCTAATATATATTTAGCTTCTGGTACATTTTCCATAGTCTGTAATAAGAATTGTAAATATTTAACTGCTTCCTTATTTTGGCCATATTTATCACTAAGAAGTAATTCTTTAATGATATAAGTTATATCCATTAAAGTATTTTTATTTTCTTTATTAAGTCCAGATACATCAAAGTAATTTTCAATATCAGAAGCATTTTTAATGGCTATATTAAGTCTATTTTCCACTTCCATTAAATACTCAGTATTAACAGTTATTTTACTAAGTTCAGCATCACTTAAATCTTTAGCGTCTAAAAGTTGTAAAAGTAAAACTTTTTTTTCTTTTGGCCAATCTTCTGAATTTTCAAGTGTTAAGTAATTATAAACCATCTGTCTTGATACACCTAAATATTTAGCTAACTTTACTTTAGAAATTCCTAATTCATGTAAAATGTCATTTAACTTTTTCATATTTACCTCTTACTTTCTTTTCTTTACATTCCTATTATACATATAATACGAGTATAGTGTCAACTATTTTATATACCATAGCTTTTCGTTATCTTTAAATACTTCACTAATAAAACCGCATCCTAAGCATTCTTCTCCTAAATATAAAACACAGGCTTGTCCAGGTGTAACAGCTTTAGCTCCTTCTTCATAAGTAACTTTGATTTTATTATCTTCTAAGTAATCTAATATTACATTATGATCTTCACCTCTATATCTAAATTTAGCGCTGCAAAATGTTGGTCTAACTCCGCTAATAAAATTAATATTTTCTATGGTCATACTATTAGAATACAAATAATCACTATCTCCAAAGGCTACATATAATATATTTTTTTCTACATTTTTACCACATACATAATGTCTTTCAGTATGACCAGATATACCCACATTCCTTCTTTGGCCTATGGTATAATTCATAAGACCAGTATGTTTGCCAATAACTTCATTAGTACTTACATCAATAATATCTCCTGGATTAGGTTTTAAGTAATTACTAATAAATTTTTGATAATTTCTTTCTCCAATAAAGCATATACCAGTTGAATCTTTTTTGCTAAAAACAGGAATATTTTCTTCTTCTGCTATTTTTCTTATTTGATCTTTTGTATAATCTCCTACAGGAAATAAAACGTCTTTAAAATTTTCTAATTGAACATCTGCTAAGAAATATGATTGATCTTTATTTAAATCTTTTGCTCTTAACAGTTTACCATCTTTAATTCTAGCATAGTGTCCAGTAGCTATGTAATCAGCACCTAACTTTCTAGCTTCTTTAATAAACAGATCAAATTTAATATATTTATTACATAATAAATCAGGATTAGGCGTATTACCCTTTTTTAGTTCTTCTAAAAAATATGTAAATACATAATCCCAGTATTCTTTAATAAAATCTACTCTATGTAGCTTAATACCTAATTTATTACAAACTTTAAGGGCATCATTATAATCCTCTTCTTGAGGACATATTGTCTCACTAGAACTATTTAATTCATTATTAATAGAACTATCCCAATTACGCATAAAAAGACCGATTACTTCGTAACCTTCTTTTTGTAATAACACTGCTGCTACAGCAGAGTCTACCCCACCTGAAATTCCAACTACAACTTTTTTCATTTCCATCACAGTTATATTTTATCAAATACTAACTGTAAAGTCCATTAAACTAGATAATTTTATCTAGTAAATTAATAATATGTTTATCTGTAAAATAAAGTATAATGTTACATATTAGATATATAATAATTATTATTATATATCTTTTTACATATTTATTAAAATAATTTATTGTATAATTTTTTTTATATAATATTTTATTTATACATAATTTAAATATATTAAAAGTGTATATCCCCATTAAAAACAGTATTATAAGTAATATTATTTTAGAAGAGATAATAAAAATAGTTCCTGCTAATAATCCTTTAAAATTATATATACTATAAAAAGACGATACTATAAAACCACTAATAAAAGCCTGATAAGAAAAATAAAATATATTTCCTACAAAACCCACTAAAATAGGAGAAAGAAACATAATTAAAGTAAGTATGCTTAACTCAAATAAAAAATTATCAATTGATATTAAATTTAGACTATTTAAAAATGAATCTTTAAATTCATTTACATCTATTACATTATTTTGATATATAAAGCCTGTTGTGAAGCATATTATAAATAAAATGCTTGTAAATATAAAATAGTATTTCATATTATTTTTAATCATAAGTATCACCAATTAATTATATTGCTATTTACTTAAAAATATGATAAATTATATAGGAAAGATGAGGAAATAACATGAGTAAAAAAGCAAGAAAAATAATAACATGGATTATGTTATTATTAATGATTGGTAGTGTTGTAGCAGGTACGCTTATTTATACATTAATGTAATCTATCAAACTTATAAATTTATCTATATTTAGATATACAAGGAATAATGCTCCGGCTAAGAATGGCCCATATGCAACTTCCTTGTTTTTTGTTGCCAGTAATGCTGCGACAGCTGTTGGAAGTGCTACAAATGCTGATATTACTAAAACAAATAGAGATAAATGAAGACCAACGGTAAGTCCTATAATAAATGCAAACTTGATATCTCCCCCACCTAATGATTCTTTCTTAAATATAAAGTTTCCTATTTTCATTATTAAATACATTAATCCGAATAATATTAATCCACTTAATAAGTAGCTAATAAAATCATATAAACCTGAATATATTAGATGTAAAACACTTATAAGTATTGCCCCGATTATAACAGTTGAATCTAAAATTATATAGTATTTGAAGTCAGTTATAGCTATTATTATAAATAATGATGCTAGGACTATACCTAAATAAAACTCATAACCAAAACCATATATATAATATAAATAAGCAAATAAAGCTCCTGTTCCAAGTTCTACCATAGGATATAATATACTAATTTTCTTTTTACATTTAGTACATTTTCCTAATTGAAAAATATATGATAATAATGGAATTAAATTATACCAATTTAAAGTATTTTTACAGTGATCGCATTTAGATCTAGAAAGCATAATACTTTCTTTTATTGGTAATCTAGTTCCTAAAACTAAATAAAAGGAACCAAGTATTAAACCAAAAATAAATATTAAATAAATCATTTTCTCCCCTTGCTATAAGCCTGTAGTATCCATAACTCCATATATAGGAACTATAACAGCAATAATAATAAAACCTACTACAAAAGCTAAAATCGTTATTAAAATAGGTTCTAATAATGTTTTCATGTTAGTTACTACATTCTTATGATTAGTTTGGTAGTAATCAGCTACATTTTGCATCATATTAGCTAAGTCACCAGTTTCTTCACCAGTTACTATCATTTGGTAAGCAACCTCAGGCACTGCCCAGTGCCCTTCAAATGCTTCTGAAATTTTTTCCCCTTCTACAACATTTTTCATAGTTTTATATAAAATAACTTTGTATATTTCATTTGTAGTTACTCTGCTTAAAAGTGTAATACTATCAGTAATAAATACATTGTTTTTCAATAAAGATGCAAAAGATTTTGATATTATAGTCATTTCATTATATATTATCACATTTTTTATTACTGGTAATTTCATAAGAAATAACTGCATAATAGTTCTAAAAGCTTTAATATTTTTATATAAGAATATTATTGATAACACTATTATAAATGTTCCAAATATAATTGAAATAATATTCGTTTTTAAATAGTCACTAGCGTTAATAACGAATAAAGTAATACCAGAAATTTCATTAGTGGAACTACCATAAATGGCACTAAACTGAGGTACTATATAAACCATCATAAATATTATTACTGCAACTGAGAAAAATAAAATAGTAAGTGGATACATCATAGCTGTAGTCATTTGTTTTTTTGTTTTATCCATTTCAGTATAATAATCAATCATATTATCAAGTGTTTGAATCATGGTGCCACTTGCTTCGGCAGCTTTAATCATATTAATTAATAATGCAGGTAATAAAGAACCTTGTTTTTCAAGAGCTACTGAGAAAGATTCCCCTAATACTAATTCGTATCTTATAGCTTCATATGCTTTATATTTAAAAGATTTAGTAGACAACTGATTACTTAATATCTTTAGAGAATTATTTAGTGTTAAACCTGCTTTTAAATATGCACTTAATTGCGTAAGTAAAAATATAATTTCTTTAGTTTTAAGTTTTCTAGAACCAGCTTTAGTATCTTTATAAGCAATATTAATCCATGTGCCAGATTTTATAAAATATACTATATATCCTTCATTAACTAAAAAAGCATTTATATCAAGTTTAGAATAAGCCATCATAGTACTAGTAATTATTTTACCTTCAGTATTTTTAACTTTATATAAGTATAATATAGGCTTATCACTTCTAAGTGATCCGTTTTGTTCTAAATCATTTTCTAATTTGTTTTTTTCAAATTCTAACTTTTTCAGATAACGTTTACTATATTTATAGGTCTTAATTTTACTTTTTTTAGTACCTTTAAGTCTATAATAATCTTTATCAATTTTATCATTTAAACTAAAGTTGTTTATAGGGCTTACATCATTTTTAATTGCAGCTTTTCTATAAAACTTATCTACAAAGAAACTAAAAAAATTAAAGATAGATACTATTAAATCTATAGTAATTACCTTTAAACCTATTAATGCATATTTTAAAATAAGCAATGGACTTAATAAAATATAAATTATAGTATTTGATTTAGTGCTTTTTTTGTTTGCCACCATAATCACTACCCTTTACCCTTTCATACATTATAACATATTTTTAAAGTAGTTTACTAGTACAAATATCTAAAATTTGCATATAATTTACTAGGTGATTTTATGTTTGGTGCTGCTAGCGGAATTAGTTCGGGTTTAACATTTAGTAAAGTTATTGGTGGTGTTTCAAAAACTTTAGGTATAGTTAATCAAATTATACCTATTTATAGAGAAGCTAAGCCAATAATTAGTAATGCAAGATCAATGTTTTCAATAGTAAAAGAATTTGGTAGTAATAGTAGTAATAATATAAATTATCAAAGTGATAATATTGAAAACAAACAAACAAAAAAAAGTATTTCAAATACTTTTAATCCTGTTTTTTTTCAGTAATATATTTATTAAATATATATAGTAAATATATTTGTATTTTTTAATTATAGGAACACTAGTTTTAATGCTTCTGTATTTATTTTTAATATGTAATAAATACTCTAAATTGTTTGCTTTTCCAAAATGTAATTGCGATTGATTAAGTTTTTCATGCCCTTTAATATACTTAATAAGTACATAATATATATTTTTTTCTTGCATCACTATTTCAGTTGATATTGTATAATTAATACTTTGCATATATTTTCTTAGTTGGTAGTGCTCACTATTACTTTGAATAATAAGTGTGTTTGGCAACTTTTTACTTGAAAGTATTTTTTTTATTGTTTGAAATCCCATCCCTGCTATAATATATGTATCGTATATGTTACTTATGTTGTTTGCGCCATCACTAACAAACAGTTCAATTTTAGTCTCTAAGTTATGTTTTAGAACATTATTTTTTGCATTTTCAATTACTTTTTCTGATATATCTGAACCATCTATTTTTTTAACTAGTTTATTTTTAGTTAAATAAATTGGTAAATATGCATGATCTGTTCCGATATCAAGTGCTATAGCATTTTTATCTACAAGACTAGCAAGAGCTTTTATTCTTTTAGAAAACATTTTATTCCCCTAGGAAATCTTTTAATTTTTTTGCTCTAGATGGGTGTCTTAATTTTCTTAAGGCCTTTGCTTCTATTTGTCTTATTCTTTCTCTAGTTACACTAAATCTTTTTCCTACTTCTTCAAGAGTATGACAAGTACCATCAATTAAACCAAATCTAAGTTCTAGTACTTCTTGTTCTCTAGGTTGCAGACTCATTAAAACTTCCATTATTTCTTCTTTAAGCATTTCATTTTCTGCATACTCTTCTGGAGATAATGTAGATTCATCTTTTAAGAAATCTCCTAAATGTGAATCCTCCTCTTCTCCTATTGGAGTTTCTAAAGATACTGGTTCTTGACTTATTTTTATAACTTCTCTTATTTTTTCTACACTTAGACCCATTTTAGCTGATAATTCATCCTCTGATGGTTCACGATTAAGTTCTAGTGTAAGTTGTCTTTGAATTCTAGCCATTTTATTAATAGTTTCAACCATATGAACAGGAACTCTAATCGTTCTTGCTTGATCTGCTAATGCTCTAGTTATTGCTTGTCTAATCCACCATGTAGCGTATGTAGAAAATTTATAACCCTTATCACTGTCAAACTTATCTACGGCTTTCATAAGTCCTATGTTACCTTCTTGAATCAAATCTAGGAATAATAATCCTCTACCTACATATCTTTTGGCAATACTAACTACTAAACGCAAGTTAGATTCTGCTAACTGAGTTTTAGCGAATGTATCACCTTCTAATATTTGTAATGATAATTTTAATTCTTCTTCTGCAGTTAAAAGTGGTATTCTACCAATTTCTTTTAAATACATTCTTACAGGATCGCTAATAGAAACATCTTTAATCATATCGCTTTCACTTAGTATTAATGTTTCGTTATTTTCAGCTTTTTTTTCAGTAGTTCCATCACCATCTTCTTCGTCTGCAACAACTCTAATATTGTTTTCAACTAAGAATGTATATAAACCATCTAATGAATCGCTATCAATATCTAATCCTTTTAATTCGTTAGCTAATATTTCGAACGTAATATAGCCTTTTTCTTTTCCTAACTTTAATAATTCTATTTTTCTTTCTTCTAACGTTTTAATCTCATTCATAATCCACACTTCCTTTTTTTATTTTAGTTAACTTTTCTATTAACTTCAGTTTTTTATCCATATCTAGTTCATTTTTTATTTTATCTTTTAATATTTTTATTTCATCCTCATCAAGTTTCTTCTTCATTTGTTGTAAATAATCTAAGAATTTTTCATTATCAAGTTCTTCGCTACTTAATTCACTAACTATTTCATTAGTTTTAGCAAGTAATTTCTCATCAAACCCAATGTATGTAAGAAAATCTGCTAAGCTTCCTTTATTATGTTCATGAAAATAATTTATTTCACTAGCTAACTCTCGCTCAATCTTTTCTCTAAAAAAGTTTAAATCACTTTTATATATTCTTAGATATTTACTATCGCTTGCAATATAAAATAATATTTTATTAGCAAGTATATCATATTTATCTTTTTTCCTTACAATTGTTTCTTTAACTTCTATCTTTTCTTTTATTGTAGGTTTATCATTTAAATTAAATATAGCTTTATTTATATTAAAATCAACACAAACCTTGTTTATTATAACCTCTTTTGTAATATTATCAAGTTTTTTTGTAATATCCATAATATCTTTTATAAAATTTGCTAAATCTTCAGCACTATCTAAATTCTTATTTTGCTTCAAAAAAGCAATTTTATAATCAATATAATTTATACTGGTTTTTAAATTATTTAATAAAGCTTCTACACCATTTTTCTGAATATATTCATCAGGATCTTTTGCTCCTGATAATCTAACTGTTTTAGTATTAATGCCCGCTTCAAAAAGTAAATCACCATTTTTAATTGTAGCCGCTTCACCAGCATTATCGCTATCAAATAGAATTGTAACTGTAGTATTAAGCTTTTTAAGCACATTTATTTGTTCTTTGGATAAACTGGTACCCATTAATGCTACAACATTTTTAATACCACTTGCAGCCATTTTAATAGCATCCATATTACCTTCTACTAATATAATATTTTTAGATTCTTTTACATACTTTTTAGCATTATAGTAGTTAAATAATATATTACCTTTTTTAAATATAATTGTTTCTTTACTATTAATATATTTTGCTTCATCACTATCTAAATAGATTCTTCCGGTAAAACCTACAGGGTCACCACTTAAATTAGTAATAGGTATCATTATTCTATTTTTAAATGAATCATATACATTAATACCAGATTTATGTACTAAACCTAAATTATCTAGTAGTTCTAAACTTTTATTTTGATTTGTCAAAAAACTAAACAAATCATTATTACCAGGTGATAAACCAATATCAAATTCATTAATTATATCATCTGTAATACCTCTATTATGTAAGTATTCTTTAGCTTTTAAACCAGCCTCTGTATTTAAATAGTTTATATAAAATTTATTAACTAGTTTTATTGTATCATGTTCTTCTTTATATTTTTCATATTGATTAACTGTGGAACCAACTGAAATATTAATACCAACTTTCTTAGCTACTACTTGTAAAGCTTCTTTAAATGATATATTTTCATATTTCATTACAAAGGTAAATACGTTACCTCCAGTTCCACATGAAAAGCAGTTAAATATTTGTTTTTCACTAGATACAACCATACTAGGGTTACTATCATCATGAAATGGACATACACCTAAATGATTTTTCCCCTTTTTAGTCAGAGAAATATATGAAGATATTATATCTACAATATCTGCTTTTTGTCTTATTTCTATAATTTGATTTTCACTAATCATACTATAATTCACCCTTCACTATATATTTTACCCATTAAAGCTGTTTTTCCTTTATTTTTTGACAAAAATATTAAAACTTTACTTATTATAGCAAAAAAGATACAAAAAAACTACTTTTTTTGAAGTAGTTTTTCTGTATACAATACTAATATTTGCATAATTAATATACTAATAAATATACCTTCATAATAATTAGTTAATAGCGATAAAGGTAAAATTATTATGCCTAGTATAGTTGCATATATTATTTGACCTCGTTTAGTAAGTGGTGTGTGATAACTATATGTTCCAAGTAAAGTTATTGCTAAGAATATACCTCCAATATTTATAAAAGTAATGTTTGTAAAAAAACTGAATATTAAAATTAATAGTACATAAATAGATATACTAATAAAAGGAATTATTTTCTTATAATAAATATTAATATGCAAGACGAAAAAAGTTATCATACTAAATATTAAACTGCTTGAAAATACACCGCCTACTTCTCTACCTAATAATAGATCAAATAAAGTATAATCAAATAATAAATTTGCTTCCATAGGATTTAAATAACTATAATTATTTATTAATGTATTTATAACGGATAATAATATAAAAAATAATATACTAAAATTATATCTATGTTTAAATATATAATCAAGGACAATAAATATTAATAATAAAAATGTATATACAAGTATATTAGTGTTATATGATATAAATAAACTAATAAAAATATACGGTAAATTTTGATAACTTATCATTATTTTTTTATATCTTATAAAATTAATTAGTAAAATAATTATAAAAGGAATAGCTATATAATATAACGGTTTAAATAATTCTATATTATTTATTAAGTTATTACTTATTAATAAATAACTATTTTTGTATAATCCATAGATTATTACAGGAATAATACTTAGTAAATATATTTTTATTAAATTGCTCATATTTTTTCCTTTTTTGGAAAATATATTATTCATATTTACCTCCATATTGCTTTTGCAAATTAATATTAGCAGGACAAAAATATTTACATAAATTGCAATTTAAACACCTAGCATCCACCCTATTATTATCATAATTTCTCTTAGGATTAATTTTAAGTGGGCAAACTGCTGTACATTTACCACATCTAATACATTCATAAGGTTGAGATATATCATTATTAGTAATAATTAATGAATTAAAACTATCGTCAATAATTTCATCATCTATACTAATAGTAAATCCATTAATAATTCCATTTTTAAGATATATATAATTATTATCTTCTATGTTAAATTTTAAAAGAAGCTCTTTTACTTTGATATATTTTTTAGTATTAATTACCATAGATGTATTATTTATTGTATTAATAATACTAATATATTTTTCTGAGCGTGATACACCATTTTTAATATAGTTTCGTATTTCTAAAATATCACTAGGTTTTAAAACCAATGTGTTTTCAAATTTAAATTTTAATTTTTCTAATAATATACTGTCATTACCTAATAAATATAAATTATCAAGTATTTTTAAATTAATATTTGGAAATGATCCTATAGTATTTAAATACGTGCTTATACTTTCATTTTCGGTATTCTTAAGTACAATATAATTATGCTTAGTAGCATACAATTTATTTAAATATTCAATAGTTTCAAGTATATCATCAGTATTCTTTTTTAAAATAAAGCTTTCTGTGTATGTATATATTTCATCTTCTATACCATTTATAACTATATTAGTAATATCTTTTTTTAGTTTATATTTCAGTTTATCTTTTATAAATAACTTCAAAAAGTCATCAATATTATTGATATTTGTTTTATTAAATTTAACTTGTCTTTCTTTATAATCATTCATTATTTCAAGTGCATCTAATTTTTTATTATTTATATTAACTTTTACTAGTTTATTTAATTTACCAGATATACTAGATAAATAATTTAAATCATCAGTTTCTAAAACTACTCTATTTTTTAGTATAGAGCTTTCGTCACTAAATATTGCTAAATCATCTACTGGTAAGTATATATATTCGGGATCTAAGAAATGATGAATATTTTTTTTAACTATTACTTCTTTAGCTAAAGAAAGTTTATACAATTTACGCATCTTATACCTCTTATTAAATTATACAACATAAATAAAAAGATAAAAAGTCTTTTTATCTTTTATTCCAATCTTCTAAGTATTTTTTTAAATCATTAGCAACCTCTATAGGCACTATAGTACTTAACTCTTCTATACTAGCTTCACTAATTTTCTTTACACTACCATATTTTTTTATTAGTTCTTTTTTTCTAACTGTTCCTATTTTATCTACATTGTCTAATACAGATGCAATAGTTCCTTTACTTCTAATTTGTTTATGATAATTTATTGCAAATCTATGTACTTCATCTTGAATCTTAGTTAAATATAAAAATACATCATGATATTTATCTAGATCTATTTCTTTGTAAATATCGCCATCAATTAAACTATTGGTTTTATGCTTTTTATCCTTTTTCAGTCCTATT
>CAYJJQ010000017.1:0-21910 GCA_964370545.1 uncultured Muribaculaceae bacterium | reverse complement strand
CAAAGCTCTTATGGGAGATAGTTCTGATAATATACCTGGTGTTAAAGGAATAGGTGAAAAAACTGCTTTAAAACTTTTAGAAGAACATGGTTCCCTAGAAGGTGTTTATGAGAATATAGATAAAATTAAAGGTGCTACTAAAGATAAATTAGTTGTTGATAAAGAAAATGCATTTATTAGTAAAAAATTAGCAACTATTTATACAAAGGTACCACTTGATATTACTTTTGAAGATTTAAAATATATGGAAAGTAATGAAGAGTTAATTAAAATATATGAAGAACTAGGATTTAATTCATTTATTAGAAAATTAAAAGAAAACGTTATAACAGAAGTTGACTATGAAATTATTAATGATTTAAGTAAATTAAATTTATCTGATGAAATATTTATAAATATTGAATTAGATAATCAAAATTATCATTATTCATCGCCAATATGTTTAGCTATAACAGATAAAAATGGAAGTTATATAATAGAAAAAGATAATATTAAAAATATCGAATCGTATTTAAAAGATAAAAAAGTAGCTACTTATGATATAAAAAAACATTTATATTTTTTAAATCTAAATTATACAAATGATTTAATGATATCTGCATTTTTACTTTCACCAAGTGCTCCAGATGATCTTGGAACCTTTGCAAGTAGTAATGGTGAAATGATTGCTACATTTGAAGAGTTAAAAAAAGAAAAATTTGATAGTAAAAAAGTTTATAATACCGCTGTTTTAAAATCTAAATTTATATATAATAATGTATTTAAACACAGTGCATTAATGGCTAAAGGTGATGAAAAAGCTATATATAATATGATAGATTTACCGCTTACTTTTGTTCTTAGTGATATGGAAAAAATGGGTATTAAATGTCTAAAAGATATACTTAATATTCAAGGTGAAGAGTTAGATAAAGAGATTAATGATTTAACTAAAGATATTCATGAACTAGCAGGATGCGAATTTAATATATCATCACCTAAACAATTAGGGGAAATTTTATTTGATAAACTTGAACTTGGCAAAGGAAATAAAAATAAAACTGGTTATAAAACAGATGCTAGTACACTTGAAAAATTATTGGGTAAACATCCTATAATAGAAAAAATATTAATGTATCGTAATTTAACTAAACTTAAATCAACTTATATAGATGGTTTAACGCAGTATATCAATGAAAATAGTATTATTAAACCTATTTTTAAACAAACTTTAGCTAGAACAGGTAGATTATCTTGTGTAGAACCTAATTTACAAAATATACCTATTAGAAAAGCTCAAGGTAATTTAATTAGAAAAGCTTTTGTTCCACAAAATGATTTGTTCTTAGCTGCTGATTATTCACAAATTGAACTTAGAATACTAGCTCATATATCAAAAGATGATACTTTAATAAAAGCATTTAATGATGATGCTGATATTCATAAAAAAGTAGCAGCAGATATTTATGGTAAAAAAGAAGAAGATGTAACTAAAGAAGAAAGAAAAACTGCTAAAGCAGTAATCTTTGGAATAGTTTATGGAATATCTGGATTTGGTTTAGGAGAAAGTTTAAAAATAAGTTCTAAAGAAGCTTCTGATTTTATTCAAAAATATTTTCAGTTATATCCAAAAGTTAAAGAATATATGGATCATATAGTTGCTCATGCTATTAAATTTGGAAATGTTAGAACATTTTTTAATAGAGTAAGAGTAATAGATGAAATTAAATCAAGTAATTTTTTAGTTAGACAAATGGGGCATAGAATGGCTCTTAATACACCAATACAAGGTACAAGTGCAGATATAATTAAAATTGCTATGATAAATATAAGTAAAGATTTAAAAGAAAATAATTTAAAAAGTAAATTAATTTTACAAATACATGATGAATTAATACTTGATATAGTAAAAAGCGAAGAAGAGATAGTAACTAAAATAGTTAGAGATAGAATGGAAAATGCTATAAAACTATTAGTTCCTCTTAAAGTTGAAATAAGAGTAGCAAGTAATTGGTTCGAGGTATAAAATGCCTGAACTAGCAGAAGTTGAAACAGTAAGAAGAGTATTATCTTCTAAATTAATTAACAAAACAATAACAGATATTAATGTTATATATCCTAAAATGATTGAAAATAATATAACTTATTTTAAAGATAATTTAATAAATAATAAATTATTAGATATCAAAAGAAAAGGCAAGTATTTAATATTTGAATTTCAAAATCATTATTTAATATCGCATCTTAGAATGGAAGGTAAATTTTTTGTTAAAGAAAATTATGATCAAATTAATAAACATGAACATATATTATTAACTTTTGATAATAATATTTATTTAATTTATCATGATGTTAGAAAATTTGGTAGAATGAAACTAATTACTAAAAGCGATTATCAAGATTATTTTAGTAAGCTTGGTTTGGAACCAAGTGCTCTTACTTTGGATTATTTAAAAGATAAATTAAAAGGTAAAACAAAAAATATAAAGACATTATTACTAGATCAAAGTATTATAGCAGGACTAGGCAATATATATGCTAATGAAGTATTATACGCATCTAAAATAAATCCGTATAAAAAAGGTAAAGATTTAAATAATAGTGAAATACTTAGTATAATTGATAATAGCCAAAGAATAATTTCTAAAGCAATTATAGAAGGAGGAACTACTATAAAAAGTTATACCTCTAGCTTAGGAGTTACAGGCAATTATCAAAAGTATTTAAAGGTACATATGAAAGAAAATGAATTATGTGATAATTGTAAATCTTTAATTATTAGAGAAAAAATAGATGGAAGAAGTACTTATTATTGTAAAAAATGTCAAAAATAAAATATAGCATAAAGCTATATTTTTTTAATCTAAATAGAAAGCATAATATTCATCAAAAGTAATTTTATTATTATAAATATAAGTAGCAATTTCTTCTCCAACATATCTATAATGCCATGATTCATAACTATAACCAGTAACAGAAGTTTTATCTTCAGGATATCTTAATATAAAACCATATAAATGAGCATTATTTATTATCCATTCATAATCAGCACTTTCGCTAAACTCAGCTTGGTTAGGATTTGCTAAAGTTACCATATCAATTGCTAGTCCAGTTTGATGTTCTGAGTGCCCAGGTCTAGCTGCTATCGTATCGGCATATTTTTCTCCTCTAGTATCTCTATAATTATTATATATTCTTTCTTGATCAGTATACGCTCTATAAGAAGAGTTAATCATTAAATGAATACCTTCGGTTAGGGCAGCAGTATGCCAGCTTTTAAAAGCATCATATGCATAATCAATTAATTTCTGAGAACCATAGTCCCCCCATGAGTGCTGCGTGGAGATTGTTACTAGATTATCTGGAATATAATCTTTATCTAATCCATAATATTTATTTACTAATACACTACTAGTTTTATTTATATCTGATGGAAGTATATTTATATAATAGGGTATATTTGTTTTAGTGTTAATCTTAAGAATAGCTTCTTCAGTAGTTACTTCATTATCTTTAATATATTCATAATATAAATCATAATTATCTTTTATATAATATTTAGTATTAATAATATTAAATATTAACTCTTCTTTTTTTTCATATCCTAGAAATTCGTCTAGTTTATTATTGTCAAAATGATTAGTTAATATTTCAAATTCATTTTTAGAGTATCCTTTTTCTATAAACTTATATTCATAAGTTTCTTTATATTGGTATTCATTATATACAGTAATACCATAATAGCTTAAACCAATAAGTAAAATAAGTAAGAACAATCCGAATTTAGCTTGCTTTTTCAACTTGAGTTTCTTTTTCATGGTTACCTCTAAATTCATTTTAGCAAATAAAAATATTTTAATCAAACAAAAAAGTTTTGACAAACAAATAAAAATATTATATTATTTTATTAAGGTAGTGATAATATGAATGCAAAAGAAATAATTTCTCACTGTGAAAATTTTTATGACATTATCAATTTTGAACCACTTGAAGGTGATACAATTACTTCTAAGATGATTAATGTGTATAAAGAATATATATTTAAAGATAATAATTTAACAGAAGATAAAATAGAAGAAATAATAAATTTAGATAAAGCTATGAAAAGATATATAGATGATTATTTATTTAGAAAAGATATGCAAAATTGTGTTCTTAGTATAAAAATAAATAAAGATGCTTCTTTTGGTTTAAAAGAGTTTATTTCTAAAATTATAGATTTCTTTATTAATTATAATGAATATACTACTAGAGTAATATATATATCAAGATGGATTTAAAGAGCAATTTGCTCTTTTTTCTTTGAATTTAAATTCTTATATGTTAAAATTAAAGAGGTGATAAAAAATGTTTGAATTTATAGGTGATAGATTATCTAATGCTCTTAAAAATATTAAGGGTATGGGTAAGATAACAGAAGAAAATATTAATGAAGCAGTAAAGGAAATAAGAGTTGCGCTTTTAGAAGCTGACGTTAACTATACAGTAGTTAAAGAGTTTATTGCGAGCATAAAAGAAAAAGCCATGGGAATGGATATTGGTAAATCTTTAAAACCTGATGAGGTATTTATAAAGTTAATCAAAGATGAATTAGTAAGTTTACTTGGAGGAGATTACTCTCCGCTTGAAGTAAGTAAGAATCCAACTAAAATAATGTTAGTTGGTCTTCAAGGTTCAGGTAAGACAACTGCTTGTGGTAAAATAGCTAATTATGTTAGAAAAAAACATAATAAAAAACCTATGCTTATAGCAGCAGATGTTTATAGACCTGCTGCAATTGATCAGCTTATTACATTAGGTAATTCTCTAGGTGTTCCAGTATACTATGATAAAGAAGAAAAAAATGTTTTAAATATAGTACTTAAAGGGATAGAAAAAGCTAAAGAAGAAAATTGTAATTATGTAATTATAGATACCGCTGGTAGACTTCAAATAGATGAAAATCTGATGAATGAACTTAAAGAACTTGAAGATAACATAAAACTTGATGAAAAACTATTAGTAGTAGATGCTATGATAGGACAAGATGCAATAAATGTTATCAATGGATTTAATGAAAAACTTTCTTTAACTGGGGCTATTATTACTAAGTTAGATGGTTCTACAAAAGGTGGAGTAGCCTTATCAATTAGACATTTAACAAAAGTTCCTATTAAATTTGCAGGAACTAGTGAAAAGTTAGATGGGTTATCAGAATTTTATCCGGAAAAAATGGCTGAACGTATTTTAGATATGGGAGATATTTGGGAAATCGCATCTAAAGTAGAAGATATAATAGATGAAAATGAAGCTAAAGATCAAGCTAAAAAGATGAAGTCTGGTAAATTTGATTTAGAAGATTTTTTGAAAACTTTAAATCAAATAAAAAAATTAGGACCTCTTGAAAATATTCTTAAAATGCTTCCAGGAGCAAGAAAAATGGGACTTAATAATATAAGTGTTGATCCTAAAGATATGGCTAGAGTAGAGGCTATAATACTTTCAATGACACCTAAAGAAAGAAAAAATCCAGATATACTTAAAGCAACTCATAAAAAAAGAATTGCTATGGGATCTGGAACAAGTGTAGAAGAAGTAAATAGATTAATTAAACAGTTTGAAGAAATGAAAAAAATGATGAAACAAATGGCAAATGGCAACATGAAAATGCCGTTTTAGAGGTTAAGATGTATTGTAGTAATTGTGGTAATAAATTAAAGGAAAACGCAAGGTTTTGCACTGCTTGTGGGACAAGTAGTGAAGGTGTGGTTCCTAAAAAGACCAATAAAGAAAAACAGAGAGTTTTAGATGAGTTATATAAAAAAGAAAATATTTCTAAAACTATTTGGATAGGTGTAGGTATATTTCAAGCTATCTTTGGTATAATGTGGGATCAATATTTTTTGATTATGGTTGGTGCTTGGAATGTATTCGCAGGATTTAGTAGAACTATAAATATATATGATAATATACACTTAGTTGAAGAATATGATGAAAGTTTAGGAACTATTATAGTATTTTTAATTATCAATTTAGTTATAGGTGGGGTTATTGGTGTAGTTGGGTCTATTTATGATTTAACTATTAGAGATTATGTGTTAAAAAATAGAGAGGTATTAGAGTAGTAATGAGTAAAGAAGAAATAATTAAACTTGAATATAAATTAAATGAATTGAAAAATGAAATAAATGAAAAACTAAAAGAAGCAGATAAAGAAGTAAATGCTAAAACTAGAGCAGAAATAGAAAATTTAAAAGAAAATATAATTTTATTAGAAAAAATGATGCAATATAATTTAAGAGAATATTATGCAATTAATTTATCTAATGAAGATAAAGAATTAATGGATATAGAAGAAAAACTACAAAGTAAAATCGATTTATATAGTGGATTATTACATGATGATTTAGAACAAATAGCACCTTATATTATTAAGCTATTTGAGTTTGAACAAAGAGAAAGTTATACTGTTAAATTAGGGTTAACATCTGCTATGGCATATGATATTTCTAAAGAAAAAGAAAAATTTAAACAATATAACCTTCCATCAATACCTGATCATCCTATAAGAAAACATTACTATAAACCTGTTTATATGTTTATGCCAGAAAGATACTTAACTGAAAAGAAGAAAATGTATCATGAAGGAGCTGTACCAGTAGAGGGATATAATTTTGTATTATTATCTAACATGGTTTTTAAACCTGGAAAAATAGCATTTATAGATAAATTCGGAGAAAATCATAGTGAAATTTTTTCAGAAAAAAATCCTGAAAGAAATTTAGTTAAACTAGCTAACAGTGAACATGAAATGAATATTGAAGTAAATAATGAATATGAATTAGGAACTGAAAATAATGATCATATAGTGGTAGAATTTTTAAAACAAGTTATTTCTTATAAACTAAAAGAAGAAGTATTATTTATTAGTGATGAAGTATTAGAATATTATTATAATTTAGCAGTAAATTATTATGAATCTAAAACAAAAAAAAGTTTCTTAAGAAAAATGCTTAAAAAATAATCATATACAAATTCCTGAGTTTAATTTATAATAGATTTAAAGAAATTGTATAATTAGGTGTAGTAACAAAATGAACTAATGTTCGTTTTTTTATTGACCAAAGAATTTAATTTATGTATAATATAATAAAACAAAATGAGGAGGTTATATGGATAATTTAATAAAAACTGAAATTAATGTAATAAACAATACAATTGCTATATTAAGAATAGAGAATACAAATTTTGTGTCTCTTACTGATTTGGCTAAATATCAAAATTCCACTGATCCTTCTTTCACAGTAAAAAATTGGTTAAGAAAAATTTCTACTATAGATTACATTGGATTATGGGAAAGGATAAATAATGATAAGTTTAATTTGGTCGAATTCGACCAAATTAAAACAGAATATGGAAAAAATTCATTTTCAATGTCACCAACTCAATGGATTAAAAGGACTAGTGCTATCGGAATTATTGCAAAAGGTGGAAAATATAGTATTGGAACTTTTGCTCATCCTGACATTGCTTTTGAATTTGCAAGTTGGCTAAGTCCCGAATTTAAGTTGTATTTAATTACAGAATTTGAAAGATTGAAATCAAATGAATCATTTAACAATAAAATCGATTGGAAAGCTCATAGAATTTTGTCAAAATTAAATTATGTTATGCATACTGATGCAATAAAAAATCACATAGTTCCGAATCTTACAGAAAAACAAAAGAAATTTGTATATGCAAATGAAGCAGATGTGTTGAATGTTGCTTTATTTGGCATGACCGCTAAAGAATGGAGAGATAAAAATCCTGGAATTTCAAATAAAGAGAATATCAGAGATTATGCAAATTTATTGCAATTAGTTGTTTTAAATAATTTACAAAACAGCAATGCTGAAATGATTGAATGTAATATTTCACAAAATGAAAGATTAGTGAGAATAAATAATTCTGCCAAACGACAAATGTTAGTATTAAAAGATAATAAGAATATTAAGGAATTAGAAATGTTACAAAATGAAATGTGTTAATTGTTATGAATCTAAAACAAAAAAAGTTTCTTAAGAAAAATGCTTAAGAAATAATAACATAATTGACAATAATATATATTATATATTATAATACATGTTATAAAAGCGATGAACAAGACAAATTATATTACTTATTTTTAAAGAAAGTTAGTGGCTGATGAGAACTAATAAAATAATAATAGAAATATCACTTGGGAGTTAATTATTAGAAATTAAGTAAAATAATTCGTTTAACTTGCGTTAAAAGTATAAGATTAAATTAAGGTGGTACCACGGCATTATGTTCGTCCTTTGGTTCCATCTTTTTATTTTGAAAAAAAGGAGATAGTATGAAAAAATTTAAAGAATTAGACAAAAGAACCATAGATGTTGTAGAAGGCGATATCTTAAATTCTTGGGGAGGAATAAATAATGCCCTTAATATGCAAATAGAGGCAAATAAAGATAATCCTTCATTTGTATTTTATGATGGGCCGGCATTTGCAAATGGTTTTCCAGGACTTCATCATATGGTTGCCAAAAACTTGAAAGATATTATGTGTAAATACCACTCTATGAATGGCAAGAAGATATATCGTAAAATAGGTTGGGATACTCATGGTCTTCCTATAGAAAATCATGTAGAAAAAAAACTTGGTTTAAAAACAAAAAAAGATATTGAAGATTTTGGAGTACTTAACTTTAATAATGAGTGTCGTAAAAGTGTAAGAATAAATGAAGATGCTTTTGTAGATTTAACTAGTAAAATGGGACAATTTATAGATACAGAAAATCCATATATAACAATGGATAATGATTATATTGAAACAGAGTGGTGGATACTAAAAAAAATGCATGATGAAGGTTTCTTTTATGAAGGAAATAAAGTTATGCCTTACTGTCCATCTTGTGGTACAGGATTATCTACTCATGAAGTAGCTCAAGGATATGAAGATGTATCTGTAGATACTGTTACAGTACCATTTAAATTAGTAGATGAAGATGCATATTTCTTAGTATGGACAACAACTCCTTGGACACTTATAGCTAACGTTGGATTATGTGTTAATCCAGATGAAAAATATGTTAAAGTTAAATCGATGGATAATAATTTCATATTAGCAAAAGATTTAGTATCATCAGTTTTAGGTGATGATGTAGAAATTTTAGAAACTTATAAAGGTAAAGATTTAGAATATAAAAAGTATGAACAACTACTACCATTTTTAAAAACAGATATAGAAGGCTTTTTTGTTGCTTGTGACAATTATGTTACAATGGATTCTGGTACTGGTATAGTACATATAGCTCCAGCTTTTGGTGAAGATGATGCAAATGTTGCAAAAAACTATAATTTACCATTTTTAAATCCAGTAGCTGAAAATGGAACATATAATGATGGACCATGGAAAGATATATTAGTTTTTGATGCTGATTTAGAAGTAATCAAATATTTAAAAGAAAATGATAAATTATTTAAGAAACAAAAAATGACTCACAACTATCCGCATTGCTGGAGATGTTCATCACCACTATTATACTATTCAAGACCAGCATATTATATTGCAGTATCAAAAATTAAAGATAAATTAATAGAAGCTAATAATACTATAAATTGGTACCCGTCTTATGTTGGAGAAAAAAGATTTGGAAATTGGCTTTCAAATGCTAGAGATTGGAACGTTTCAAGAACTAGATATTGGGGTTCGCCAATACCATACTTTAAATGTGAGTGTGGTCATGCAGAAATGATAGGATCAAAAAAAGAATTAATTGAAAAATCAATAGATACATTAGATGAAAATATTGATTTACATAAACCATATATGGATGATGTAAAACTAAAATGTCCTAAATGTAGTGGGGTAATGAATAGAATTCCAGATGTACTAGATTGTTGGTTTGATTCAGGGTCAATGCCATTTGCTCAATATCATTATCCATTTGAAAATGAAAAATTATTTGATGAACAATTTCCTGCAGATTTCATATCTGAAGGAATAGATCAAACAAGAGGTTGGTTTTATACACTTCTAGTTATATCAGTATTTGTTAAAGGAGTAGCTCCATTTAAAAATGTATTAGTTAATGATTTATTATTAGATTCTGAAGGTAAAAAAATGAGTAAATCAAGAGGTAATATAGTAGAACCTTTTGAAACTATTAAACAATATGGAGCAGATGCAGTAAGATTTTATTTACTATATACATCTCCAATATGGACGCCACTTAAATTTGATATAACAGGAATTAAAGAAGTTCATTCTAAATTTTTTAATCCACTTAAAAATACATATAACTTCTTTAGTTTATATGCTAATACAGATAATATAGATATAAATAAATGTAATATTGATATTAAAGACAGAGAAGAAATTGATAAATGGATTATATCTAGATATAATTCAGTACTTAAAGATGTAACTGATAATTATAATCAGTATGATCTACATAAAATTGTTAAATTATTAGTTGATTTTGTATCAGAAGATTTATCAAATTGGTATATCAGAAGAAATAGAAATAGATTCTGGGATTCAGAACTTACAAATTCTAAAAAAGCAGTTTATATGACTACTTATGAAGTTTTAGAAGGTATCTGTTTAATGCTTGCTCCAATAGCTCCATTTGTTAGTGAAGAAATTTATCGTAACTTAACAGGTAAAAAGTCAGTGCATACTGCAACATTCCCTAAATATGATGAATCATTAATTGATGAAAAATTAGAAGAAAAAATGATTCTAGTTAGAAACTTAATATCTGTTGGTAGAAAAGTAAGAGAAGAAGAGAAAATAAAAGTAAGACAACCTATTTCTAAAATTATGCTTGATAAGAAAAATGAAATTATACTTGATGATTTAGTTCTTCTTATTAAAGAAGAATTAAATGTAAAAGAAATTACATTTGTAGATAACTTAAGTGATTATATGAACTTAGAAGTTAAACCTAACTTTAAAGTAGTAGGTAAAGTGTTAGGTTCTAAGATGAATTTATTTAAAGAAAAAATGGAAAAATTATCTTTAGAAGAAATTAATTTACTTAACTCTTCTAAAGAAATAACTATATCTTTAGATAATGAAGATTTTGTAGTAAACCAAGAAATGATTGAAATAAGAGTTTCAGGTAAAGAAGGTCTAGCCGTAGGTACTGAAGCAAGTGATTTTATAATTTTAGATACTAATTTAACTGAAGAATTAGTTAATGAAGGTATAGCAAGAGAATTTATTTCTAAAATTCAAAATTTAAGAAAAGAATTAGATTTTGATGTAGCAGATAGAATATCTATTACATATAACTCTAGTGATGAAGTAAAAAATGCTATTACATTATTTGATGAATTCATTAAAAATGAAACTTTAGGAACAACAATTGATTTTGATAATAATTTAACTTATGACATGAAACTAAATGATTTTGATTTAGCAGTAACTGTTAAAAGGAATAACTAATGAAAGAAAAATACTTTGAAGAAGAACTTTTATATATAGAAAATAATGATATAAAAGAAAGTTTAATAACTTTAATAAATTTATTACCAAATTATTTTTTTACTATAGAAGCATCTTCATCAGGCAAATACCACCCGCCATATGCACTAGGTGTTGGCGGCCTGCTTCGTCACACGAAAGCAGCAGTTAAAATAGCTTATGAATTATTTAATAATGAAACTATATGTAATTTTACATCAAGAGAAAAAGATTTAATAATTTTATCTTTAATAATGCATGATGGTGTTAAAAGAGGAGATTTAGAAAACTCCCATACAAAAACTGAACATCCGCTTTTAGCATCTAAGCTTATTATAGATAATGAATGTAAATTAAAACTTACAAGTGAAGATATTAATATTGTAGTAGGGGCTATTAATTCTCATATGGGGCAGTGGAATACTGATTTTTATAAAAAAGAAATATTGCCTAAACCAAATACAGAAATAGAAAAATTTGTACATCTATGTGATTATCTAGCCAGTAGAAAATTTTTGGAAGTATCATTTGATGAAAATAATAAGATTAGAAATTAATATTTCTAATCTTTTTTATATGATAAAACATATATAAAGTTAAAGTAGTAAATTGATTTTTTTTACATATTATGTTAATATTAATATGAATTTAAGAAGTAGGTGTATTAAGTGAAAAAAATTATAGCTTGGATATTAATATTAGCAGCATTAGCAGGTGCTGGATATGGGGCATATCAATATTACCTTCATGCAACAGCATGGAGAGTAGAAGTAATCTATGAACATAAAGATATTAATGGTAATGTTTCTATGCGTGATAGTGTAGTAAATGTTAGAAAAGAACCTCTTACAGGAAATACTGAAATAGTTGCTCAAATTACTTTAGGTGAAGTTTATAAAGTAGTAGATTTTGAGGGAGAAAGAGATCCTGGATTTGTATGGTATAAAATAGAGTATGAAAAAGATAAATTTGGTTGGGTAGGTAATCCTAGGGATGTAACTGCTACACCTAATTTAAAAGAAATTAATAATCCATACAATAGAGCAGATGATAGTTATTTAGTAGATTATGGTGCTCCTGTTATAAAATATCAGGAAGCAGTTTATGAAGTGTATGACTTAAATAGTATAAATTATGAACATTTAACAGTTGAAGATGTATCTGATTATGAAGTTACTCATAAAGTATATATTGAACATAAAAGTACAGATAGTGGACCAATTATACAATACTGGATACAATATATAGCAACAGATGAAGCTGGTTTATCATCAGAAAAAGTGCAGCAAGTAATATTTGAAGTAGCGCCTGATGAAAGTGAATTATTACCGTTTGAAGAACTAGGAAGATAGTTCTTTTTTCTTACTTGTAAAATGTATTTAGTTTGTGTATTATACCAAATGTGGTATAATATACAAAGGAGAAGAAAATGGAATACATGACAGTAAAGGAAGCATCTAATAAATGGAATATTAGTGAAAGAAGAGTTAGAAAGTTACTTATGGATAAAAGATTGTCTGGTACTTTAAAAATAGGAAAAAGTTATTTGATTCCAATAGATGCAAAAAAGCCACATGATAAAAGAAAAAAGAATTCCAAAGATATAATTGTAAATATAGATGATAGTTTTTTTGATGAAATAAATATATTAAAGAAGAAATTAGATGATAAAAGACCATTATCTAAAAATGCTTTAGCATCTTTAAAAGAAAGTATTTATTTAGAATGGACTTACAATAGTAATGCAATTGAAGGTAATAGTTTATCTTTAAAAGAAACTAAAGTTGTATTAGAAGGTATTACAATAGGAGGAAAATTACTTGCAGAACATTTAGAGGCTATTAATCATGCGGAAGCTATACTTTTTTTAGAAGAGTTAATTAATGATAAGAAGACAATTACTGAATATAACATTAAAAGTATACATCAATTAATTTTAAAAGGAATAGATAATAAAAATGCTGGAATTTATAGAAATGTTCCAGTAACTATAAAAGGTGCAATACATATTCCACCAAGTCATTTTAAAGTTGCGGAGGAAATGGAAAAACTGATTATGAATTATACTGACTGGAAATATTTTCACCCTGTGGTAAGGGCTTCATTATTGCATGGAGAATTTGTTAAAATACATCCTTTTATTGATGGTAATGGAAGAACTTCAAGATTAATTATGAATTTGGAATTAATTAATAATGGATATAACCCAGTAATAATAAAAGTAGAAGACAGATTAAAATATTATGAAACTCTTGATAAAGCGCATGTAACCAGTGACTACACAGAATTTATTAAGTTTATTTGTGATTTGCAAAAGAGATCCTTAATTGAATATATTAACTTTTTAGAGTAACAAAGTTGCTCTTTTTTTGTCAAAAAATAAGAAGGTTTGTCGAAAGTATTTACAAGGAAAATAAAGTGTATATAATACATAACTTAAGAAAAGGAGGTGTAACATGATAATAGAGGATTCAAAAATCATGGGACCAGCAAATGATGTAGTATTTAAAATATTTTTCAAGAAAAATAGAGAAATGTTAGACCTAGTAGTAAAAGAAGTAATAGGCATTGATATAAAAGATGCACAAATAGAGTTTTTAGATACGGAAACTCAAGGTGAATATCAAGATTCAAAAATAGGAAGATTTGATTTAAAAGTAAAACTAAAAGATGGAGAAGTGGTATATATAGAAATGCAGAAAGGAAAAGAAGAACATCTAATAAAAAGAATGGAGTTTTATTTATCAAGAATAATATCAGATCAACTAAATTCAGGAGATTTATATAAAGATATAAGTAAAGTATATGGAATATTCTTTTTAAATTATGATAGTAAAATATTTACAAAAATGTTTACGAAATTAGAAGAGTGTGATAAACTTAACTTAGAGCAAACTTATGATATAAAAACAAAATATATAATCAATTTGAAAAGAGCGGAAGAAGATAAAAGGTTTAATGAAGATTTTATAAAGTTATTAAAGTTCATAACGCTAAAAAGTAGTAAGGAGATGAGTGATATGGCAAAGGAAAATAAGAAGTTTGAGAAGGCATATAGTATAGTGCAAAAGATAAATTCAGATCCAGCATATAAAGATTATATCTGGCAAAAAGAAAAAGATGCGTGGGATAAAGCATCACAAATGGATCAAGCATTAACTGAGGGACTTAAACAGGGTAAAGAAGAGAACACCAAAGAGTTAGTTTTAAAGATGCATCAAAATAATCTTGATTTAGAAACAATTTCTAAAATAACTCAGATTCCTATTGAAGAAATAAAATCTATAATAGAGTAATAAAATATCCGAATAGGATGTTTTTTTCTTGCTTATAAAATTTATATAGTTTAAAATAATATTATGTATGCAGATGTAATAGTAGAATATCCAGTTAAATCACTTGATAAAATGTTTACTTATAAGATTCCAAATAATCTTATAAGTCTTTTAAAGGTGGGACATAAAGTAACTGTTGAATTTAATAATAAAACTATAAATGGTTTTGTAGTTAATATAAAAGATACATATAATGATATTTATGAACTTAAAAGTATTGTTAGTATAGTAGATGAAAAACTAGTTTTAAGTGAGGAACTCTTAAAACTAGGTAAGCATATGCATCAAACTTTATTATGCACTTTAATAAGTGCATATCAAACTATGTTTCCTACTAGTTTAAAAATTAAAAATCAAACAAATAATTATGATTTATATAACTCTTTTTGTATATTAGATAAACCTAAAGAAGAAATAATTTCTTACATAAATACTAATAAAAAAAGTAAAAAACAAAACGAAGTTTTATCCTTGTTGCTTACTACAGATAAAGTACTTAAAAATTCATCTAATGCTTCATATATAAAAGCTTTAGAAACTAAAGGTTTAGTAAAAATAATAAAAGAAAAAAAATATAGAAATTTATATGAAGAAAAATATGAAAAAGTACATAATTTAAATCAAATGCAAGAAAATGTATATAATAGTGTTGATTTAAATTCTGATAATACCTATTTACTTTATGGAGTAACAGGCTCAGGTAAAACAGAAGTTTATTTAAAATTAATTGAAGATGTAATTAAAGAAGGAAAAACAGCAATTATGCTAGCTCCTGAAATTAGTTTAACTATGCAAATAGTTAAAAGATTTTATGCTAGATTCAAAGATGAGGTAGCTGTCTTTCACAGTGCTTTATCACCTGGTGAAAAGCACGATGAATACCTTAGAATAGTAAATGGAGATGTTAAAGTAGTAGTAGGAACTAGATCAGCTATCTTTACACCTTTAACTAATATAGGATTAATAATAATAGATGAAGAACACTCGGATACTTATAAACAAGATAACTCTCCTAAGTATCACGCTAAAGATATGGCTTTATTTAGAAGTAAATATAATAAATGTCCGCTTGTACTAGGTAGTGCTACACCTAGTTTAGAGGCTATGGCAAGAGCCTCTAAAGGAGTATATAAACTACTTAGTTTGCCTCATAGAGCAAATAATAGTATTTTACCAGAAGTTACTTTAGTAGATATGGCTAAAGAAATAAAGAATAAACATTTTACTTTTAGTAAGATTTTAGAAGATAAAATAAATGATAGAATAAGAAAAGATGAGCAAGTCATCTTGCTTCTTAACAGAAGAGGGTTTTCAACCTTTGTAAGCTGTGCTTCTTGTGGTTTTGTATATAAATGTCCTAACTGTGATATATCGCTTATATATCATAAAACAACAAATAATTTAGTGTGTCATTATTGTTCTTATCAAATAAAGAAAAATGATAAATGTCCAGAGTGCTCAGAAGATGGACTTAAATACTTAGGACTTGGTACTGAGAAATTAGAAGAAGAGATTATAAATAAATTTGAGGGTGCTAAAGTAGTTAGGATGGATCAAGATACAACAAGTAAAAAAGGTTCTCATGATAAAATAATTGAAGATTTTAAAAGTAAGAAATACAATATACTTTTAGGTACTCAGATGATAGCTAAAGGACTTGATTTTAAAGATGTAACTTTAGTAGGGGTAATAAATGCTGATACTAGTTTAAATGTACCTGATTATAAGGCAAATGAAAATACATTTTCACTTTTAAATCAGGTAGCAGGTAGAGCTGGTAGAAGTAATTTATTAGGAGAAGTTATATTACAAACATTTAATCCTGATAATAGTGTTCTTAATTTAGTTAAAGAAAATGATTATTTAAGTTTTTATCAAAAGGAGATGCCTTTTAGACAAAAACTAAAGTATCCACCTTATTATTACTTAGTTAGTATTAAAGCAATTTCTAAAGACTATCATATAGCGCTTGAAGAAGCAAAAAGGTGTGCAGGATATCTTAAAAATAATTTGAGTGATGGAACTATTGTATTAGGGCCTACAACTGCTGCTATACTTAAATTTAATAATAATTATAGGTTTCAAATTATAATAAAATATAAAAAAGATGATAAACTATTAAGTGTATTAAAAGAATTAGAAAATAGTTATTTAAATCATAATAATTTTAATTTAGATATAGATATAAACCCTAGTAAAATATAATTGATTTATTTATAAATCTATTATATAATTTATATATAATAAAGGTGGATAAAATTGATAAATAAATTTAAAGCACTTAATAAATCATTTAAAGTATTACTACTAATTATATTAGTAGTTCTTTTAGTGTTAACATTTTTATTAAGTTATGCTTTTTTAGGACCTATTATAGGAGATGTTGCTAAGACTCCTATTTCAGTGCAAGGGGCAGGACAAGAAAGTCTTACTTTTGTAGAGGGTGCTGATTTATCTTTAAATATTAATCCTGATAATTTTGGTACTGCTGGCAGTCATGTAAGAGGAACTACTACCTTATCTGCTTATGCTAAAGGTAATAAGTCAGGAGAAACTTATACAACATCATATAATGTGTTTTTTCAAATACTCGTTAATAATTTTGAGTATTCAAGTGGAAGTACTGCTGAAATATTACTTAAAATAACTGATCCTACAGGAGTAGAAGTAACAAGTATTACAGGACTTACTAGAACAACTCAAGGTGGGGTTACAGGTTTTGATATAACTACTAAAACAGGTAATATAGTAGTAGCAGAAGATTACTCAATTAGTAATAGTAATTTTAATAGTCCTACAGAGCAAGAATGGACTTTTGAAGTAATAGTTATAGCACATACTTTTGATCAAAGTATTAATTTAAATAAAACATTTAATGCTAAAGTAGAGGGCACTCACAATGATACTGCATCAGTATTTCCAGATATTACAGTTTCATCAGTATTTACCAATTCTTTATCATCAAGTTTATTAAACGTAACGTGTAGTAATGCTGGAGCTATATGGAATCCTAAGTATAGAAGATTTGAAATAAGTGATTTAGCAGCATTTGAAACATGTGATGCTAGATTTACAGATAGCTCTTCATCTTTAGATTATTTAGATGATTATGTAGTATCACTAGCAGGTAGTGGGGAAGTATTTGATGAAAATGGATATAGATATCAAGGTAAAGATCCAGATAACTATATATGGTTTAATAATGAGCTTTGGAGAATAATAGGAGTATTTGATACAACCTTAGCAGATGGTGTGACTACTGAAAGATTAACAAAGATAATAAGAGCAGACTCAATGGGAAGTCTTGCTTGGGATGCTGGTAGTGTAAATAACTGGGAACTAGCAGATTTAAACATACTACTTAATGGAGCATATTTAAATAGTGAGAATGGAACAAATGATGGAGTAAGTCCAGATAACTGTTATGGGTATTCAACAAGTGTACCAGGAAACTGTGATTACACTGTAAATGGAATAAAAAGTGATTATAGAGGATTTATAGAAAATGTAACGTGGCATCTAGGAGCAGGGTCAACAAGTTCTCAAACAGCGGCAAGTTTTTATGCTGAAGAAAGATCAAATGTAGTGTATAGTGGAAGACCAGAAACAGAAGCAGGATATGTGGGACTTATGTATATGAGTGATTATGGATATTCTGTAAAAGCGGCAGACTGCACTAGAACGACTAATTTAGGTAGTTATAAAACTTCAAGTTGTGCAGGAAAATCATGGCTTTATAAAGAAGGTTATGAGTGGACTATAGTGCCTTATTTGTTTTACTCTAGCCGCGTGTGGGGTGTACACAACGACGGTTATGCGTACTACGACAGTGCCATAAGTGGTCTTGCGGTCCGCCCCGTCTTACATCTAACATCTAACACGAAGGTTTTAGCTGGAAATGGCGATATAACTAATCCGTACATTATAACAGGTTAATATGGTGCCATGGCAGGCGGATGTCTGCCGGCACCCGATTAATAAAATGTAAAGTAAAGAAAAGGAATTTTATAGATGAAAAAAATAGTTATTTTAACATTCGGTATTATATTTTTAAGTGTTTTTTTAGTTTCTTTATTTTTAATAGATAAGGATTATACTTTTTCTAAAAATGGAATAACTTATGCTGTTAGAGTTGATGGTGTGGAGCAAAGCACTATGCCTCCAAAAGGAAACATTAAAGTAGATGTATCATGTACTGGGGGAGACGGAAAATGGCTTTATGATGAATGGAAATTATCAGTAGAAAATATTACAGAAGAAGTTATATGTTCTATTGATTTTTATAATGTAACGCCAGAACCACTAGATGATTATGTAGTATCACTAGCAGGTAGTGGGGAAGTATTTGATGAAAATGGATATAGATATCAAGGTAAAGATCCAGATAACTATATATGGTTTAATAATGAGCTTTGGAGAATAATAGGAGTATTTGATACAACCTTAGCAGATGGTGTGACTACTGAAAGATTAACAAAGATAATAAGAGCAGACTCAATGGGAAGTCTTGCTTGGGATGCTGGTAGTGTAAATAACTGGGAACTAGCAGATTTAAACATACTACTTAATGGAGCATATTTAAATAGTGAGAATGGAACAAATGATGGAGTAAGTCCAGATAACTGTTATGGGTATTCAACAAGTGTACCAGGAAACTGTGATTACACTGTAAATGGAATAAAAAGTGATTATAGAGGATTTATAGAAAATGTAACGTGGCATCTAGGAGCAGGGTCAACAAGTTCTCAAACAGCGGCAAGTTTTTATGCTGAAGAAAGATCAAATGTAGTGTATAGTGGAAGACCAGAAACAGAAGCAGGATATGTGGGACTTATGTATATGAGTGATTATGGATATTCTGTAAAAGCGGCAGACTGCACTAGAACGACTAATTTAGGTAGTTATAAAACTTCAAGTTGTGCAGGAAAATCATGGCTTTATAAAGAAGGTTATGAGTGGACTATAGTGCCTTATTTGTTTTACTCTAGCCGCGTGTGGGGTGTACACAACGACGGTTATGCGTACTACGACAGTGCCATAAGTGGTCTTGCGGTCCGCCCCGTCTTACATCTAACATCTAACACGAAGGTTTTAGCTGGAAATGGCGATATAACTAATCCGTACATTATAACAGGTTAATATGGTGCCATGGCAGGCGGATGTCTGCCGGCACCCTTTTTTTCTAAAAGAAAAACTAAAGCGTAAGCTTTAGTTAAATCTTTTTAATAAGTAATCTAGTGTTGTTTTAGGAACAATAGTAGATATTTCATCAAAGTTTTTATCTTTAAGTAATCTTCTTACTCTAGAAGCACTTATAGGTTCACTTCCTTCTTCTTTTCTTTTTACTATTTCAAGAGTAATACCATACTTAGGTAATATTCTATTTAGTGTTGCATTATACTGTCTTGTAACATTACATAGTGGTTCTTCTCCTACAAATCGTTTATTAATATTTAGTGTAGGAGCAATCTCTTCTGCAAAGATAGTTACATCATCACTCATATTAATAGTTTCAGTAGATAGTTTTTCTTTATTAAAGTAATCAGAGAATGTTAGTGATGAAATAATAAATTTACCACTTGGTATAACAGTTACATTAGGTAAATCTTTAGTACCTTCAACCATTAGTTTAAATCTATCTTCAAAAGGGAAGAATGATTTATCTTCTTCAACTGCAAAGATATATAAGTGATCTACCTTCTTAGCAGAAGATTCTATTAAATAGTAGTGTCCTAGTGTAAAAGGGTTACAGTTCATAACTATAGAACCAATACTTTTACCTTTAGTTTTACTCTTATTTTTAAGAAGTAAATTCTTATATTCAGTAAGTTCAGGCATTTCATCTTTAGGAATAATCTTATCTGCTAGTTTAGTAGTTTTTTTAACTACTTTTTTATTTGTATCAAATAAATTATTACTCTCAAGAGCATTATAAAGGCTCTTAGCAATCGTTTCATTACCAACCTTATTAATATGTGTTCTATCAATAAATATCTCTCCTAGAGCATGTGGTCTATCAAATACATTACTCATATTAATATAATTATAACTATCACTTACTCCTGGATTAAGATGAAGTAGTGATATGATAATATCACCATCTTTAAAATCCATACTATTAATTAAATCAAACTGGTAATCATAATCAGATGCTGCATGATTAGCACAGTTAAGTACACTGTATTTTTTATCAGAATTATTTACTAATCTTTGTACATAACTAGGAATAGTATTTTTATCATCAGCGCCAATACCAAATACTATACTATTACCAAATATATAAATAGTATTATCAAAAGTATCTGGCATATCAGTAGTAAGTCTAAAGTTATTTACTACATTAACATTTTCTTTTGATAAATCTTTAGTAAGCTGAATACCATCTTTATCCATGAAGTAGTATAAATCCATTACTTCTTTATTATATTCAAGTGATTCTTCAAATACTTTAAGTGATTCTGGTATATTAGGATTACTTTTCTTAAACTCATCTCTAACATTTTTAAGAATAACATTGTTCTTAATTAATTCTTGTTCATTATTTGATAAGTTTTTTACTTTATCAAGTGTAGGTAAAATACCTACAAGTAAATTAATCCCTGGGTTTTTATCTTTAATATTTATTAAAGGTTCTTTAATAAATTTAGTAATTAATATTTCAGATATTATATCAGTTAAAGATAATATACTAGCTCCAGTTTTAGATAAATTATCTATAATATTTTTATCTTTATAACTAGACGCTATAACTATAATATCTTTTTTAGTAAATATCATATCATCGCTTACTTTACTAAAAGTAAGTGGTACTTTTCTAGGCATAGTTACACTATCTGTAAAAGTGCTATCTGATAATAAATATTTAGTATTAAATTTTTTTTGATATCTAGCGCTAATCCATAATAACTTAGCTAGTTTAACTTCATCTTTAGAAGTATATATATTAATACTATTAATATTTTTATCTTTAAAATATTTAGCTATATTATAATCCATAGAAGCAATTGCTTCTAATTTTTCTACTAAATTATTAATTCTAGTTTCTTTGTCTTTTTCTTCTTTAATAAATGAATTAATTCTATTTAAACTATCTTCAAAAGTATTATTCTTAGGATTTAATTTATTAAGAGCTGATTCTGTA
>CAYJJQ010000016.1:9535-22212 GCA_964370545.1 uncultured Muribaculaceae bacterium | reverse complement strand
AATTCCATTTAGTGAAAATAATGAAGAATATATTAAAAATGCAATGCAACCTGCTAAAGATGTAATAATTAATATTACTGATCCAGAAAAAAGAGAAGCCTTAGCAATAGTTAATGAAGATAATTTAAGTTTAGCAATTGGTAAAAAAGGAAGTAATATTAAACTTGCAAGTAAGCTTACAAGATATAAAATAGATATTAAAACTATGGAAGATATTCAGAAGGCTGGAAATAAGTAGGCGATATGAAGCAAAAGAAAATTCCTATGAGAACATGTGTAGTAACTAGAGAAAAGCACATGAAAAAAGATTTAATTAGAGTAGTTAAAACTCCAGATAATAATTTTGAAATAGATACAGTAGGTAAAGTAAATGGTAGAGGAGTTTATGTTAAAAATGATTTAGAAGTTTTTAAAAAAGCAAAATCTAAAAAGCTTTTTGATAGAGCTTTAGAAGCAACTATTCCAGATTCAATATATGATGATCTAATAAAAATGGGAGAAATAACTAAATAATAAATGTATATAAGAAAGGATGATAGAAATGACAGTAAAAAATTATGCGGCAGATGTAAATTTATCAGTAGCTGAAGTATTAAAGGAGTGTAGCCTTTTAGATATTAAAGTAAATAGTGGAGAAGATATATTAACAGATGATGATATTATTATGTTAGATAATACTATAAATTTAATAAGTACTGAAGATGAAATAAGCTTTGAAGAAGCAGATGAGATAGATGAAAAAGTAGAGGAAATAGTAAGTAATAATAATTATGTTAACACTATTAAAAATACTACTTCTAAACAAAAACTTAAGAAAAAGGATGCAACTAAAGAAGAATTTAATAATCTAAAAAAAGAGATGTATAAAAATAAAAGCAAACTTCAAAGTAATAATTTAAATGATAATATTATTATATATAAAGAAAATATGACTCTTTATAATTTAGCAGAAGCTATGCAAGTGAATCCAGCAGAAATAATAAAAAAATTAATCACATTAGGATTAATGATTGGAATAAATGATGTACTGGAATATGATATAGCTGAAATGCTGGCTAGTGAATATAAAAAAGTGTTAAAAACAGAAGAAACACAAAATGTGGCTAACTTTGAAGAATTTGAAGTTATGGATAGTGATACTGATTTAATTAAAAGACCTCCTATAGTAACAATTATGGGACATGTAGATCATGGTAAAACTTCACTTCTTGATTATATTAGAAATACTAGTGTAGCAGCAAAAGAAGCGGGAGGAATAACTCAAGCTATAGGTGCTTATCAAATAAATTATAATGATGAAGCAATTACATTTATAGATACTCCAGGACACTCAGCTTTCACATCAATGAGAGCTAGGGGAGCTGCTGTAACAGATATAGTCATTATCATAGTAGCAGCAGATGATGGAGTAATGCCTCAAACTAAAGAAGCTATTGATCATGCTAAATCGGCAGGAGTACCAATTATTATTGCGATTAATAAAATTGATAAACCAACTGCTAATCCTGAAAAAGTAATGACTGAACTTGCAGAAATAAATATAACTCCAGAAAGTTGGGGAGGAGAATATCCATTTATTAATGTATCTGCGCATACTGGTGAAGGAATACCTTTATTGTTAGAAACTATTTTAACAATATCAGAAGTTAATGAATATAAAGCTAATCCAAATAGATATGCTATTGGAGCAGTAATAGAATCTAGACAAGATAAAAATGTAGGTGGTGTTGGATCATTACTTATTCAAAATGGAACATTAAGAATCGGGGATCCAATTGTAGTAGGTACAAGTTATGCAAAAATTAGATCTATGAAAAATGATAAAGGTGAAGCATTAACTCAAGCAGGTCCATCTACTCCAGTAGAAATTACAGGATTACAAGATAATCCTTCAGCTGGTGATAAGTTTATGGCTTTTGAAACAGAAATTGAAGCTAAGAAAATAGCAGATACTAGAAAAAATCAAGCAAAAGAAGCTGCCCAAAGTAAAAAAGCAGTATCATTAGATGATTTATTTTCTAATATTAAAGAAGGTCAAAAGGAAATTAATATTGTACTTAAAGCTGATGTTAGGGGATCAGAAGAAGCTGTTAAAGGAACTCTTGAAAAAATTGCTGTTGATGATGTTTGCATTAAAGTGATTAGAAGTGGAATAGGAGCAATTACAGAAAGTGACGTAGTTTTAGCATCTGCAAGTAAAGCAATTATTATAGGGTTTAATGTAGTTGAAAATACAGGTGTTAAGGATATTGCTAAAGATCATAATGTAGAAATAAGATTATATACAATAATTTATAAATTAGTTGAAGATCTAGAAGCTTCAATGCAGGGTATGTTAGAACCTATATTTGAAGAAAAAGAATTAGGTGAAGCTGAAGTTAGAAAAATATTTAAATTTTCTAAAGTTGGTAATATTGCAGGATCTTATGTAACTGATGGTGTAATAAAAAATGGAGCTAGTGCAAGAATAATTAGAGATGGAATTGTAATAAATGAAGTTAAAATTTCTAGTGTTCAAAGAGAAAAAGATACTGTTAAAGAAGTTAAAAAAGGATTTGAATGCGGTATCACTCTAGAAAAATATGATGACCTTAAAGAAAAAGATGTTATTAAATGTTATGAAATAGTTGAGGTAAAAAGATAATGGCTACTTTTAAATTAAAAAGGCTTGCATCAGAAATATCTAGACATGTAAGTACTATATTATTAGTGGAAGCTAGAGATGAACTTTTAAAAACAATTACTATAACTGGATGTGAAGTAACAAATGATTTAAGTTACGCTACTTTATATTTTACATCTATTTTAGAAATGGATAGTAAATTATTAGAAAAAGAAGTAAATGAAGCCTCTCATTTTATAAGGGGTAGATTATCTGAACTTTTAGATGTTAGACATACACCTAATTTAAGATTTGTATTTGATAAATCAATTGAATATGGTAATAATATTGAAAAAAAACTTATGGAAATAAAAGAAAAACAAGGTATAGAATGAAAGGGGTTATATTAGTAAATAAAGAAGCTAATATGACAAGTAGAGATGTGATTAATAAACTTAATCACATTTTTCACATGAAAAAAATGGGGCATACAGGAACACTTGATCCAATGGCTACAGGTGTATTAGTAGTAACTATTGGTTCTTATACTAAGTTAGGAGAAGATTTAACATCTCTTGATAAAGAATATATTGCTACAGTCAAGTTAGGTTATACAACTGATACTTTAGATACTACTGGTAAAATACTTTCAACTAAAGAATTTAATTTAACAGAAGAATTAGTGAAAAACACAGTAGAATCTTTTTTAGGAAAAAGTATGCAAAAAGTACCAATATATTCTGCTGTTAAAATCAAAGGTAAAAAGTTGTATGAATATGCAAGAGAAGGAATAGATGTAAAGTTACCAGATAGAGAAATTAATGTTAGTTATATTGAACTTTTAGAATACAATGAAGATGAATTTACTTTTAAAGTATGTGTATCTAAAGGAACATATATTAGAAGTTTAATTGATGATATATGTAAAAAGATGAATACACTTGGAGTAATGGGTAACTTAGTAAGAACTAAACAAGGAAGATTTAAAATAGAAGATACATATACTTTGCAGGATATAATAGATGGTAATTATAAGTTACTTAATGCAACCGAATTATTTGATTATCAAAATATCTCTTTAACAGAAGAATTATATTTTAAAATTAAAAATGGTGCTAAAATAAATTGTGATGTAATAGATGGTAATTATAATATGATATATAACGGTGAATTAGTTGCCATATACACCTTTAAAAATAAAGAAGGTAAAATAAGGCACATGCTATAAAAAAACTTGCTAAAAATTGTTTATTTAGGTATAATTAATAGTAGATAAAATAGGAGAGTTTTATATGCGCAAAATTATAGCAAGTTTAGATATTGGAAGCAGTTATATAAAATTAGTAGTTGGGGAAATTCATAAGCAAAAGCTTAATATTTTAGCAGCTATAGATACTCCTTCACATGGAATAAAAAATGGATACATAGTTAATTATGAAAGCGCAATAGAAAGTATAAAGGAAACTTTTGAAAAAGCTAGTGTATTAATCGGTATTGAAATAAAAAAAATTATTGTGACAGTACCTAGTGCTGAAGCTAATTGCTTTTATTCAGAAGGAACTATTTCTTTACAAAGTGAAGATAAAATAGTGACACATAAAGATTTAATTAGAAGTATGCAAGATGCTGCTAAGCATCAAGTTGCTGATAATCATGAATTAATTACAATATTACCAACAAGCTTTGTAGTTAATGATATTGATAAAGTAAGTAATCCAGTTGGTTTAACTGCTGAAAAATTAACCGTAAAAGCTATTGGTGTAACAGTTCCTAAAAAAAATATAATAGGAATTAATAAGTGTTTAGAAAAACTTAATATAGAAGTTGTTGATAATGTTGTTGGTTCCTTAGGAGACTATTATGAACTTAAAACCCCAGAAATGAAAAATTCAGTAGGAGCAATAATTAATATAGGTGGTAATAAAACGGAAGTTTCAATATTTAATAAAGGAATACTTACTAATACTTCAACACTAAATATGGGTGGTAAAAACATTGATTATGAAATATATAATTATTATAAAGTAACTAGAAAAGAAGCAGAATATATAAAAGATAATCTTGCGCTCGCTCATAAAAATATGGCACAGGCTAGTGAATTTATGATGATTACTAATAAATTAGATGAAGAAATTAAAATAAATCAATATGATGTTAGTGAAATGACCATGAATAAACTAATAGAAATATTAAATTTTGCAAAAAAAGAGATAAACCTCTTAACAAAAAAGGAAATTAGTTATATAATGGTTACAGGGGGTATAACTGAACTAAGTGATTTAAATATTTTATTAGAAGAAATGTTTAAACAAAAAGCAAAAATAGGTTCAGTATACGAAATAGGAATTAGGAATAATAAATATTCAAGTTCAGCAGGATTAATTAAATATTATAATAGCAGATTAAAATTAAGAGGTACAGATTTTTCAGTATTTAATTTAGATGAACAGGCGGAACTAAGTGGTTATCATAAAAAAGTTAACATATCAGATAATTCACTATTAGGAAAAGTATTTGGTTACTTTTTTGATAATTAAGGAGGAATAATATGAACGGATTAGAAATGGATCAAATTGCCAAGATTAAAGTTATTGGTGTAGGTGGCGGTGGATGTAATGCCGTTAACCGTATGATTGAAGAGGGAGTAAAAAGTGTTGAGTTTTATGTAGTTAATACAGATTTACAAGTATTAAATGCATCTAAAGCAGAACATGCTATACAAATAGGTAAATCAATTACTGGAGGAAGAGGAGCAGGTGCTAATCCTGAAGTTGGTAGAGCTGCTGCTTTAGAATCTAAAGCTGATTTAGAAGAAGCAATTAAAGGTGCTGACATGGTATTTGTAGCTTGTGGCTTAGGTGGAGGTACCGGAACAGGTGCTGCTCCAGTTATTGCTGAAATAGCTCAAGAACAAGGTGCTCTTACTGTAGGTATTGTTACAAAGCCTTTCAGATTCGAAGGCAAAAGAAGAATGGAACATGCTTTAATGGGTCTTGAAGAACTTAAAAAGAATGTTGATACCTTAATAATTATTCCAAATGATAGATTACGTGAAATTATAGATAAAACTACTAGTTTTGATGATGCATTTAAAGAAGTAGATAATGTACTTCATAGAGGTGTTCAATCTATATCTGACTTAATTGCTGTAACTGGTATAATAAACTTAGACTTTGCAGATGTTAAAACTGTAATGGAAAGAAGTGGAACAGCTATTATTGGTATTGGATGCAATGCTGGTGAAAATAGAGCTATAGAAGCTGCTAGACAAGCGGTAGCCAATTCTTTATTAGAAGCTACTATAGATGGAGCTAAAAACGCTATTGTTAACGTAACCGGTGGAAATAACTTAACTCTATTTGAAATTGAAGATGCTGTTGAAACTGTTAGAGAAGCAGCTAATTCTGATGTTAACATTATATTCGGGGCAATTAAAAATGAAAATTTAACTGATGAAGTTATTGTAACTGTTATTGCAACTGGATTTGATGATGAAACAGGAGAAGAAGTATTATTTTCAAATGACCTTCCAAAAAGAAGAGCAGCAGTAAAAACTGATGATTATGATATACCACCATTTTTAAGAGATGATAATTTTTAAAGAAGAGAAATCTTCTTTTTTTATTTAATGTGACATTATTTTTAAAGTTAAAATAATATAATATATTTGGTGATACTATGATATATTTAGATTTAATATTTTTACTAAACTTTGCTTATGATTTTTTATTACTTCTAACAACTGGAATAACACTTAAAAGAATAATTTATGTAAGAAGATTAATTTTAGCATCAACATTAGGTGCGTCATCTATATTTTTATTATTTTTAAAACTAAATAATATAGAACTATTAATTATTAAAGTATTAGTTAGTATAATTATGCTAATAATTGCTTATTCGTATAATAATATAAAATATTTTATAAATAATGTAATTTATTTATATATGTGTAGCATTATCTTAGCAGGATTCTTATATTATTTAAGTATAGAATTTTCATATAAACAAGATGGTTTATTTTATTACTTTGATAACTATAATATAAATTATATTTTACTTTTAATATTGGCACCAATTATATTATTGCTATATTATATACATTTAAAAAAAATTAAGATATTATTAAATCTTAATCATAAAGTAAACATAGTTTTTAAAAATAACACTGCGTTAAGGGTAAATGGATACATAGATAGTGGTAATAAATTAAAAGACCCTATAACTAATAAATACATTATAATAGTTGATACTGATGTATATAATAATAAAGATCCTATCTATGTACCCTTTAAAGGAGTAAATAAAAATGGATTGCTGAAGTGCTTTCCTCTTAAATATATTGAAATAAATGGTAAACAATATAACAATTATTTGTTAGGAGTAAGCGATGATAAAATTATATTAGATGGAAGTAATTGCATATTAAATTATAAATTATTGGAGGATTTAAATGTTTAGAAAATTGATAATAGCCCTTAAATTAAAGTATAATGAATTATTTTTTGTAGGAGCAACAGATAAGTTGCCACCACCACTTACTAAAGAAGATGAAATGAAATATTTGATTAAAGCAAAAAATGGAGATGAAGATGCAAAAAATATATTAATTGAACATAATTTAAGATTAGTAGTATTTCTTGCTAAAAAGTTTGAAAATAGTAATTATGATATAGAAGATTTAGTTTCTATTGGATCTATTGGTTTAATTAAAGGAATTAATACTTATAAGATTGATAAAAATATAAGATTGGCTACATATGCTTCTAGGTGTATTTCAAATGAAATACTAATGTTTCTAAGAAAAAATAAAAAGAAAAAAATAGAAATGAGTTTAGATGAAGCTCTTAACTTTGATTCTGAAGGGAATGAGTTACATTTAGAAGATATTTTAGGAACCGATCCAAATTTAGTACCAGATGAATACCAAAAAAAATTAGATAAAGAAATTTTAGCAAATGAAATAAAAGATTTAAAAGACCGTGACAAAGAGATTATGACTTTAAGATATGGTCTTAATAATACACTTGAATATACACAAAAAGAAGTTGCTCAAATGTTAGGTATTAGTCAATCATATATATCAAGAATTGAGAAAAAAGTTATAAAGGAATTGAGCAAAACTATGAATACATAAAATTACTAGTAAGTACTAGTTTTTTTATTGTTTTTTATGTTATAATTACTAGTAGGTGTTTACTATGAAAAAATTATTATTTATTCTAAATATATTATTATTCAGCATCGTATTTGCTATGCCAGTAGAGGCAAGTAGAACTGTTTTACATGATAATGATGTTTTATTATGTAAATATGAAAATGATTACAAAACAATAATTCTTACAATGCCAGAAAATCAAGCTTCATTTGGTTATAGTTTTATCTTTTCAGAAGGAAGTTTAGCGAAAGATAATTATACGCTTGATGCAGGTGATAATTTTTATAAAATGAGAAGCAATTCTGTATTTACGACAGGGGGAAATGAATTAGTAGAAGAAAACTTTACTTGTCCACAATATGCTTATGAAAATATTACATTTGGACATGAAGTGTGTATTAGTGATTCTCAAGATTCTTGCGGTAATACATCAAAATTTCCATCAGAACCGCTTTCACTAGTATATGATTTTGAAGATGGTTTAAAAGAACTTGCTAGTGATTATGTAGTTAATAGTGATTATTACAATAATCTAGAAAATACAATTAAAGATTATATTTATGGACAAATAAATACTGATACGGATGTTACATCGATTACTGATGATTTAATTTCAAGAGAAGTTGAAAGAGCAGATAATATACTGGATTTTTACAGACTAGGGTCTACAACAGGAGGAAATAATTTAACCCCTTTTGTGTTAAATAATCAATATTATTTATCTTTATATAGCGAAACAAGTGGTATAAGTGCAGTTGTTAAAAGTATTGTCTCTGAAATTAGCCGTGATGCACAATCGGATTCAAGTTTATCAGAAGAAGATAGAGAAAAAATTAATGAGATTGCTTCTGGCGTAGAAGAAAATATTGATACTGCAATTTATAATAAATTATTAACCATTAAAAACATAGGGATAACATCAGCTCCTGATTGTGAAACATTATTAGGAAGTGTTGATGAACCGGATGATCCAGCATACTGGTTACAAATGATTCTGGATATTATGAAGTATCTAGCAGTAGCAGCAGTAGTAGTTTTATCAATCTTAGATTTCATTAGAGCTATTTCTTCACAAGATTCAGATAATGTTAATAAAGCAATAAAAACTGTAATAAAAAGAATAATTTTTGCTGTATTAATATTCTTGTTTCCTATAGTATTAAGATATATGTTTATACTTTTAGGAGTATACTCTGATCCAGCAGATCCATTTTGTGGATTAGGATAATGAATAAAAAATATAAAATCTTTTCAATATAAAGTTGAAAGGATTTTTTTATGACATATAAAGTAGATATAACAGGAGTAGATACAAGTAAAATAAAAGTACTTAAAAATAAAGAAACGATAAAGTTATTTGAAGAATATCAAAGTGGGGATTTAAGTGCAAAAGATAAACTTATAGAAGGTAATTTGAAATTAGTTTTAAGTATATTAAAAAGATTTAATAGAAGTTCTGCATCATCCGATGATTTATTTCAAGTAGGTGTTGTAGGGTTAATAAAAGCTATCGATAATTTTGACTTATCATATGGATTACAATTATCAACTTATGCGGTTCCTCTAATAATGGGTGAGATAAAAAGATATTTAAGAGATAATACTGCAGTTAGAGTATCTAGAAGTGTTAAAGATTTAGCCTATCAAATAATAAAATATAATGATGAATATTTAAATATTCATGGAATTATGCCTTCAACAGCAGTAGTTGCGAAAGCATTAGAGATCGAAGAGTATTTAATAGGTTATGCGTTAGATGCTTTAAAAGACCCGATAAGTATATTTGAACCTATTTATAACGATGGTGGTGATACAATATACTTACAAGATAAAATAGCGGATATAAAAGAAGCAAGTAGTAATAAAGATATGCTTATAGCAATGCATAAAGCTTTAGGAGAAATTAAAGATAGAGAAAAAGAAGTATTAGTAAAAAGATATATTATAGGTAAAACACAAACAGAAATAGCAGAAGAATTTGATATTAGCCAAGCTCAAGTATCTAGAATAGAAAAATCTGCAATAAAAAACGTAAGAAATCTAATTAAATAAATATAATTAAATAGGTGATTATATGAATTTGAGTGAATTACAAAGAAAAGATATTATAAATATGGAAACTGGTTTTAATATGGGAAGAATAGTAGATGTTGAAATTACTGAAGATGGAAAAATAATAAGATTTGCTACAGAGCCAAAGAAGTTTATGAAAAAAGTTTTTAGAAGTAGTGAATTATCAATAGAATTTTCTTCGATAGTAAAAATAGGTTCTGATGTAATCTTGGTTAAATAATAGATTTTTACTAATAAATTTGATACAATAATGATATGAAAAAAAAGATTATATTATTTTCAAGCATACTATTTATTTTAGATCAAAGTGTTAAAATAATAATTGATAATTTTTTTGATGAAAAAATTGTTATAATTAAAAATTTTTTTTCAATAAATAAATCATATAATACAGGAGCAGCGTTTAGTTTATTTTCTGAGTTAACAATTTTTTTAATATTAATTAATATTGTTATATTTATATTCTTAATATATTATTTAAAAAACTTTAAAGAAAATACAAGAAATTTACTAGCATTTTCTTTAGTTTTTGGAGGATTATTAGGAAATTTATTAGATAGAATATTATATGGTCACGTTATAGATTATTTAAGTTTTAGTTTTGGAAATTATAATTATCCAATATTTAACTTAGCAGATAGTTTTGTAGTAATTGGTGTTTGTTTACTATTTATTGCGATAATAAAGAAGGAAGATGTATATGGAAATAAAAGTTAGTAATGAAAATATTAGATTAGATAAATATATTAATGATAATTGTGATTTAACTAGATCTCAAATTGCAAAAGCATTTGAAAATGATTTAGTATTAGTTAATAACGAAGTCAAAAAAGCATCATATAAAACAATTTTGGATGATGTAATTAATATCGATGTAAAAGAGGTTTTAACTAAGAAAATTGAACCTAATAATATTAAATTAAATATCATATATGAAGATGATCATATATTAGTAATCAACAAGCAATCTGGATTAGTAGTTCACCCTGGTAGTGGTAATAATGATAATACTTTAGTAGGCGCTCTACTTAATATTAGTAGTAATTTATCTGATATAGGTGGAGAACATAGAGCGGGAATAGTGCATAGACTTGATAAAGATACTAGTGGACTTATGCTTGTTGCTAAGACTAACGAAGCTCATGAAATTTTAGCAGAAGGATTTAAAAATAAAACAATAAAAAGAGAGTATACAGCTTTAGTTAACGGTATTTTTAAAGGGAATACTGCTAAAATTAAAGCGCCTATTGCTAAAAGTAAACTTGATTTTAGAAAACAAGAAATAAATGGGAATGGTAAAGAAGCAATTACTAATGTTATAGTATTAAAAAGATATAAAAAATACTCTTTATTAAAGGTATTTTTAGAAACTGGTAGAACACATCAAATTAGAGTGCATTTAGAATATATTGGTTATCCTATACATAATGACCCAGTATATAATGTACGCAAAGCAACTGAGTTTGGTCAATTCTTACATTCAACAAGTATAGATTTTATACACCCTATAACAAAAGAACCAATGCATTTTGAATGTGAGTTACCAGCTGAATTCCAAGAATTTATTGATTCAATAGAATAGATGCAAGTATATAACAAACATTAAAATATAAAAATGCAGGAAATAATACTAAATAATAAATGTTATGAAAATAAACTTTAGTAAGTTTATATGTTAATATAGTAGAAAAATAAAATAAAGTTATACTTAAAAATAAGCTAATTATATAATTATTAAAATGATAATAAAAAGCAGGAATAATAAATGATAGTACATAAATTGATATATAATAAAATAAGTAATCATTTCTGTTTTTTTTATTTTTAATAATTGTATCTATACTGATATAAGTAAATAAATAAAATGATAAAAAATAAATAATTATATATAAAGTCATAAGGTCATCTCCTTTACTAAATATATGATTTGTAGTAAAATATATAACAAGGAGAGCAAAATATGTCAAATGTAATTATAAGTAATAAAGATCAAATAGTTATGAGTTTAGTACATTATTTTGTTACTAAAGAAGATTATGCACCTATACAAGTTCAAGGTGCAAAAGATGAGGTTTGGTTAGAAAATTTATCCGCTGAGTATAAAATAATAAGAATAAATACTAATTATATACATAATAATGAACAACATGATTTTGATGTTATTAAAGTTAATCATGTATTAAAACAAATAAAGAAAAAAACATTATCATTTAAATTAAATGCGCTTAATATTTGCATTAATGTAAATGATAGAGTAAAAGTAAGAGATAATAAAAATGTTAATACTATTAAAGCTTTTCATTTAGAAGAAATCGAAAAAAATATTACAATAAAAAAAGCATTTCCTACTATTGAACTAGATTTAGTTAAAAAAACAGATAATCTAGATTTAATATTAAATGTTACAGAAGATATTAATAAAAAGACTGAAAAAAATAATAAAATATTTGAAAAGACATTTAAGAAAAAAACAATTATAATGACTAATATTATTATTGGAATATGCGTTGTATTATATTTAATTTTTAGTTTTAGTGCAGATCCAGTAGTTATAAATTTTTTTAATAGACATTTTGTTGTTAATAGCTATTATGTTAGTACTGGAAGTTTATATTTATTGCTAACAGGTGCATTCATGCATGGATCTTTTACTCATTTACTAGTTAATATGTATTCACTATATATTATAGGTAGACAACTAGAAAATTTTGTAGGAAAAATTAAATTTTTGCTTATATATCTTATAAGTGCTTTAACTGGTTCATTAGTAACTGTTGTGTTTGGTAACAATTCAGTAGGAGCTAGTGGAGCAATATTTGGTTTATTAGGAGCATTACTTTATTT
>CAYJJQ010000016.1:0-9525 GCA_964370545.1 uncultured Muribaculaceae bacterium | reverse complement strand
ATAAACTTATTAATTAGTCTAATGATACCACAAATTGACTTTGCAGCGCATATAGGTGGTTTAATAGGGGGATATTTAGTAACTGCTGCATTAGGTATAGAAGGAAAAGAAAATAAAGCAGAATCTATTAATTCATTAATAGCATTATTGTTATTAATAGCATTTTTAGCATATATGATTTTAAGATAAAGGAGGAAAATATAATGTTTGTAAATATACTTATATTACTAGTCTCTTTTATTTTTTTGATTAAAGCAGCAAACTTATTTATTGAAAGTTCAAGTAAAATAGTAATTAATTTAGGAGTTTCTAAATTTTTAGTAGGACTTACATTAGTAGCTTTTGGAACTAGTTTACCAGAATTTTCTGTTAGTATGCAATCACTATCAAATAATTCTCCAGATATTATTTTTGGTAATGTAATAGGTAGTAATATAGTTAATATTTTATTTATTATAGGAATTACAAGTTTATTTGTACCTATAAAACTTAGTAAAAAAGCAGTTAAAAAAGAATTGCCCATTTTTTTACTTATTACACTTTTATTACCAGTTTTGTATTTTGATAATATATTTCATGGAAGTAATGTTAATACTTTTTCTAGATTTGATGCTTTAATAATTTTATCATTTTTTGCACTGTTTATTTATTATTTAATAAGCATTATTAATAAAGATAAAAATGAAGTTAAAAATAAAATATCCTTTATCAAAAATATATTAATATTTATCTGTAGTTTAGTTGTTATAATATTTAGTAGTGATATTATTGTTCATTTTGTTATAAAGCTAGCAACAGATTTAAATATAAGTCAAAAAGCAATTTCTATGACTGTGATTGCAATAGGTGCTTCAATGCCAGAATTAGTTACTACTATAACAGCAGCCAAAAAAGGGGAATATGATTTATTAGTTGGAAATATCATAGGCAGCAATATCATTAATATATGCGTGGTATTAGGTATTCCTGTATTATTTTATGGTAATATTAGTCCTACTGGCTTTACCTTTGTAGATTTTGGTATTCTTATTATTTCGGCCTTTATGTTAGCATTCTTTATTAGAAAAAATAAAGCGCTTAATAAATTTCATAGTTTTATATTCATTGGAATTTTTCTATTATACTATTTATATTTATTTTCATAAAAAAACTCACTTGTTTAAAGTGAGTTATATTTTTCTGTAAAGACCAACCGCTATTCCTAATATTTGTACATTACTTAATATTATAGGTTCCATATAATCATTTTCAGGTTGTAATCTAAAATGATTATTTTCTTTATAAAAAGTTTTAAGAGTTACTTCGTTTTCATCTGTCATTGCAACAACAACATCACCATTTTTTGCACTGTTTTGTCTTTTAATAATTACAAAATCATTATCATATATACCTCTATTAATCATTGATTCACCACTAACATGTAAAGTAAATACTTCTGCATTAGATGGAACTAAGTTAATAGGTAAATCGAAAAATTCATTTGGCTTTTCAATAGCTGTAATAGGATTACCTGCAGTAATTTTTCCTAAAAGTGGAACTTTTACAACGGAATCATTTTTAGTGTCATATTCATTTTCTACTAATAATTCAATAGCTCTGGATTTATTATTACCAGATTTAATATATCCGTTTGCTTCTAAGTTTTTTACGTGGGTAAATGCAGTAGCAGGACTATTAAGTCCTAACCCTTGGCATATTTCTCTTATAGCAGGGGGAAATCCTTTTTCTGCTATATATTTTTTTATAAATTTTAAAACATCTTCTTGTCTTTTTGTGATCATACAATCAACTCCTAAATTTATTTTACACTATTATATGCAAAAAGTCAAACATTTGTTTTGTTTGTTGTTGACAAGAACAATTGTTCGTGTTATAGTTAATATGAAAGAAGGGATAGTATGGAATTAGTATTAAAAAAATATGGGGGAGTAACATTATTTTATATGTTTATCATTTTATGTATCATTTTAGTAAATGCAAGATTTGAAACTTTAAATGATATGGAAAGTGTAAATCAAATAGTAGCAATAAATGAATAATTACTAGATATTTATTCATTTTTTTGTTATTATTATAATAGGTAATGATATGAATATAGAAAATATAAAAAACAAACCAAGAATATACATTAATTGTATAGACGATTATTTATATATAGATTATGAAGATGAATCTATTTTTGAAAGTGATTTACCTTTTGAAAGGTATCTTTCTAAATTAGAATATCAACTTAAAAATGCCAATTCTGTATTAGAAGGAGATTTTTATTTATTATTTGATTGTTTAGATACTAATATAGTTGTATCTAGTAGAGTTTTTAAAAAATTGAAATTAAATGAAAAGTTTGACAATTTATTAAGAAATTCTTACAATAAATTAGTTAAAAACAGTAAAAATCATAAACTTAATTATTCAGAAGTTATAGAAGTTTCAGAAATTATTCATCAATCATATGTTGATAGACTTAGTAAAAATATTCAAAATAAAAAAACTAAAGTAAGCAAAAAATTAAAAACAATGTTTGCTCTTACTTTATCATTTGCAACATTGGTATCAGCTTCTAAATTATCTAAACTATTTGTAGAAAATCAAAATGAATTATTAAAAACTTTAGAAGATGAAGAAATTACTTTAGAAACTGATGTTTATGAAAAAGAAATATCAGAAGTAATTGATTTAACAAAGCCAGAGGAAAATATTATAGAAGAAAACCAAGAATTAGAAATAAATATTGATGAATTTAATGAAGTAGATTCTAGATTAAAAGCAGTTCCTAGTTCAAGCAATGTTGGTAGTGAACTTAGTAATGCTACTACTAAAGAATTTTTAGTTAATAAAATTGATTCTCAAACGGGAACTTTGATATTTAAATATGCAACTGATTATGGAATAGATCCATATTTACTTTTGGCAATAGGCATGGGTGAATCAACACTTAATAATGATATTGCTGATGGAATGTTTCAACATGTAAATGCAGATGATGCTATTATAGAAGCATTTAATTATACTACCAACGAAACAGATTCAGTTACTAGAAATGCAAAGGCAATAAAAAATGTTGAAACTAATATTCAAATGGCTGTGATGTTGCAAAATTATTTAGTAAAGTTTGAAGGAAACATTAGAATGTCTTTACAATCATATAATTTTGGTACTGGTTTTATTCAGCTAGTACTTACTAAATATTCAGAACAATATGGAGTTCATAGAAATGAACTTGCTCGTGATTATAATTGGATTGAATATACAGATGATATTGCTCAAATAGATAATAATGCAGAAGTAAGAAGAGAATATTTAGATTCTCTTTCAGATTACGTAAAAGAAAATCATCCGCTTACTATTTCAAGTTTGTATCAAAGAAGTGGAAATGGTTATGGTAATGCTAATTATTATGATCATATAATGAAAAATTATATCGGTGATATGGGAGTGTTTATATTAAATGGAGAACATTTAGTGTATGATTATGTTAATAACTGTTATATACCAGTTACAGTACATAATAATGAAATTTCAAGATAATTCAATTTTAATAACATTATTAAAATCTATAGAATAATTACAATTAGTAATTATTCTTTTTTTATAAATATCTATTTTTTTAATATAAGTAGTAATTTTTTCATGCTTATAGTTTTTAAAAAAAGTAATAGTAACTATTAGTTTATTTGTTAAGGCTATATTTAAATTGTTATGATTTTCATTTAATTGATCATCACTTAAAATGGGAAAGGGTAACCTTTCCTTTTTGATATTTATTTTATTAGTTATTTGATTAGAATTAATAACAGAATCAAAAGGTAACCATTTAATCATTTTTCTATCATTCATGCATTGTGTCCTCCTATTTTTTTATTTCTATCTAATATAGTTGAATCTTCTAATAGAGAAGTTGCAGGTAATACTGCATTTTTTCCAAATCTATGATTAATATTATCAATTGATTTATACAAAGTTATATTAGTTAAATGTTTATTATAGTTTTCAAATAAATTTAACTGTAATGAATTTTTTTTAGTAATTCTCCCTAAAGAAATTCCTACTTTTCTAATTGGTAAATTATGATAAAATTTATCAAATAAAATATTGCAATATTCTTCTATTATTACAGGATCATCAATTGGATTATCTAGTGTAATTGAGTGGGAAAAACCTCCATAATATTCTTTTGAATAACCTATAGAAAGATGAATATTTTTGCAAACTTTATTAGAATTTCTTAATCTATTTGTTAAAACAAATATCATTTCTTTAAATATTAAACTAATATTAGTTTCGTTATAATCTTTAAATAGTATTTGAGAATTACTAAAAGATATATTTCTTTTTACAATAGATTTTTCTTTAATGATACTTTCATCAATACCATTTGCATGATTATATAGTTCATTTCCGATAACTCCAAATAAATCAATTAATTTATTTGGATTATAGTTTGCAATATCTCCAACTTTAAATAAACCTGACTTATTTAAATTTTTTTCCATATTTTTTCCAATTCCCCACATATTAGATAAGGGTGTTATATTCCATAGTTTTGTTTTAACATCATCATAACTCCAATTAGCAATACCATCTTTTTGTTTTTTTGCATCTGTATCTAAAGCTACTTTAGCTAAAAACATATTAGGCCCTATACCACAAGTGGCTACTAATCCAGTTTTTTTGTGAATAGTTTTAATAATTTTTTTAGCTAATTCATAACTAGTCGTATTATATAATTTTAGATAATCAGTAATATCTAAGAATGCTTCATCAATAGAATAAACATGTAAATCAGATTTTGATACAAAATCTAGATATATTGATATTACTTCAGAACTTTTTTTAATATATAAACTCATTCTTGGAACTGCTATCATATACTTAATATTTTTAGGTATTTCATATAATCGTCCGCGAGACTTAACTCCTTTAGATTTTAAAAAAGGTGATATTGCAAGTGTAATAGCACCATCTCCTTGTTTTTTATTTGCTACTACCAATGGAGTTGTGAATGGATCTAATTTCTTTTCTAAGCACTCAACAAAGGCGTAAAAACTTTTTAAATCAATACATAAAATAAATCTATTCACAAAAACACCAAACCCTTGTTTGTATTATATAATATATTATTAGAAATAAAAAGGGGAAAATTTTGGAAATGTAAAATGAAAATATATAAGTAAAATCGCTATAATTTATAAAAAAAATATGGTATATATTAAGCAAATATGCTAAAATTGTCTAGGACGTGATTTATTATGCAAATATATTTAATTTTACTTATATATATAATTTTTATAATAACAATTAGTTTAAAAAGCAGAAGTAATTCTAAAAATTTAAATAATTTTATAATGGGAGATAGAAAAGCTGGTGGATGGCTATCTGCATTTTCTTATGGTGCAACATATTTTAGTGCTGTAATGTTTATTGGTTATGCGGGCGCTTTAGGTTGGCAGTTTGGGTTATGGGCTGTATTAATAGGAGTATTTAATGCAGTAATAGGAACATTTTTAGCTTGGAAAGTATTGGCGAAAAGAACTAGAAAAATAACTCATGAATTAAATGTTAAAACAATGCCACAGTTTTTATCTAAAAAATATGATTCTAACTTTTTAAAATATTTTTCAGTTATAGTAATATTTTTATTTTTATTACCTTATTCTTCATCTGTGTATATGGGATTGACTAGCATTAGTTCAGTTTTATTGAATATAGATGTAGTTATATGTATGATTTCTATAGCTGTATTAACTGGTGTAATTGTATTAACAGGAGGCTATAAAACAACATTAAAAGCTGATTTTTTTCAGGGGATATTACTTTTAGGGGTACTTATTTTATTGTTAATATTTATTGTTAATTCAAGTATGTTCGGAGGTTTAGAAAAAGGTTTAGATAGCTTAGTTACTAATACTATTAATTTAAATTTAAATTTAAATTCAATAATTTCACTTGTTTCAATAATTGTAATTACTTCACTTGGCCCTTGGGGGCTTCCTCAAATGATAAATAAATTTTATGCTATAAAAGACGAAAAGGAAATAAAAAAAGCTACTATAGTATCATCACTTTTTGCATTTATAGTTTCTGGAATAGGTTATTTTATAGGATCTTTATCAATCATTAATTATACTAGTTTAAATCAATTACCAGGAAGTGGAGTTAATAACACTGATTATTTAGTTCCAAACATTATTTTAAATAGCAATGTTTCAGAACTTTTTTATGGTTTTATATTAATATTATTAATTGCAGCATCAGTTTCGACTTTATCATCTATAACTTTATCAGCGTCATCAACCTTGAGTATGGATTTAATATCTGATTTTAAAAAAGTTAATAATGTGTATGTAACTAAAATAGTGTGTCTTTTATTTGTTCTTTTATCATTTATAATAGCATTACTTGATACTCCAATATTAATTTTAATGTCATATTCATGGGGAATTCTATCTGCCACATTTATAGCTCCGTATTTATTATCGTTATACTGGAAAAGTTTTAATAAAATAGGGGCTATAGTTGGTATGTTAACAGGTTTTGTCATAGCAATTATCCCATTAATGTGTAAATTACTAGATATAAATATAACGATCGGTAGCTTTGGTCTAATTTCTAATAATGGAAATATTATAGCGTGCATAGCAATTTTAGTATCATTTGTTGCTTGTTATGTTGGAACGAAGACACGTAAATGTAACTAATGAATCACAAAAAGTTTGACTATTAATTCAAAATATGGTATTATATACCAATTGAAAGAGGGGTAATTATGAATTATATTTATAATGAAAAAAACGGTTTTTCTCATTTAGAAAGCTATGATCCTGATTATGCAAAAAAAACTTTGTATAACTTTATTTTAGAATCTGAAAAATATAAGAAAAACAATAAAACTATATCTTATATGGGTAACCATATAAATAAAGCTGAATTTGAAAAAAGAGTTGCAGAATTAACTGTTGCTTTTAAAAATATGGGTGTAAAAAGAGATGAAATCATTGGTATTTTTGGGCTTAATACTCCAGAAATAGTAGCAACTATTTATGCTTTAAATAATATAGGAGCAATAAGTCAGTGGAATAATGCTAATGGTATGACTCCTAAATTAATGAATACGTATTTAAATACATATGGTATTAAAAAAGCTGTATTTATTGATGTGGCTTATAGTATTGCTAAGGAAGCTATAAAAAATTCACCAGTGGAAGCAGTTGTAGTTAATTCAGTTGCGGATTCATTTCCATTATCTTTAAGACAAAAGTATTTGGTAATGATCCAATCAGTATACATGTTAATGGAAACAGAATTTGTAAAAAATAGATTAAACGCTGATCCTTTATTAAAATCTTTTATTAATGAAAAATTAAGAATTTTAAAAGAGTATTACGATAAAGAAAAAATAGCAGCTAAAGCAGCGTTTCATGTTGATAAACAAGTAGCTGATAATGTATATTCATGGAAAAATTTTATGAAGGAATTTTATAGAAATGAAAAAATAGATTATGTACCTTATGAACATGATAGAACTAGTATTTTAGTTAATACAGGTGGTACAACAGGTCCTATGAAATCTATTGAGTTAACAGATTATAACTTAAATAGTGCAGCATATTTTACAGACTTTTTCCCATCAAGTTCTAATTCAGGTGACGTATTTATGCATGTAATACCGCCAATTGTAGCAACTGCTATTATGTCAATACATTATGGACTATTTAATGGATTCAATATGCATTTGATTCCTACTTATAATAAAAATGAATTTGTTGATCATTTAGAAAAAATAAAACCAGCGCATGTAAATTGTGTACCAGCGTTTTTAAGAACTATAGTTGATCATCCTAAATTTAATGATTTAAATTTTGATTTAGGTTTCTTAAAACATGTTAATCATGGCGGAGAAGGAATAACTGCTGAAGTTGATGCAGAAATCGATGAATATTTAGACTTATATGGAAGTACTGCAGAAAATAGAGGTGGGTACGGTTTATCTGAAGTAACAGGTCCTATTACTTGGAATGCTTTAACTTGGGATGGACGTGAAAAAAAATATGGTAGTTGTGGATATGTATATCCTCCATGTGATATTAAAATATTAGATGATGCTGACAACGATATTACTTATAAAAAAGATGAAGATGGAAACTATAAAATAGGAAGAATTTTCTTAGCGGGACCAATACTAATGAAAGGTTACTATGGAGCCGATGAAGAATTAAATAACAAAGTATTTAAAATGATTGACGGAGTTAGATTTTTTGACTCAGGAGATCTTGGATATTTAGATGAAGATGAATGTTTATTCCATAAAGGAAGAGCTTCAAGAATTATTAGAACTATTGGTGGCGGAAAAATATTTGTGCCAAACCTAGAAAATATAGTATCAAATATGGAAGAAGTAGAACTTTGTTCAGCAGTGGCGATGCCATTAGATAATGAACAAAAAGTTCCAGCTGTTCACATAGTACTTAAAGATAAATATAAGAATGCTGAAAACATCGATGAAATAATTGAAACTTTAACTAAAAAAATAGATAAAATAATAGAAGATACATTATACAACTATTATAATATTCATTCATATATTATTAGTAATGAGCTTCCTATGACTCCATATGGTAAAGTAGCATTTCAAGAATTAGAAAAAGCTAATTTTAGATATTTTGAAGAAGGAAAACCTTATTTAAGAATAAGAAAAAATTAAAACTCATTAATGAGTTTTTTTTATGGACTTAAATTCCGATTTTTGATAAAATGATATAGGAAGATAGGTTGATTATATGAATTCTATAATATATATATCTGCAACATGCTTAGTGTTTCTTATTGTTCTTCTAGTTAGTTATTTAGTTAAAGAGAGAATAAATAATACAGATAATACAATTTTTCAAATAATTATTACTACACTTTTATTCATTTTATTATTTGAAGTAATTGGAACATTGTTGCCAGTAGGAAATCTTAAAATAATTTTCAAAAGAATATATCTTGTTATATCTTTATTATGGGGATTTGAAATAATATATTATTGTGCAGTTTTAGTACAATCAAAAAGAATTAAAATGTTAAAAATAATATACACCATACTTTTTATATTATTAAGTGCAGTATTAGTAATAACAGAGATGTATATAGTTTATGATTCTTCAAATACAGCGGTAGCTATCGATGGATTTGCATATGATGCATTTAAAGTATATATTGGATTAGTTTTATTAATGTTACTATATTATGGTATATTTCAACATAAGAAATTAGGAAAAAAGAAAATTCCTATTTATGTATTAATAGTACTTTTAATTTTCAGTAGTGTAGTGCAAATGTTGCATCCTGAAATGTTATTAATGACTTTATCAATGACGGTAGTAGTTAACGTTTTATTTTTAACTATAGAAAACCCAGATGTATATTTAATTAACCAATTAAATGTAGCAGTATTAGAAGCGAAAAAAGCAAATGAAGCGAAATCAGACTTCTTATCAAGTATGAGTCATGAAATAAGAACTCCGCTTAATGCAATAGTAGGTT
>CAYJJQ010000015.1:0-23951 GCA_964370545.1 uncultured Muribaculaceae bacterium | reverse complement strand
AATTAATTGATAATAATGCTCCCGGTTTTATAGAATCTACTTTTAAGGAAACTAACATAGGATTAAGAGAACTTATTAACACAGAATATGATATCTGTAAAATTCTTGTGGATAATAAAATAGATTTATCCGGTGTGAATCCTATTGGTAGTATAAATTTTTGTTGGCCATATAGACATCTGGATAAAACAATAGATTTATTATTGCAAAGTGGTTGTTCAACTGAATTTGATAGAGTGAAGTTAACACAATTTGAAGAAGTAGAATATTCCTTTGCTAAATTACTAGAAGATATAAAAGATTTTGATGTTTATGAATGGGGAGACTTTCCGCTTGATTATATAAATTTTGTCAAATTTGAACGTCTAATTAAAAAATACAAATTAACAGTAAATGATGTTGAAATGTGCGATTCTTTTACTCGTGAAAGAACTTTAAGTAAAGCAAAAATTTCATATGAAAAAGGTTTGAGGAAAAAGTAATAAGTTCGATTTTCATTTTATTTTAAAATGAATTATAGTATAATTACTTTAGAAATTACTTGGGAATAATTTCCAAATGACCTCTACGGAGGTGCCATTTATGATTTAAGGCGAAACATTTCGCATCTTATAAATAAATTAGTTCTTTATGAACTGATTTTTTTGTTTTAAGAAAAATTGATTTAATTTGTGATTTATAATAAAAGAGACTATAGTATATAATTCTTGACATTTTAGTAAATTGTTTATATTATAGTACTTATCTTAAATAAAGGGGTTAATTATGGATAAAACAGAAAAAAAGAGTATTGTAGATAAATATATAGAAGGATATGATTTTCCAAATATTGAAATGATGGAAAATGATATGCAATTTATGTTAAGCGTACTTAAGAAGACTAAAGATACAAAAATGATGAACTTTGCTAGCGAAGAGTTACTTAGTAATATTGATTTTATTAAAGAGTGCATAAATATATTTAGTTATACACCAAAGTTTGTTGCAAAGTTCATACATGATTTTCTTACTAATAATATAGTGAAAAGAAATGAAGAGATTGAATTATATATATTACTAAGTAATTTAATAACATCTAAGCACTTAGATTCATCAGATATTAATATGATAACTTGTTTTTTAAAACTGCAAACATTTTATATAGAAGAAAAAGTATTTATAGAAAACTATAAAAATATTAAGCAAGTTAAAAGTAAAATAAATATTCAAAAAGGATTTAGATTATTACAAGTATGTTATGACAATAAAACTATACTAGATTTTTTAGCAAATAAATTATTAGAAGAAATATTTGAATCAATAAATAATATGCCTTTAAAATATTATTTACATAGTAAAGAAGTGGATATAAATGATATTCATAAATATGGGATAAATAATTTCTTATTAAACATTATAAAAAAAGAAGATTTATATTTAATGAATTATGTTGCAGTTAATATTAATATACTTTCAAAATATAATAAACAGGTTTCTGAACTGTTAGAAAATTATGATGCATTAGATTATAGTTTAAGAGAAGAAAAATGTCGCAATGCTTTATCTTATATTGATGAAGTTTATGAAAGCAATAAATTACAGTTTAATCATTTCTTTGATGAAATTGTAGTATATATTATTTCTAAACTTAATTTAAAAGAAGAGTTTGATAAATATGGAGATATGGCTTATGAAGAAGAAATTAAACCATGTTCAATTATTGTATCTGATGATAGTTTGTCATTTTCAGAAAAATCTATATTAAGAAAATTACTTAAAGATGTAGAGGGTATTTTTTCGAAAGTTGTTTACGAAGAACCAGAAAATTTCTATTTAGAAAACAATGTATTATCTTTTGTAAATGATAATTCTGTAAAAAAATAAAGAACAAATAGTTCTTTTTTTTATTTTATGATAAAATATTTATAATTGATGCAATAAAATGCAACTTTGAATTGTTATATATATGAAGGGAGAAAAATAGTAGCTATGAATTGTACAGAATTAGAGGCCTTAATTTTACAAATCGGTAATAATGATTTAAATGCTTTAGAAAAATTATATGATAATACTAGAGTAGATGTGTTTAAATTTGCTTTATCTATTCTTAAAAATAAAGATGATGCAGAAGATGTAATGCAAGATACTTATGTTAATATTAATAAATATGCTAGTAATTATAAGTCAAATGGTAAACCGCTTAGTTATATACTAACTATAACAAAAAATTTATCATTAAATAAAATAAAAGCAAGAAAAAATAATGTAGATATAATTGATTATGAAAATATATTATCAGTTGATAATAACAAAGGATTTAACTTACTTCTTATTAAAGGAATGTTTGAAATACTAACGGAAGAAGAAAGAAAAATTATTATGTTGGCTACTATAGAAAATTATAAATTTAAAGAAATAGCAAATATGCTGGATTTAAATTTATCAACAACTCTCTCAAAATATCACAGAGGAGTAAAAAAGATAAAAAAACTCTATAAGGAAGGAGAATAATATGAAAAATAAAATGAAAAAAGATATCGATTTACTCGCTGAAAATATGATTAAATCAGATTTTAAATCAGTAAAAGAAAAAATTGATAAGAAGAAAGGAGTCATGTTAAATATGACAGAAGTTAAAACAAAAAAAATGAATAAAAAATGTATAATAATGCCAGGATTAGGATTAGCATTTGCAGCATTTCTAGTGTTTGTTAATATGGGAATGACAACAACAAGTATAACAATAGATGTAAATCCATCATTTACCCTAAAATTAAATAATAATGGTAAAGTAGAAGAAATAATAGCAAATTCACCAGAAGCAGAAAAGTTATTACCTCATCTTGATGTAATCAATGATGAATATGATGATGCAGTAGAAGAAATTATGGAGTTAATTATAAATAATAATTATTTACATGGTAATGATAATGCTTTATTAATCACTGGTGAAGGAGAGGAAGCGGAAAAATACCGTGGGAAAATTGAAGAACAAATTAAAAAAATATTGATCGAAAAAGAAATAGAATCAGCAATTATGTCTCATAATATAGATGAAGATGAATTTGAAGATAGAGCAAAAGAATTAGGGATTTCTGAGGGTAAATATGCATTAATTTACAAATTAATGACAGTAAATCCTGATTACGAACTAGAAAATTTATTGACTTTATCATTAGAAAATTTGTATTTATTAGTTACATCTGAAGTAAATAATTTAGACAATATAAATTACGAAGGAGAAACTGACACAAGCAAATACCTAGATAAAGAACAAATAAAATCAATAGTAGCTACAGATTTAAAAAGTAAAATAGAAAATTTAGTATTTAAAGAAATAGATTTTGAATATGATAATAAGCAAATTGTTTATGAAATAGAAGTTGTTTATAATAATATAGAATATGAATATGAAATAGATGCTATTACTGGAGTTATTACTGAAAAATCACAAGAAAATGTTGATAATGATGATGACAACGATGACAACGATGACAACGATAACGATGATGATGACGACGATAATGATGATGACGACAACGATGATGATGAAGACAATGATGATGACGACAATGATGATGATGACGACAATGATGATGACGATAATGATGATGATAACGACTAAAAAATGGAGAAATCCATTTTTTTGTAAAATAAAAAAATTTCATTGTAATTGATAATGTAATATGATAGAATTAATTCATTATAAGGAGAATATGCAATATGAATAATGAAAATCAAAATAACATGGAGAAGCAAACAAATTCAGTTAACAACACTTTAATAGATTCTGTTAAAGAAGATCCAAAAGTAGAAGTAAATATTAAAAAATCTAATAAGAATTTTCTTTTAATAATTATAATTATATTAATATGTTTATTAGGTGTAGCGCTTTATTATTTCTTAGTAGCGTATGAAGAAAATAATGAAGAAGAAGCAAAAACACCAACTACCGAAGTTGAAAAAGAATTAACTAATGAAGAAATTATCACTAAGACTATAGAAAATGTAAATAATAATTTAAATTCTTATGAGATTGAAGTGAATTTAGAAACATCAAGTAATGATAATATTACTAAAACAAGCTATTTAATTAAAAATGATACTGAAAATGATATTGTCTTTACTGATATTGTTCAAAATACAAATGGTGTTGAAATAACCACCGATATATACTGGCAATATAGAGTTGATGATATGCTTTCATATACTAGATATCATGGTGCTACTAATTATACAACTGCAATGGAACCAAAAGCTGATATACTTACTTTTGACTTAGCAGAAATGGTAGATTTATTGACTAGAGATGAAATGGAAATAACAAGAATTGAAGATAACATGACTTTTAAAGGAAAGTTTCCTGAGGAAGTGGCTCTTGTTTTCTTACAAGGAAACATAGATAATAATGAAATATTTGATATTGAAATTTCAGTAGAAAATGATTATATAAAAAGTTTTAGCTTAAAATTAGATAGTGAACTGTATGGTTACATTTATTATGAAATTATATTTAATTCAGTAAATGAAGAATTAAATTTAGTATTACCAACAAATGTTGAATAAAGTAGAGAAATCTACTTTTTTTATTAACATAAAAAAATTAATAATTTATAATTACAATTATGATTTATAAACATTTACTTAATCATAAAATAATGTTAAACTAATATGGTAGTAGTGGAAGGTTAACATGAAAATACTAAAAAGAATATTAAAGTGGTTATTTATTATTTTATTAACAGTCATAATATATGTAATGGCAGTGAATTTTTATGTTATATTAAGCACAAAAGACCAAATTTTATCAATTGAAAAATTACAAAACAATGATATTGACGCAATAGTAGTATTGGGGACATCAGTAATTAACAAAGAGCCGGGTGTAATTTTGCAAGAAAGAATTGATATGGCAATTGAGCTGTATGAAAATAATGTTTCAGATAAAATAATTATGAGTGGGGATAATAGTACAGAATTTTATGATGAAGTTACTGCTATGAAAAATTATGCAATAGACAATGGAATTCCTGAGGAAAATATTTATATAGACCCATCAGGACTATCAACATATGATAGTATTTATAGAATAAAAGAACTTTTTTCTTTAAATAAAATTATTATTGTCACACAAGAATATCATTTATATAGAGCATTAAATATAGCCAATGCTTTAGATATAGACTCTTACGGAATATCATTTGGGAATTCAAAAGTTGATTTAGAAAAAGAGGTTAGAGAAATATTAGCAAGAAATAAAGATTTCATATTAGGTATTATTAAACCAGAACCAACAGTAGTAAATGATGCAATCGATGAACTTAATAATACAATAAATAGAATAAATTAAGTTGTATACAACTTTTTTTATTCTAAAAAGAAAGGTAAAACATGTTTAAAATAATAAAAAAAATAACAATAAAAGAATTAATATTAATAATACCCATTATAGGTTTTATTGTAATACAAGTTTGGTTAGATTTAAAAATACCAGATTACATGTCAGAAATGACAACTGTACTTCAAGCAGTTGATGGAAACATTAATGATATTTTGATACCGGGTGGAAAGATGGTATTATGCGCACTAGGAAGTTTTGCATCCGCAGTAGTTACTGGCTACTTTGTTGCTTATATTGCGGCATCATTTGCTCAACGTATTAGAAAAGAACTATTTAATAAAGTAGAAGATTTTGGTATGCAAGAAGTAAAACAATATTCTGTAAGTAGTTTAGTAGTTAGAACTACAAATGATATAGCAAATGTACAAAGATTTGTTGCTATGGGATTACAAATATTAATCAAATCACCAATACTTGCTATATGGGCTGTTACTAAAATAGCTTCAACAAGTACAGAGTGGTCCATATTAACTGGTTTAGCAGTTGCAGTATTATTAGTATTTGTTTCAATAATCATAGTACTTGCACTTCCTAAAACTAAAAAGATACAAAAACTTACAGATAAATTAAATACTTCTGTAAGAGAAAACATTACAGGTATAAGAGTAATAAAAGCATTTAATGCTGAAAAATTTCAAACTGATAAATTTGAAACTACAAATGAAGATTTAAAAGACACAAATATTTTTATAAATAGAATTATGTCAATAATGATGCCATTTATGACCTTAATAATGTCATCATTATCATTGAGTATTTATTTAACTGGAGCATTTATTATAAATAATGCTATTGGATTAGATAGATTAACTTTATTTAGTGACATGGTAGTATTTTCATCATATGCTATGCAAGTTATTATGTCATTTATTATGTTAGTAATTGTAGTAATTATGTATCCAAGATCATCTGTATCAGCTGGTAGAATTATGGAAGTAATTAATACTGAAATTGCAATAAAAAATGGCCAGTTTAAAGAAAAAACTGATTTAGTAGGTGAAATTGAATTTAAAAATGTAACATTCAAATACCCTGATGCAGAAGAAAGTGCTATTGAAAATATTAGCTTCAAAGCAAGCAAAGGCGAAACTGTTGCAATTATAGGTGGAACTGCATCTGGAAAAACAACACTTATTAACTTAATTCCAAGATTTTATGATGTAACTGAAGGCGAAATATTAATTGATGGTATTAATGTTAAAGACTATGATTTAGAATACTTATATGAAAAGTTCGGTTTTGTACCACAAAAGGCTGTTATTTTTGCAGGTAGCGTAAAGGAAAATATAGGCTATGGGTCTGAAAAAATAAATAAGAATCTAGTTGAAGAGGCATCGCAAGTTGCTCAAGCAGAAGAGTTTATTAAAAATTTAGAAAAAGGATTAGATTCATCATTAGCTGCAAGAGGCACGAATATATCTGGTGGACAAAAGCAAAGAGTGGCTATTGCTAGAGCAGTTTATAGAAAACCAGAATTTTATATTTTTGATGATTCATTTTCAGCTCTTGATTATAAAACAGATTCGTTATTAAGAAAAGCGTTAAAAAAATATACTAAAGAAAGTACTTCAATAATAGTTGCTCAAAGAGTAGGAACTATTATGCATGCAGATAAAATTATTGTAATGGAAGAAGGTAAAATAGTAGCTATGGGTACTCATAAAGAATTATTAAAAAAATCTACTATTTATAAAGAAATTGCCATTTCGCAATTATCAGAAAAGGAGCTTAATAATGAATAGAGGTCCGGGATCAAAAAATCAAAGTGTTGAAAAACCTAAAGATTTTAAAGCATCTTTAAAAAGATTATTAGTAAGTTTAGGCAAATACAAGATATTATTGTTTTTATCTATAGTATTTGCATTAGCAGGTTCTGTATTACAAATAATAGGACCAAATCAAATAACAAAAATAACTGATGCTATTAGTCAAGGTTTGATGGGAAATATAGATACTGATTATGTAGTTAGTATTGCGGTTATATTATTTATAATTTATGGCTTTAGTTTTATTTTATCGACTTCTCAAGGGTTTATTACTACTAAAATAGCACAACAATATTGTAGAGATTTAAGAAGTAAAGTAACAAGTAAGTTAAATAATATTCCCTTAAAATATTTTGATAGAAATAAAACGGGAGATATTTTATCTATTGCAACAAATGATATTGATACCATTAGTCAATCATTAAATCAAAGTTTAAGTTCATTTATATCAGCGGTATTTTTATTAATAGCAGTTGTTATAATGATGTTTTCTACTAATGTATTAATGTCAATTACAGCAATAGGAGCATCTATAATTGGATTTGCTGTACTTGGTATTATTTTAGTTAAATCTCAAAAATATTTTAATAAACAACAAAAAGAATTAGGAATATTAAATGGTCATATTGAAGAAATATATTCCTCGCACTCAGTTGTAAAAGTTTATAACGCGACCGACAACGCTAAAAAACAATTTGATAAATACAATAGTGATTTATTTGATAGTGCCATGAAAAGCCAATTTTTCTCGGGATTAATGCCTAGCTTAATGGGGTTTATTGGTAACTTTGGATATGCTGCAGTTTGTGTAGTAGGTGCATATTTGGCATTTGAAGGAAAAATTACAATTGGAGTTATCATAGCGTATATGATATACATTAGATTATTTACACAACCACTTTCTAGTATTGCTCAAAGTTTAGTATCTTTACAATCATTGACAGCTGCTTCGGAAAGAGTATTTAATTTACTTGAAGAAGAAGAATTAGCAAATGAAAAAAATAAAACAAAAAAATTAGATGCTTTAACAACAAAAGGCAATATCACTTTTGAAGACGTTCATTTTAGTTACGAAAAAGGTAAAACAATAATAGATAATTTTTCTTTAAAAGTAAAAGCAGGACAAAAAGTAGCTATTGTAGGGCCTACTGGAGCTGGAAAAACTACTCTTGTAAACTTATTAATGAGATTTTATGAAATAGAATCAGGATCAATAATAATAGATAATGTAAACATCGGTGAAATTACCAGAAAAAATGTAGGAGATTTATTTTGTATGGTACTTCAAGATACTTGGCTTTTTGAAGGTACTATACTTGAAAATATAAAATATAATCAAAAAAACGTTGATGATGCTGCTGCAAAAAACGCTTGTAAAATGGTTGGAATAGATCACTTGATTAAAGCGTTACCTCAAGGATATAATACAATTTTATCTGATGCTGAAAGTTTATCAGCTGGTGAAAAACAGCTTTTAACAATTGCAAGAGGTTTGTTAAAGACTTCACCATTTTTAATATTAGATGAAGCTACTAGTAATGTTGATACACGTACCGAAGAGTTAGTTCAAAAAGCAATGGATAAACTCTCGAAAGGTAAAACTTCATTTATTATAGCTCATAGATTATCTACTATAAAAAATGCAGATATTATATTAGTATTAGATAAAGGTAATGTAGTAGAGCAAGGCAATCATAATGAGTTGTTAAAAAAAGGTGGTTTTTATGCCAAACTTTACAATTCGCAATTTGAAAATTAATTATTATATGTTAAAATTAAAATAAGGAGAGTGATAAAATGTTTATAGGAGAAAATCCAATTCACATTAAAGTTGAAAATAATAATGATATAGCTAAATTAGTAATAATGCCAGGTGATCCGCTAAGAGCGAAATTTGTAGCAGAAAATTTTTTAGAAAATGCTAGATTGGTTACTAGTGTTAGAAATATGTTTGGATACACAGGAACGTATAAGGGAAAAGAAGTTACAGTAATGGCGCATGGTATGGGAATGCCATCTGCTGGAATATATGTATTTGAATTATTTCATTATTTTGGAGTAGAAAAAATCATTAGATTTGGTACATGTGGAGTTGTTGATCCTAGTGTAAAAATTCCGGAAATAATAGTTGCAGATAGTTTATATACACAATCAAACTTTGCTTTTCAATATAATGGTTCAAATGATACCTTTATTAAACCTAGTGAAGAGTTAACTAATGATATAAAATTAGCGGCAGAAGAATTAAATGAAAAAGTACATTTTGGTACTATTATGACAATGGATGTATTTGGACCTTATGTAGATGCTGATGCAGCTCTTGCTAGAGTTCCAAAAGACATTAAAGTTATTGGGGAAGAAATGGAAGGATTTGGTATAGTTCATATAGCGAATTCAATGGGAAGAAAAGCTGCTATAATGGCTACAGCTGTTGATTCAAAGTTTTCAGATGTAGTACTTTCTATTGAAGAAAGAGAATCGTCGCTTAAACATATGGTTATACTAGCATTAGAAGCGGTTATTAAATAAAGAGTTACTTAGTAATTCTTTTTTTGATAAAAACATATAGATAATAATTATGATGTATGTTATAATTTGGTTACTATAAACGGAGGAAATACAATGGATTTAAGAGATATAAAAGAATTTTTTAATGATACATTTAAATATATTATAGTAATTATAGTAGTATTAATATTAGCGTTATATGTAATTAGTTTTACTCAAGTAGTTGGTCCTTCAATGGAACCAACTCATAAAGATGGAGAAGTAATGCTATTAAGTAAAATGCATTATACTTTCTTTGATGTAAAAAGAAATGATGTTATAGCAATGGAATCTGAAGAGGTTAGAATGCTTGTAAAAAGAGTTATTGGTCTTCCTGGTGAAACTATTGAATATAAAGATAATGTCTTATATATAGACGGTGAAGGCTTTGAAGAAAGCATAGTAACGGATTTAGTTACAGAGGATTTTAAACTATCTGATTTGCCAGGTAATCATGAAGTAATACCCGATGGAATGTACCTAGTTTTAGGAGATAATCGTTCTAATTCATATGATAGTAGAGACTTTGGTTTAGTTGCAATTGAAGATTTTCAAGGTAAATGTATATTTACTATATGGCCGTTTACAAATTTTGGCCCAGCATAGCGGATATTTATCCGTTTTTTTATTGCAAAAAAAAATACGATTTTCCTTGAAAAAAATGTCGATTTATGCTATATTATTTAATGCAGAGAGGGATTTGGTCATCAAGAAAATTTATTCATACACCAATAATTGTTAAATTTATAGTTGCAAAAGAATATAATAGTTATTGGGTACTAATAAGGGAGGGAAAATATGAGTAAAAGAAAAATAGTAGCATTAGCATTATTTATCTTTATCGGAATGTTCATGTTCACGTTCGCGGGAACAGGTGATGGACTTAACGCTATAGATGAGCAGCTAGAAGACTACAGCGTAGTTTTTAGAAACTATGATAATACTATTTTGCAAGAAATCACTGTTGAAGAAGGACAAGATGCTGATTATACAGGTGAAGAACCAACTAGAGAACAAGATGCATTTTGTGACTATGAATTTAGTGGTTGGTCTGGAGATCTTGTAAATATTCAAGAGGAAACAGATTTAGTTGCCCAATTTATTTGTAATACTAGAGATTATACTGTAACGTTCTTAGACTTTAATCAAGTTACATTAGGAACAGATACAGTTGATGCTGGTGATACAGCAGTTTATCCAGGAGGAACACCAACAAGATTAAATTTTGTATTTACTGGATGGAGTGGAGCGCTTACAAATGTACTTACTGATTACTCAGTAACTGCACTATATGCGCCGGACAACAATAATAATGGTGTTGTAGATGAGGATGAATCAGGAGCACCTGAAATTACATTATCTGAAAATAATGTGTATTCTATGGTAGTTTATGATGAAGTTCCTACATTTAGTGCAACAGCAACTGATGAACATGATGGAGATGTAGCAGTATCTTTTGATACAAGTGCTATTAATCCAGATGTACCTGGAATATATGAAGTAGTTGCAACAGCTTCAGATAGTTTAGGAAATACAGCGACATTAACGTTTAATTTTGAAGTAACAAAAAGAAACATTACTGTACAAATTAATAATAAAACTTCACAATTTAGTGATGTGTTAGAAACTTTAGATTATGTAGTTACTGCAGGAACTGAAGTTGTAGGACATGAAGCAGGAATTACTTTAAGTACAGCTGCATCAAGAACTGCAATTGTAGGAGATTATGAAATAACAGGTGTACATAGTAATGAATATTATAATGTAACATTTGTAAAGGGTAACTATGAAATTACTCAAAAAAATGTTGAAGAAATGACTGAAGAAGAAATTTTTGATACATTTGGAATTACATTAACAGATAAAACAGTTACTTATAATGGAAATAAAAGAAAATTAACTGTTTCAGGAAATGATGAAAACTTTAATGTACTTTATACTAATAATAAACGTACAAATAAAGGTATAAACAATGTAACTGCTGAAGTTATTACTTCAGGAAATTATGTTGGATCATTTATGTTATATGCTGATTTAGAAGTATTAGCGAGAGAAATTACAGTTAGAATTACTGATCAAAGTAGTGTATTTGGATCTGCTCTTGTAGATTATCAAGATTACACAGTAACAAGAGGAAGTGAAGTAGTACCAGCTGGTATAACAATTAATAAAGAAGCTGGAACTAATGCAGGAAAATATGCTTTAACATTAGAATATACTAATGATAATTATAATATTACTGTAAAAGGTGGTACATATACTATTACTCCTAAAAATGTTGAAGAAATGACTGAAGAAGAAATTTTTGATGCATTTGGTTTATCATTCCCAAGTAAAGAAAAAACATATAATGGAAATCAAAGAAATGTAAAAATTGAAGGAAATGATGAAGGGTTTAAAGTAACATATACAGATAATAAACGTACTGATGTAGGTATAAGTAATGCTGTAGCAGTAGTTAAAACTAGTGGGAATTACACTGGAAATATAACTTTTACTACAACACTAGAAATTAAACCTGCTCAAGTAGAAATTATTTGGAATAACATGGGACCATTTACATATACTCCAGGAACTGAACAAGAACCTACAGCGAGTATTGTATTAGTAGATGGAACTAACTTTGATTTAACTATTTTAGAAAAAGATGGTAAAACTCCAATTAATGCTGGTGACTATACAGCAGTAGCTGCTGAAGTACCAAATTATGAGTTTACTAATTCTAATGAACTTGGTTATACAATAAATGCAAAACAAATAACTAGAGAAGATGTAGGAGAATTTACATTTGCTGATAAAACAGAAATTTTTGATGGAACTGAACATAAAGTAGAAGTTACAGGATTAAATGCTGGATTTACAGCTAGTTATAATGATAATACAAGAACTAATGTAGGTGAGCAAACAGTAGTAGCAACTATTACAGGAAACGCAAACTATACTGGTTCAATAACAGATGAAGCAGTACTTAAAGTAACTGAAAAATCTGTAACACTTGTATGGAGTACTGATGAATTTACATTCAACGGAACTAAACAAGTGCCAACAGCTAAATTTGTAGATGTTAATGGACAAGAAGTAGATGTAACGGTAACTGTAGAAGGTAATGCAGCATCAATTAATGCTGGTGACTATACAGCACTTGCAACATCAGTAGAAAACTATACATTTACAAATGCATCACATGATTATGTGATAAATGCAAAACAAATAACTAGAGAAGATGTAGGAGAATTTACATTTGCTGATAAAACAGAAATTTTTGATGGAACTGAACATAAAGTAGAAGTTACAGGATTAAATGCTGGATTTACAGCTAGTTATAATGATAATACAAGAACTAATGTAGGTGAGCAAACAGTAGTAGCAACTATTACAGGAAACGCAAACTATACTGGTTCAATAACAGATGAAGCAGTACTTAAAGTAACTGAAAAATCTGTAACACTTGTATGGAGTACTGATGAATTTACATTCAACGGAACTAAACAAGTGCCAACAGCTAAATTTGTAGATGTTAATGGACAAGAAGTAGATGTAACGGTAACTGTAGAAGGTAATGCAGCATCAATTAATGCTGGTGACTATACAGCACTTGCAACATCAGTAGAAAACTATACATTTACAAATGCATCACATGATTATGTGATAAATGCAAAACAAATAACTAGAGAAGATGTAGGAAACTTTACATTTGCTGATAAAACAGAAATTTTTGATGGAACTGAACATAAAGTAGAAGTTACAGGATTAAATGCTGGATTTACAGCTAGTTATAATGATAATACAAGAACTAATGTAGGTGAGCAAACAGTAGTAGCAACTATTACAGGAAACGCAAACTATACTGGTTCAATAACAGATGAAGCAGTACTTAAAGTAACTGAAAAATCTGTAACACTTGTATGGAGTACTGATGAATTTACATTCAACGGAACTAAACAAGTGCCAACAGCTAAATTTGTAGATGTTAATGGACAAGAAGTAGATGTAACGGTAACTGTAGAAGGTAATGCAGCATCAATTAATGCTGGTGACTATACAGCACTTGCAACATCAGTAGAAAACTATACATTTACAAATGCATCACATGATTATGTGATAAATGCAAAACAAATAACTAGAGAAGATGTAGGAAACTTTACATTTGCTGATAAAACAGAAATTTTTGATGGAACTGAACATAAAGTAGAAGTTACTGGATTAAATGCTGGATTTACAGTTAGTTATAATGATAATACAAGAATTGAATTTGGTTCTCAAACAGTAGTAGCTACTATTACTGGTAACTCAAATTATACTGGATCAATAACAGATGAAGCTATTTTATCAGTTACTAAAGCTGTAGCTAATATTAGTTGGGATAACGTAGGGCCATTTACATTTAATGGAACTAAACAAATACCAACGGCTACTAGTGATATACCAGGACTTATTGTTATTGTAACTCCTAGTCCGGAAGGTTCAGTAAATGCAGGAAACTATACTGCAACAGCTAGTATAACTAATACAAATTATGTATTAAACAACGAAACATTAAATTATACAATTAATTCAAAAACATTAACAAAAGATGATTTAAATATCACTTTTGATGGAAATAGTTTTGTATATAATGGAACTAACCATAGTATAGAAGCTAGTGGAGTGCCAGCAGGTTTTGAAGTTAGTTACGATGATAATACTTTAGATGTAGTGGGATCACAATTAGTAACTGCAACAGTTAAACCGCTTGCAACTAATACTAACTATACTGGTTCAGTAGATTATACTGCAACACTTCAAGTGACTCCAGCACAAGTAGAAATTGTTTGGGATAACGTAGGACCATTTACATTTAATGGAACTAAACAAATGCCAACAGCTTCAATTGAACTTGTAGATGGAACAAGCTTTGATTTAACAGTTACTGAAAAAGATGGAAAAGCATCTATTGATGCTGGTTCATATACAGCAGTAGCTGCAGAAGTAGCAAACTATGAATTTACTAATTCAAATGAAAAAGCGTATACAATTAACGCTATAGAAGTTCCAGTTGTATGGACAAATAAATTATTAACTTATAATGGTACTGCTCAATATCCAACTGCAACAATAACTATTAATGGTAGTGTGATAGTTGTATATGTTAAAGAAACTAATGATTTAGCTTCAATTGAAGCAGGAGATTATAATGCAACAGCATCATATGACCTTGATAATTATACTTTAACTAATGCAACAACAGCATATGAAATAGAAAAAGCAACTTTAAGTTCTAGTGATATAACTGCAACTTATAATGATTTAACTGTTCCATTTACTGGTAAAGAACATTCATTATTATTAACTGGAACATTAGGTTCAGATTATACAGTAGTTTATTCAAATAATACTCGTAGTAGTATTGGTACATCGAATGCTACAGCAACTATAACACATGTAGATACAGATAATTATACTGGATCAATCGTGTTAACAGCTGATTTAACAGTTAGAAATGTAAATATGTTAATTACTACTAGTGCACCTTCGAAAACAAATTTTGAACCAGGTGAAGAAGTAATTTATACAGTTTCATTTGATGAAAAAGCATATGATTTACAAACTGGTTATGGAGTAGAAATTGAATTACCAGCAGGATTATCTTGTCCGACAGGATATACTTGCTTAAATGGTAAATTCACATGGAATCCAACATCAACAACAGATACACTAGTATTTACAAGTACTATTCAAGGAAGCGTTTTAGCTGGAAGTGATTTAGTAGTAAATGCTAGAGTAAATAACGAAGTTGTTGGAACTAGTACAACTGATGTTGAAAGAACAGTTGAAATTAATGTTAATAATATAAATACAACTTCACTTGAAGTAGTACTTATGTTAGACGTTTCTGGAAGTATGTGGTATGAAACTTATGAAGGTTCTGGTGTAACTAGAATATCTGAACTTGTAAAAGTAACTAAAGATTTCGTTAGAAATTTAAATGGTAAAAATACAAGTGGTTCTACTATCAACTTAACTATATTTACATTTGGTACAGGAGATGGAACTACTGGTTCAGTAGTTAAAGAAATATCTAAAAAATTATCTGACACTACTTTAAATTCATTCGTTACTGAAATTGATACTTTTGATGATAATGAAGGTGGAGGAACACCAATGTACACTACTATTTCTCAAGTAACAACATTATTAAATGCTAGTAATGCTGCTGGGAAATATGCTATAGTTCTTGGGGATGGTGCCCCAACAGATTATGCAACTTGTTCAGGAATTTTATGGTGGTATGAATGTAACCCTAATACAGCTGCTAGAAATAAGGTTATATCGGATTTAAAAAATGCAACTAAAAATATTTATACTATTGGATTCTCTGTTGATAACTCAACAAAATCTATATTAACTAGTATATCTGGTACTTCTAGATATTACGATGCTAGTAATGCTGCAACATTAACTAAAGCGTTTGATGCTATTAGTGCTAATATTAGTATTAAAAATCCTCAAACATCTAGTGGAACAGCAACTACAGAGACAGTAATTAAAGATGTAGATACAGTAACAATTTCTTATAAAAAAGGAACTGATACTATTACAGAAGTAATTACAAACTTTACAAATAACACTTATGGTGTTACTAGAAGTGGATCTGAAGCTGATGGTTATACATTTGCTTGGGATATTAATAAAGATATGTATGTTGGATGTAGTGAATTCAAATTAAATATTAAAACAAATTAAAAGTAAGTGCTAATGCACTTCTTTTTTTGTTTATTATTGTAATAATCTAGGATATATGGTAATATATATTTATGAAAGAGGTGTAGTTATGGATAAAAAAGAAAAAGAAATAACTGAAGTGGTTGAGGAAAAAAAAGTTGACAAAGTTAAGGATACTAAAAAAGAAGAAAAATTTGAAAGAATTTTAGACGAAAAAGAAAAAGTGAAATCTAGTCCACTTAAAATCATTGGTAATGTAATATTTTGGGGAGCTTTCATAGTATTTGTTATACTTGCAATTGTTGCATATTTAAATTATAACAGATTAGAAAATGATGAAGAACCTGCTTATTATTCAAGTATGGAAGAATACAAAATTGATGATGAAGGTAATAAACTAGATAAAAATGCTGACGAAGGTGAAAATGTAACAGTTTATAACTATTATATTTATAAAGTTGTAGAACATTATAATAACGACGGAAGACAAGTTAGTTTAAAACTATGGTTCTTAGATGACGTAACAAAAGACTAAAAAGTCTTTTTTTATGTAAAAAAATAAATAACCAAAGTTATTTATTATAAGTTTCTATTAATTTAGAAAAGTAATTTTTTAAATCGTTCATTCCTTTTTCAGTATTAGCTTCTGCTCTTAATATTAAATTAGGTCCAGTGTTACTAGCTCTTACTAGCGCCCATCCTTCATTAAAATATACTTTTACGCCATCTATTTCATTTAGTGGCCAGTTGTTTTGCTTGCAATGATTTTTAACATTATCAACAACATTAAATTTTATTTCATCTTTGGTTGTTATCTTTAACTCTTCAGTAATAAAATATTTAGGTATATCACTTGTTAATTCAGATATAGTTTTATTAGTTTTAGATAATATTTCTACTAATCTAAGTGATGCATATATTGCACTTCCTATATCACTGACTTTATCTCTGAAGAATACATGGCCTGAAAACTCACCACCAAAAGCTAAATTATCCTCATGTGTTTTTAATTGTGTATAACTAGCTCCAGTTCTATACATAAATGGTGTAGCGCCAATTTTTTTTATTTCTTCTTCTAAAACTTTAGAACACTTTACATCGTATAAAAATGTTTTATTATTGGCAGTAGGGGCGATATTTCTAATCATTAAAATCATAAATTCTTCTGTAGACATAAATTCGCCATTATTCTTTACAAATCCAATTCTATCGCCATCACCATCATAAGCAATTCCTAAATCTGCTTTAGTTTCTAATACTTTTTTTTGTAATTGTACTAAATTAGCAGTAACAGCTGGATCAGGATGATGATTTGGAAAAGTGCCATCATTTTCTCCATTTATTAGTTCATATTCAATATTAAATTGATTTAATATTTCATTAATTATAACTGTAGTTGCTCCATTCCCTGGATCTACTACAATTTTAATTTTTTTTGCTCCCAGTTCAATTCCAGTTTTCATATATTCAATATATTTTTCTTTAATATCAGCTACTTCATATACTCCAGTACCACTTTGAAAAACTCCTTTAAAAGTATAATTTTTAAAATCTTCGATTAATTGACCAGCAGCATTTGAGGGTCCCCCAAAAGAAAACTTAAAACCATTATCATCTTTAGGGTTGTGACTAGCTGTAATCATAATACCAAATAATTGATTTAAATATCTTGCATAAAAATTCATAGGAGTAGTAGTTACTCCATAATCAATTACAGAGCAACCGCTTTCTAATAACCCTTTAACTAAATTATCTGATAAACTACTAGAAGATAACCTGTTATCTCTTGATATAACGCATTTTGTTTGATTATATTTTTCTTTAATATAAGAACCATAACTTTTTCCTAAGGTGAATGCAAAATTTTCATTTATATCAGTAGGGTAAGTTCCTCTTATATCATATTCTCTAAATACCTTTTCATTCATATTATATTTCTCCTAGTATAATATTATCATATTTTAATAATTATTAATACTATTTGCATATATTAATTTATGATGTATAATATTATTAGGAGTTATTATGAAAAAGAAAACAAGAGAAACAAGAAATTTAACAATATTTATTATACTAAGGTTTTTAGTTATTTTAACAGCGGTTATGCAGGTATTAAATCGTAATTGGGATAACGTATTTGGATGTGTATTAGTTTTAATATTATTTACATTACCTAGACTCGCTGAAAAAAAATTAAAAATTGATTTACCAGATATGTTAGAAGGTACAATTTATGCCTTTATATTTGCTGCTCAGATATTAGGTGAAATGAACAATTTTTATGGAAGAATTCCTGTTTGGGATACTTTATTACACACTTTGAACGGATTTATTTTTGCAGGAGTAGGTTTTGCGCTTGTAGAACTTTTTAATAAAAGTAAGAAAGCTAAGGTATTTTTATCGCCAATTTATGTAACTATTGTAGCTTTAAGTTTTTCAATTACTATAGGAACATTATGGGAATTTTTTGAATATGGTGTAGATGTTAGTATGAAACAAGATATGCAAAAAGATGATTTGCTACCAGAATTAATATCAATTTATATTAATGAAGATGGTGAAAATATCCCGGTAATTTTAGAAGATATTACTAAAACTGAAATTAGTTACGGAGATGATCAAACATACGTAATTGAAAATGGATATTTAGATGTAGGGCTTAAAGATACCATGAAAGATATGATAGTAAATGCAGTAGGGGCTATTATATTCTCTGTATTCGGATACTTTTATGTTAAAGGTCATGATACTTATGAATTCACTAAAAATTTCATGCCTAAAAAAGTAAAGTAATATTTACTTTTTTATTTGCAATCTATTTTTATTATTGGTATTATATTATATATAAAAGGAGTAATAAATGAACTTATTTGTACCGGATATGTATGAGCAAAGTATCTATAAAATAAATTATAAAAAATTAAAAGAACGTGGAATAAAATGCATACTTTTTGATTTGGATAATACGATGGCATCTTATAAAGAAGATAAACCCTCTAAGAAATTAAAAGAACATTTTGCATATTTAACAGATGAATTTAAAGTAATAATTATATCTAATAGCCCTAAAGAAAGAGTTAGAGCATTTAAAGAAGGTTTAAATGTAGATGCTGCTCATTCTGCTAAAAAACCTCTTAAAACTAAATATAAGAAGATACTAGCCTTAAATAAATTTAAAAGAGAACAAATTGCTTGTGTTGGAGATCAAATAATGACTGATATTATTGGAGCAAATAGAATGGGAATGGTATCTATTTTAGTTAACTCTATGGGTAGTGAAGAACCTGCTACAACTAAGGTTAATAGATTTTGGGAAAATATTATATTAAAAAAATTACAAAAAAAAGGAATACTTCATAAAGGTGAATACTATGACTAAAATAAAAGTCATGAGTGATAATCTAGCAAATAAAATAGCAGCAGGAGAAGTAATAGAAAGAGTTTCAGCTGTAGTGAAAGAATTAGTTGAAAACTCACTTGATGCTAAAGCAGAAGTTATTAAAGTTAGTTTAAAAGATAGTGGTATTAAAGAAATAACTATAACTGATGATGGTGTAGGTATGGATAAAGAAGATGCTTTATTAGCATTTTCTAGGCATGCAACAAGTAAAATAAGAACTACAGAGGATTTGTTTTTTATTGAAACTTTAGGCTTCAGAGGTGAGGCTTTGCCTTCTATTGCATCTGTATCAGAAGTATATTTAAAAACATGTTCAGATGATATAGGAACTAAGGTACATATTAAAGGTGGTAAATTACTGGCTCATGAAAATGATGTAGCTAGAAAAGGCACTATTATATCTATTACTAATTTATTTTATAATACTCCAGCTAGATTAAAGTTTTTAAAATCGGAATCTTCTGAATTATCTCAGTGTGTATATATAATAGAAAAATTAGCTTTATCACATCCTCAAGTTTCTTTTACTTTATTAAATAATGATAAAGAATTAATTAAAACAAGCGGTTCTAATAATATACTTAAAGTTATTCATGAAATATATGGATTAAATATTTCAAGTAATATGTTATCTTTAGAAATTCATAATGATGATTTTATAGTTAAAGGGTTTATAGCTAAACCAGAAGTGTTAAAATCAAATAGAAATCATATAACAACATTTGTTAATAATAGATTAGTGAAAAATATAGATATAAATAAAGCAATTAATGATGCTTATTATACATATAAACCAAGTGATAAATATCCAGTTGCAGTACTTTATATTGAAACTGATCCAACTTTGATGGATGTAAATATTCATCCAACAAAACAAGATATTAAATTATCTAAAATAAATGATTTATACAATTTAATATACAACGGAATTAAGGAATTATTATTTAATAGTTTGCTTATTCCTAAAGTTAAAGCAGAAGAAATTCAAAGTGATGATATTAATGTTATTAATATAGATGGTAACGAAGAAATAAACATAGTACAAAATGAATTAGATTTTAGTTATGGTGATGAAGTAATAGTTAACTATGTAGAAGAAAAGAAATTAGTTTTATTTCCTACTGGTTTATTTCATGGAACTTATATTGGCGCTGAAAATGAAGATGGAATATATTTAATTGATCAACATGCAGCTCAAGAGAGAATTAATTATGAAAAGTATTTGCAAAACTTAAAAGACAAAAAATTAAATATTAAAGAAATGTTATTTCCTGTGACTGTAGAGTTTTTAAAAAGTGATTATATTAAATTTAAAGAACAAGAAAATTTGTTTAAAGATTTAGGGTTTATTTACGATGAATTAGGAATAAATACTATAGTGGTTAAAAGCCATCCTGATTTTTTAAAAGAAGGTTATGAAGAGGAAAGTATACGAAAAATTATAGATTTAATTATAGCTTTAGGTAAGGAATTTGATAGAGTTAAATTTGAAGAAAAAATAGCTATTACACTTGCATGTAAAATGTCTATTAAAGCAAATCAAAAAATTAGCATGATGGAAATGGAATATATTTTAAATGAATTAGTTAAATGTTCTAATCCTTATAATTGTCCTCATGGAAGACCTACAATAATCTCATTTACAAATTATGAACTTGAAAAATTATTCAAAAGAGTAGTATAATAATAAAGAAGGAGAAAATATGAATAAAGAAAATATAAACTTAGTAATTAATCAAGGTGTGTTAGAAAAATTACATTCAGGACTAAATGCATTTTTATTACTAGGTAAAAAAAATGATTTAGAAATAGAAGTGACTGATGCACTTAATTGTGGTTTTTTAATGATTAACCCTGAAGTGAATGATTTAGATTTAAATTTAGAGGCTTTTAATCGTAAAATGAATGAATTTGTCACAATGTATGATTTTATAGCATTTGGATTTAATAGAGATGAATTAGATACATCTTTTTCTCTAAATAACTTAGCAAATATAGTAGCGGTGTTAGAAGAAAAAAGAAATGCTAATCCTAATTTAATTACTGGTACAGCAGAAATGAATAATGATGATTTATCATTATCATCAACTAATTATTCATTCAATATAGTAGGACAAGGTTCTTTAAAAAGATAAGAGGTAACTCTTATCTTTTCTTTATATTAATAGTAGTTTCATCAATTTTATAATTAGTTAAATATTTTAATTGTCTTATTAATCTAAACATAGCTTCATCTTTCTTTTTTGCTTCAATCATTATATCTACATCAGTATTAAAAGTACTTAATATATTTAAAAAAGTAATAAAAGAATATGGATCAATATAATCATGGTGTGACCTATATTCTTTTTTTAGCTTACTTTTAGGTGAAGAAAAATGCATTTTAGGTTTATTATAAATCCAAGAATTTAATATATCTTTCATTACATTATTAATATCAGTTCCATCATTATTACAGATATGATGGTGGTAGTCCAAAACTACTGGTATATTTGTAATTTTATTTATTTTTAAACAATCATTTATAGTGTATACTTTATCATCATTTTCAATAACAATACATTTTTTTAAATGTTCTGGTAGTTTATTAAAGTTGTTAATAAATCTAGATATAGAATTATTTTTTCCTAATACTGAAGAACCTATATGAAGAATAATTACTTTATTTTCAATACCAAGAGCTTCTAATATATTATAATGATATTCAAGTTCTAATATACTTTTTCTAACTACTTCCTTATTTGTAGAATTTAGAACTGTAAATTGATCCGGGTGAACATCAATTCTTATTTTTTTACATAATGGTTTTAATCTATCAAAGTATTTTTTATAAGGTTTAATATAATCAAAAGGCACATCTTCTTTGGTAGCTAGTGGAATTAGTTTTGAAGTTAATCTAAAAAAGTATATATTATTACTTATGTTATATTTTAATATTTTCTCTAAATCAACTAGGTTTGAAATAATAACATCATTTAGTTTATTATAATCATTTGTTTTAGAAAAATTAGTATAAGTAAAAGAGCTAGAAGATGTAATATCTAAAGACACAGTAGTACAAACATATCCTAAGTTAATTTTCATATTTATCACCAGTAATAGTATGTGAATTATACTATAATCAATGCAATTATCAGTAATGCTTGTAGAATAAAATTAAATATGGTATAATCTAAATGCAAACAAGTGGGCACCAGCAGGTTCCCACTTTTAATATAATTTGGAGGAATATGGAAAAAGCAATTAAAGAGTTAGAAGGACTTTTAAAAAAACCTTTAGATGAAATGGAAATAGTAGTTGATGAAATATATTTTTATGAAAAAGATAAGAATAAATTTTTAACTGTAGTGCTAGATAAAATAGGTGGTATAGATTTAGATACCATTGTTGAAGCCAGCAAAGTAGTAAATAAAGTAATTGATGAAATGGATTTTCCAAGTGAGAATTATATCTTAGATGTAATGAGTAAAGAAAGAGGATAAAATGAATAGTTTAGATTTAATTAAAGCAATTGATTTATTAGTTGCTGAAAAAGGTATAGAAGCTGATTTTATATTTGATAGTTTAGAATTAGCTTTACAAACTGCATATAAAAAGAATTTTGATTCTAAAACTAATGTTAGAGTATACATTAATCGTGATAATGGAACAATTAAAGTATTTACTTATATGATAGTTGTTAAAGAATATGATGATGGTGAAGAAACAGAAGATGAAGAAGGGAATATTGTTGTAATCCCGCCTGAAATTAATCGTGATGCACAAATCTTAGTAGAAGAAGCAAAAGAATACAAAGAAGATGCTAAAATAGGTGATGAGATTGAAATTGAAGTAACACCAAAAGATTTTGGTAGAGTTGCTGCAGGAACTGCAAAACAAGTTATGATCCAAAAAATTAGAGAAGCAGAAAAAGAAGTTATTGTTGGTGAATTTGCTGACAAAGAATTTGAATTAATGATAGGAATGGTAGCTTTAGAAGATGCTAGAAATTTCTATATTGATCTAGGTAAATCTAGAGGATTACTTCCTAAAACTGAAATAATACCAGATGAAAAAATAGAAATGGGATCAAATATAAAAGTATATATAACTAAAATTGATCAAAATAATAAAGGACCTTTAATATTATTATCGAGAAAACATTATGGTTTTGTTA
>CAYJJQ010000014.1:1393-26154 GCA_964370545.1 uncultured Muribaculaceae bacterium | reverse complement strand
ATAAGATTCTTTAAAAAAATATAATGTTCTCTCCATACCCCTTATTGTCCTATTAGCGACATAGAAATGTTTAATTTTAAACTTGAAATGATTGTTGTATAAGATGATGGAATTATGACTTTTTTTAATATTTGCAATTTTGTTGCATTAAAAGATTTAAGTAGTTTAATAATTGCTTCATCTGTATTAATGAAACCATTATAAATGGTTACAATGTTAATAATTAAATTAATGAGTAATGCCATAAAAATGATGCTTTTAATATTTGCTCCAGCAATTATTAAAATAAGAGGGCCTAAAGCTACTTTAGGCATGGAGTTAAGCATTGTTAAATAGGGGTCTATTATTTTTGCAAATGTTTTAAATTGATATAATAATATTGCAAAAATAAAACCTAGTGTTAAACCTAAAATAAATACAATGATAGTTTCATATAAAGTAACAAAAATATGATTAAGTAAATCACCATTTAAATATAAATTAGATAAAGTATTTAAAATTAGTGATGGAGAAGAATATATAAAGGTATTAATTATATCGAAGACTGCTAACAATTCCCAAGTTAAAAAAAATATTATAATAATACTTAACTGAGCTATTAGTATTTTGAATTTATATTTTTTATTATTTTTTAAATAGTTTTTTTGATTTTCAGACATATAATCACACTCTATAATAATATATTAAAATAAAATAATATTGTTAGTATTTTTGTCTTATTTTATGTTATAATTTATTTAAGATAGAGTAGTCTATTATTTTATAGTGAAAGGATATAAGTGAAAAAACAAGTTACTAAAAAGAAATTCAAATATGTTAACTTACTGATTATTATAGTATCTTTTTTTGCTGTGTCCTTAATATCAATTGGCTATTCTGCATTAAATGTTAATTTAACTATAAGTGGTGAAGTAGCAGTAACTCCAGCTAGTAGTGTTTATATATCTAATATAGAATTATTATCAATAACAGACAGCACTGAATTATATTCTTCGTCATTTACTGATACAACAGCTACTATTGGATTAAGTGTACCCAGTGCTACATCTTCCTTTGAATATCAAGTAACCATAAAAAATGATACTGTTTCTACATATCATTTAAGAGAAATAATAGAAAATGATACTGTAAATCAAGAAATTGAATACCTAGTTGATTTATATATTTATACTGAATTTGAACCAAATAGTGAAACTACATTTAAAATATTCTTCAATGCTAATTCTGTTCCTACAAATGAAGAATTAAAATTAACTTTGGAATTTGTATTTGGATTTGGAGAAATATATCATGATGATAATTTAGATGGATCTGATCCTGAAATCATTGATGGTCTAATACCAATCGTTTATAATGACACAATTGATAAATGGGAAAAAGCAGATGTTCTTAATGCAGCGTGGTTTAATTACGATGAACAACAGTGGGCAAATGCAGCCTCTGTTACAGCAGCAACTAGAACATTTTATGTGGAAGCAGACCCAGGAACTCCTGTTGAAATGGATGATATTACATCTATGATGGTATGGATACCTAGATTCTCTTATACGATAAGAGATGAGTTAGGTTATCATGGTTTTGGAGCAAGTCCTCTTACAAGGGCAACTCCAGGGGCAGTAGATATTAGATTTGTAGATATAGAAACACTTGATACTGGAAGTGCAGAATATACTGGTTTATTTGCAGAAAATTATTATACACCATCTGCATTTTGTTGGGGAAATACATGTGATGATCCAGCGACCAGAAACGATCCCGGTAATGTAGAAATTCCAGGGTTTTGGGTAGCAAAATTTGAGGCTTCTAAAATTGGATCGTTACTGGCATCTAAGCCAAGTGTAACTCCGCTTAACTATCAAACTATATCTCAATCATTTTATGAAGTTCAAAGCTTAATGAACGGTACAGCAGGATATGAAAATTATGGATATGTAGGATTTGTAGACGCCCATTTGATGAAAAATACAGAATGGGGAGCAATTGCATATTTATCCCAATCAAAATATGGTAAATACGGAAATACAGCATATTCTGGTGTTAACAAAGAAATATACCCAAATAACTGTTTAAATTATATTACAGGGATAGGTGGTGACGCACCTTCTGTTACGGGCTCTACTACAACATGTGTTGATAATACATATGATACATATGAAGGAATGGGAGCATCTACCACTGGAAATATTTATGGTATTTATGATACTGTGGGTGGGGCTTTCGATAGAGTTATGGGAGCAATTTTAAACTCTAGTGGAAATTTTGAAACTGAAAGTAGTGGATTTACAACCTTGCCAGAAGGTAGATATGTAAATGTATATCCATTTGCAAATTATGGTCTTGCAACTACTTTAACAATTAAGGGAGATGCGTTAACTGATACATTAGGTTTTTATGATGATAGAGGAGTAACAACTTCATTTCTAAACTATAATTGGTTTTACCGGGGAGGTAGTTTATACGGAAATGTTACTACAATAAATGGGATATTTTCTTATACCGCCTATAATGGACAAGCTGACATAAACCATGCATCTAGATATACTGTTACAATATATTAAAAAACTGAGTTAATCTCAGTTTTTATCTATTTCTTTCCAAATCATTTCATAATATTTACGAAACGCAGTATCATTTCTATTATTTATTGGAGTGCTTTTGCTATCCAATTCTATATTAATTGTACTTTTTATTTTTCCAGGCCTTTTAGTCATTGTAATAATTCTATCTGATAAACTTATAGCTTCTGCAATATCATGAGTAATCATTATTGCAGTTTTCTTTTCTTTTTTTATAATATCATGTACATCATTTGCCAACATTAATCTATTTTGATAATCTAGTGCAGAAAAAGGTTCATCTAATAACAAAATATCTGGTTTAATAGCGAGAGTTCTAATAAGTGCTACTCTTTGTTTCATGCCTCCAGATAACTCTCTAGGATATTTATACAAAAATTCTTCTAAACCGTAGGTTTTTAACAATTGTTTTGTATATAAAACATTTTCGTTTGTTTTTTTATTCATAACAGATAGTCCTAATGTTGCATTATCTAAAATATTTAACCAAGGTAAAAGTGCATCACTTTGAAACATATAACCTATTATAGGTTCTTTGTTAGAATATTCCACATTGCCTTTAGAAGGGGTTTCTAAACCAGCAAGAATATTAAGTAATGTACTTTTTCCACAACCACTTGAACCAACAATAGTTAAAAATTCTTTATCATATACATCAAAGCTAATATTATCTAGAGCATTTATTTCTCCAGAATCAGTATTGAATTCCTTTGATAAATCACTGACTTTTAATATTTTATTCATATAAATTTTTAACTATATTTGTATAAGATGTTTTATTTTCAAGAAGATCAAACTTTATTAAAAAGTCTTCTAAGTTAGTAAATAATTCTTCATCTACTATTGGATCTTTTAACCAAGAATCACTCTGTTTATATCTTTCAATCATTAAAGTTAGGTCATTAATGTTATTATCTGGAAATTGATTAATAATTGATTCTGCTACTACTTTAGAATCATTTACATAAGTAAAGTCTAAACCTTTTTTAAGTGCATTATTAAATTTAATTAATAATTCTTCATTTTCTTCAACATAACTATTTTTAGCATAGAACGTAGTATATGGTACTTCACCAGATAAATTTCCAACAGAAGCAACTATATAACCATAGCCTTCTTTTTCTAGTAGAGTAGCATTTGGTTCAAATACATTTATAAAATCACCTTCGCCTCCAATAAAGGCGCCTGTCATGGCAGCGAAATCAATAGAAGTGTTTATATCTATTAAACTTGTATCAATTCCAGCATTACCAACTGAATTAATAAAATTAAGTGCTGGCATGCCAGTTGATCTACCTGCTATTACTTCTTTACCAATTAAATTTTCAATAGTAAAATTTTCGATTTTTTCTCTGGATACAATAAACTGGCCATCTCTTTTTGTTAGACCTGCAAATATTTGAAGATAATCCTCTTCACCACCTTCATAAACGTAAATTGCAGATTCAGCTCCTGCAAAACCAACATTTGCATCACCTGATAAAACTGCTGCAGCAACTTTATCAGCTCCTGGCGTAAGAATTAATTCAATATCAATTCCTTCATCTTCAAAGTATCCATTTTCTATGGCAACATACATTGGAGTATAAAAAACACTATGAGTAACCTCAGCAAGTTTAATTGTTGTTAAACCTGTGTCTTTTTTAGGCGTTAGAACAAAAAATAATGCTATAAAACCTAAAATAATAAATATAGTAACTATACTAATTTTTAATTTATTTTTCAAAATTTTTCCTCCCTAGTAATAATATATTATTACAAATTAAAAGAGTGATTTTATTAGGTGTATTTTTCATATAAATGTGGTAAAATAACTAGTGCAAGGAAGTGTTGTTTATGGATCATATTAAAATAAAGGGGGCTAGAGAAAATAACTTAAAAAATGTTTCTTTAGATTTACCTAAAAATAAATTAATAGTAATGACTGGTGTATCTGGTTCTGGAAAAAGTAGTTTAGCTTTTGATACAGTATATGCTGAAGGAAATAGAAGATATGTTGAAAGTTTGTCTGCATACGCTAGACAATTTATTGGCATGAGTTCGAAACCTGATGTAGATTCTATTGAAGGGTTAAGTCCAAGTATATCTATTGATCAAAAAACAACAAATAAAAATCCAAGGTCAACAGTAGGAACTATAACAGAAATATATGATTATTTAAGATTACTATATGCTAGAATAGGTGTTGTATATTGTCCTAATCATAATGAACCGATATTTGCACAATCAATAGAAGAGATGACTAATAAGGTATTACTGTTAGAAAATAAGAGTATTACAATTATGGCTCCTGTAGTAAGAAATGAAAAAGGTACTCATAAAGAATTAATAGAAAAATTAATTCAAAAAGGTTTTTCTAAAATCAGAGTTGGTAAAGATATTTATAGATTAACAGACAATATAACATTTGAAAAAAATAAAAAAGATAATATAGATGTAATTATTGATAAAATAACAGTTGATGTTAGTGAAAGAGGAAGAATATTTGAAGCTTTAGAAACTAGTGCTAAAATGGCTGGTGGAAAAGTATTAATATCATACGATGAAGAAGAACTTTTAATGAGTGAAGATTATGCTTGCCCTAAGTGTAATTATTCAAGTCCTAAACTTGAACCAAGAATGTTTTCGTTTAATTCGCCTTTTGGCGCATGTCCTGAATGTAAGGGCCTTGGTTTTGCACAAAGAATTAATGTTGATTTGTTAATTCCAGATAAAAATAAAAGTGTTAATGAAGGTGCAATAGTAGTTCTTAATAGCGAAGAAAATAACACATTTTATACTATGATTAGAACTGTTGCAAAAGAGAAAAATATAGATTTAAATAAACCTGTAAATAAAATGACCAAAGAAGATTTAAATATAATTTTATATGGTTTAGATGAAGAATTAGAATTTAATTATACATCTAAAAATGGTGGTACTAGAAAAACTTATTCTAAATATGAAGGTATAATAAATAATTTAGAAAGAAGATATATTGAAACAAGCAGCACTTGGATACGCGAATGGTTAGATGGATATATGTATGAATCAACATGTGATGTATGTAATGGAAAAAGATTAATGCCGGGAGTACTATCTGTATTTATTAACAATAAAAATATTTATGATTTATGTATTATGTCTATAGAAGAATTACATCAATTTTTTAATGAAATTAAATTAAGTGAAATTGAACTTGAAATTAGCAACTTAGTATTAAAAGAAATTAAAGAAAGATTAAGCTTTTTAGTAAATGTTGGATTATCTTATTTAACTCTTGCTAGAAGTGCAGGTACTTTATCAGGGGGAGAGTCTCAAAGAATTAGACTTGCTACTCAAATAGGTTCAAGATTAACTGGCGTATTATATGTTCTTGATGAACCAAGTATTGGACTGCATCAAAAAGATAATGAAAAACTGATAACATCATTAAAACAAATGAGAGATTTAGGAAATACATTAGTAGTTGTAGAGCATGATATCGATACAATGATGGAAGCAGATTTTTTAGTTGATATTGGACCAGGAGCAGGAGAATTTGGAGGCCATATTGTAGCGGCAGGAACTCCAGAAGAAGTAATGCAAAATGATGAAAGCATAACAGGTAGATACTTAAGTGGAAAAGAATATATTGAAGTTCCTAAAAAAAGAAGAAAAGGTAATGGAAAGAAACTGAAAATTATTGGAGCTGATGTTAACAATTTGAAAAATGTTAATGTTGATATTCCTTTAGGTAAATTTGTGTGCGTTACAGGAGTTTCAGGATCAGGTAAATCAAGTTTGGTTAATGAAATAGTATATAAAAATTTAAAAAATGAATTATATAAGTCCAAAGAAATACCTGGTAAAGTAAAAGAAATAAAAAACAAAGAATTAATTGATAAAATAGTTATGATAAGCCAGGAAGCAATAGGTAGAACTCCTAGAAGTAATCCTGCAACATATACAGGGGTATTTGATGAAATAAGAAATTTATTCGCTCAAATGAAAGAAGCTAAAATGAAAGGTTACAGTTCCGGTAGATTTTCATTTAATGTAAAAGGTGGACGTTGTGAATCTTGTTGGGGAGATGGTGTTAAAAAAATAGAAATGCATTTCCTTCCAGATGTATATGTACCATGTGATGTATGTGAGGGGAAAAGATACAATTTAGAAACTTTAGAAGTTAAATATAAAGGTAAAAATATTTATGAAGTTTTAGAATTAAGAGTAAGTGAAGCTTTAAGATTTTTTGAAAATGTTCCTAAAGTATATAATAAATTAAAAGTATTAGACGAAGTAGGTTTATCTTATATGAAACTTGGTCAAAGTGCACCAACGTTATCTGGAGGAGAAGCAGGAAGGGTTAAACTAGCTAAGGAACTTCAAAAGAAACCAACAGGTAAATCGTTATTCATTTTAGATGAACCAACAACTGGGTTACACTCAGCAGATATAAAAAAATTACTTGTAATTTTAAATAAAATAGCAGATAATGGAGATACAGTACTGGTAATAGAACATAATTTAGATGTCATTAAACAAGCAGATCATATAATTGATTTAGGACCAGAAGGTGGTAATAAAGGTGGAACAATTATAGGCGAAGGAACACCTGAATTAATTGCTAAATTAGAAAATTCTTATACTGGTGAGTTTTTAAGAAAGGTGATTTAAATGGGAGTAATTAGAAGTTATGAAGATAGAGTTAAAAATCCTAATGGTAAAATAATTGATTTAACATTACTTGCAAACAATGCATTTGACAGAGAATTAGTGGTAGCAAGATATGGAGTAGACGTTAATTTTAGAAATCAATTAGTCGGAACTTTAAAAAATGATTTAGCGTTTAGAAGATCATTTTTTGAAATAATGAATACTTTTCCGCAATTTCAAGAATTAGAAAATACTTTTAAAAAATAGATATTACATTAGTAATATCTTTTATTTGCTTTTTAATATAAAAAAATATATAATTATTAAGAAAGGTTAGTGATAATATGGATCCAATATTTTTTAGAGTAGGCTCATTTGAAATAATGTGGTACTCAATATTTATATTACTAGGTGTTATTAGTGCTATATTTTTAATTTTAAGAGAAGGAAAGAGATTTAATTATAGTAAAGATTTTTTATTTAATTTGGCTTTTTGGACAATTATTTTTGGATTCATAGGAGCTAGAACTTATTATGTAATATTTAATTTTTCCTTATATAAAGATAATTTACTAAGTATATTAGAAATCTGGAATGGTGGTCTTGCTATACATGGTGGGATTATAGCTGGTTTAATAACTATATTAATATATTGTAAAAGTTATAATGTTAAAGCTGTAAAAGTTATTGATATAATAGCTCCAGCACTTTTACTTGCTCAGGCTATAGGTAGATGGGGTAATTTTTTTAATAGTGAAGCTTATGGATCTATTACTACTTATGAAAACTTGAAAAATTTATATATTCCGGAATTTATTATTGATGGAATGTATATTAATGAAAACTATTATCATCCAACATTTTTTTATGAATCTTTATGGTGCTTATTAGGTTTTATAGTATTAATAATTGTTAGAAGAATAAAATATATTAAAACAGGGCAAATGATTTCTATTTATATGATTTGGTATGGAGTAGGAAGATTCTTGCTTGAATCAATGAGAGATTATGATGCTTTACTTTTAGGGGGCATTAGAGTAGCTCAAATAGTATCAGTAATTATGATTATAGCTGGTGTTGTTATTACAATGATATTAAGCCGTAAAGGTAAATTTGAAAATTTATATAATGGTGAAGAAGGCCAAACAATATATTAAGGAGAAAAAATATGTATGATGTAATTATAATAGGAATGGGTATATCTGGTATATCCGCAGGTTTATATGCTAAGCAAGCTAATATGAAATTTTTAATGTTAGAAGGAAGAATGCCAGGAGGAGTTTTAAATACTATTGATGAAATTCAAAACTTTCCAGGAAAAGCTAATATAAAAGGACCTGATTTTGCAATGGATTTATTTAATCAAGTAACTACTGCAGAAATAGATTATAAAATCGATAGTGTAAAAAGCATAATAAAAGAAAATGATATGTTTAAAGTAATAACATCTACTAGTGAATATCAAACAAAAAATGTGTTGTTGGCAACAGGTAGAAAACCTTTATTACTAGGACTTCCTGAAGAAGAAAAATTGTTAGGAAAAGGTATCTCAACATGTGCATTATGTGATGGAGCGTTATATAAAGATAAAGAGATAGTTGTAGTAGGTGGAGGTAGTAGTGCTGTTCAAGAAACTAATTACTTATCAAGCATTGCTAAAAAAATAACTATGATAGTTAAAAGAGATAAATTTAGTGCTAAAAAGCATTTGATAGAAGAATTAAATGAAAAAAATAATGTTGAAATAATTTATCAAGATGAAATAACAAATATTAATTTAGAAGATGATAAAATAGTTAGTGTTAATTTAAAAAGCGATAAAGTAATTAATACTTCAGCTATATTTATATATATTGGTTTTACGCCTTCAAATGATTTAGTAAAAGATTTTAATGTACTTAATGATAGAGGATATATTAAAGTAAATGAAAATTATGAAACAAGTATAAAAGGTTTATATGCAGTGGGTGATATAATAGAAAAAGAAATATATCAGTTAATTAATGCTGCATCAGAAGGAGCTCTAGCAATTTCTAAAATGAATAAAATGTAAAGAAAAGTAATATGCTTTTCTTTTTTTTCATAAGGATTTAAGGTAATTTAAAGTAAAATATGCTATAATTAATTTACAAAAGGAGCTGAAGTAATATGAAATTATATAATACTTTAACTAGAAAAATTGAAGAATTTATTCCATGGGATGAAAAAAACGTTAAAATGTATACATGTGGTCCAACTGTGTATCACTATGCCCATATAGGTAATTTAAGAACTTATATAATGGAAGATATTCTTGAAAAAGGATTATTATATTTAGGATATAATGTTACTAGGGGTATGAATATTACAGATGTAGGTCATTTATCTGGAGATGCTGATGATGGCGAAGATAAAATGTTAAGTAGTGCTAAAAAAGAAAATAAAAGCGTTTTAGATATTGCCAAATATTATACAGATGAATTTTTTAAAGATTGTGATAAACTTAATATAAAAAAACCAGAAATAATAAGTAATGCAACGGATAACATAGCAGAATATATTATGATCATAGAGAAATTAATTGATAAAGGCTATGCATATGCTAGTGGAGGTAATATTTACTTTGACACTAGTAAAACTAAAGATTACTATTCTTTGACTAATCATGATGCAAATGAAATGCTTGACGGTGCTCGTGATTCAGTAAGTCTAGATGAAAATAAAAAAAATAAAACTGATTTTGTTTTATGGTTCACTAAATCTAAATTTGATGATCAAGAATTAAAATGGAATTCTCCATTTGGTTATGGATATCCAGGTTGGCACATAGAGTGTACTGGAATATCTGTGAAATATTTAGGAGAATACTTAGATATACATTGTGGTGGAGTTGATAACATATTTCCTCATCATACTAATGAAATAGTGCAGTCAGAAGCCTATTTAGGACATCAGTGGTGTAAATATTGGATTCATGGAGAGTATTTAAATGACGCTACTGGAAAAATGAGTAAAAGTAAAGGTGATACTTTAACAGTGTCAACTTTAGAAAAAAAAGGTTATAATCCGCTATCTTATAGATTATTTTGTTTAATGAGTCATTATAGAAATCAATTAACTTTTTCTTATGAAGCATTAGATGGAGCAGAAAATTCTTATAAGAAATTAAAAAATAAAATCAAGAATTTATCTACTGAAGGATATATGGAAAAAGATAAATTTAATCAGTTTGAAAATAAATTTATCGAATATATTAAAGATGATTTAAATACTGCAAGTATGATAACCTTACTTTATGATGTACTTAAAGCTGATATGGATGATTTTACAAAACTAGAATTAATAAAATGCTTTGACTTAGTTTTATCGCTAGATTTAATTAAAGAAGAAGAAATAAATATAGACGAAAACTATGTTAATGAAATGATAGAAAAAAGAAATATTGCTAAACAAAATAAAGATTTTGCCTTAGCTGATGAAATAAGAGAAGAATTACTTAAACAAAATATTGTATTAAAAGATACAAGAGAAGGGACGGTGTTTGAGGTAAATAATGGATAACTTAATATTAATAATTTTAATTATAATAATACCTTTAATTGCACAAATAAAAGTAAGTAGTAGTTATAGTAAATATAAGAAAGAAAAAAATAATAAAGGTATAAGCGGACTTGAAGTTGCACAAAAAATATTAAAAGCTAATGGGCTTGAAAATATATATGTTGTTGAAACTAAAGGTACTTTATCTGACCATTATGATCCTACTAGAAAAGTAGTGAGATTATCATCTGATATTTATAATGGTGAAAGTATTGCTTCAATTGCCATAGCGGCCCATGAAGTAGGGCACGCTATACAAGATAAAGAAAATTATATATTTATGAAAATAAGATCATTTATATTTCCAATAGTAAATATAGCAACTAAATTATCTTATATTATCATTTTAATAGGATTTTTAGCTCAATTACTAGATGTAGTTTATTTAGGTATTTTCTTAACTGCTTTTGGGCTTGTTTTTCAAGTAGTTACATTACCTGTAGAATTTGATGCTTCAAGAAGAGCTAAAGAAGAGTTAGCTAAAATTGGTATAGTTGATGAAAGTGATTCAAAAGGTATAAGCGCAATGCTTGGAGCTGCTGCTATGACATATGTAGCGGGAGTACTAGCATCAGCGCTTCAAATTCTTAGACTTTTATCTATAGCTGAAGGAAGAGATTAACTTGGAAGAAATATTTAAAAGAAGAAGTATTAGAAGTTATAATGATAAAGAAATTTCAGAAGATATCATAAATGATATGTTAAAAGCAGCTATGAATGCACCTTCAGCTATGAATAAAAAAGCTTGGGAATTTATAGTTATAGATGATAAAAAAATACTAAGTGAATTATCTAAAACTACTGAATATAGTTTTATGTTAGAAAAAGCAAATAAAGCTATAATTGTGATAGGTAAAGAAGAAACTGAATACTGGCAACAAGATTTAGCAGCAGCAACGCAAAATATTTTGCTTTCTGCTACAAGTTATAATGTAGGTAGTTGTTGGATAGGTGTTGCTCCTAAAAAAGAAAAAGAAGACTACGTTCGTAATCTTCTTCGTATTCCAAATGAATTAAGAATATTTTCTATAATATCTTTAGGTTATACAGATAAAACTAAAGATAAAAATGAATTATTCAATAAATATATAATTCATTTTAATCAGTATTAATACCATAAATTTGATCGTTTTTATCATAAAATATAGGTAGCTTTGGTGGATACAAAGTAAATGTCATGTAAATAATAAAGATAGAAAATATAAAAATAATTGAAATAATGTAATTCACATTATTTTTTTTATACTCATATATATGAGCTGCAATTAATTGACCTATTAATAGCGATATAAATAAATTTGTAATATCCAGCACTAGCGAGTGAATACCTAAGCCTTCTGCATAAAAATAATATAGTAGCGGAATAGATAAAATTGATACTACAAGAGAAATTAATAAGGCATAAAACCAATTGTTTTTATCTAAATTTTCTTTATTTTTAAAATAATAAATTAAATAATAAATTATTAAAGGTACTAGAACCATTTTAGTATGTTCCCATATACTTTCATTTACTGGAGATATAAAACCTATTATAATATTCTGATTAGTTAAATCATAAATGAAATGAAAAAGAGCACCAAATAAAAATAAAAGAGGTACTCCTAAAATTAAATATTTTTGTACTTTAGTCATAAACTTTCACCTATTAAGAGTTTATGGAAAAGTATAAAAAATATACTAGATTATTTTAGCATTGATGCATGTATTATATTAAGTTCATCTTCAGTAATTGGATAATGCTCTTTAACGAAGTTATATCCGGCTATTAATGTATTTTTTTTAGTTATAGTCATAAGTAAACTTATAGCATCTTTTTTACTATAAATCATACTGAATATTACTTGTAGTTTTTGTTCATCAGTATAATTAAGAACATTATAATTAAAAGGTTTATATTCTCTTTCCATGTAAATCACCTATAACTAGTATATTAAATATTATTTACAATAGCAACTACAAGATATTTTTTTGACATAAAGTATCATATAATATATAATATATGGCAAGGGTGTTTTATGAACTCAAAAGGAATATGGAAATATATAGATAAATTTATAACAAATATTAATCCAAATATAGCAAAAAATATACCAAATATAATTACTTCAACTAGAATATTTAGTTCTATAATTTTAACTATGTATTTAGCGGTATTTGGAATAACAGCACCAATAACATTAGGTATTTGGGCAGGAGCAACTGCTCTTACAGATACACTTGATGGTATGATTGCAAGAAGATATAACTATATTTCAAAGTTTGGTGCAATGCTAGATGTTTTTGCGGATAAAATTCTTACTTGGGGTATAGGTTTTGTTTTAATAGCACAAGGTGTTATCCCTCCTTGGACACTTTTAATATTGGGTAGAGAAGTATTGTATTTATATGAAGGTGTTGATTATAAAATTAAAAGTGGTAAATCAATTAGATCACTAGAAAATGATACTAGGGAAGAATCTAATTTCAAAGAATTAATTAAAGATTATAGAAAAGGAGATATAGTAGTATCTAGTACTGTTTCTAAAATAAGAATGTGGATTCAATCACTTGCAGTATGCTTATCTTTATTCTTAACAAATAATCCTGAAATTATTAATGCTATTTTTGGATTTACAGTTGCATTTTCGGCATTTGATGCCTATAAATCACTAGAATTATATAAAACAAAAAAAGATGAACTAACATACACAAATAAAGAAAATATTGATGAAATAACTATACAAGAAGAATTGGAAAAGGAACTTGAAAGAATAAATAATTATGAATATAACGATACTAATATAAAATCATTTGTAAGAGAAAGAAAAAGATATAAATAAAAACATTAATCAATGTTTTTTTTATAGCCGCATTTCTGACATAAGGATTCGCATAATATATTTTCATTAAAACCTTTTAACATATTAATATATCTATTACTATTAATAACATCTTCTAAACTATTATTAAATATATTTCCTAAATTAATAACTCCTTTAGAATCAAGACAACAAGGTACAATGGTTCCATCGACTAATATAGCTATGTGATCTTTTAAAGCTTTGCACGTGCCTTTAGTATTAATAAAATCATTATTTAAATTAGGCCAAATAAATTCTTCTCCTTCAGAAATAAATATATTTTTACTGGGTTTAATTTTTGTTCTAATAATATCTTCATATTTATTTTTAACCCAATATCTATAAGATATATAAGTATTATCACTAAGAATATTACAGCTGTTAATAATATCATCTAAAATATCTAAATTAGTAATACTTTGAAGAGAAACATTAATTTGTCTAACACTTTTTAATGAATTAATTTGTTTTTTTATTAATGTTCCATTTGTAGTAATATTTACTTGTTTATTATATTTGTTACATAAATTAATAATTTCATCAAACTTACTATGTAATAAAGGTTCACCTTTAACATGTAAATAAACATAATCAGTATAGTCATCTAACTTTTTTAATATAGTTTCAAATTCTTCTAAAGACATTTCTTTCTTAGGTAAATTATCTTTAGGACAAAAACTACAATTTAAATTACACATATTAGTTATTTCAATATAAATTTTTTTAAACTTCTTCATACCTAGATTATAACATAAAATAAAAAAAGGTGTAATTGAATAAAATTAGCATTCCAGTTACTTGAATTTAAAATTGAATTTTATATGTACTTATGATATTATATTGATACTTTTTAGGGGGAAATATGAAAAAGATACATGCTCGAGCAATAACGTTAGAAGAATATACTAAATATCATATGTATTTAGAAAAAAATAGAGTTGCATCTAATAATTATTTGGTTAATAATAATTTTGATGGAAATCTATTTAAAGTTTATCACCCAGCAGAAAATGTAATGATAGAAATTACTAAAGAAGGTTTTGTAAAAGATATTCCGAGCCACTTAGAATATGTTAGTGTATATAGTTTTTATGTAATTGATTTAAATACATACAACATAGATTTAATTAATCAGTTTGAAAATAATTCAGTTGGAATTAAATTTTTATCTTTTGGAAAATGTTTAAATGCATCAGTTATATCTGAGCCTCCTAGACATTCTAAAGTTAGTACGAAATTTTTTGATAATCCAGATTCAGCAACTTTCAAAGAATATTTTGGTAAAGATTATCAAAGTGCAGTATTAAAAAGCTGGGGACCCAGTTCTTACAGAATTACATCTAAAGTGTTCGAAATGAATATACTTAAAATATTAAATTCTGGTTTAAATGGTAAGTGTTTAATATGGGAATATCAACCAATGAGATGGTTATATGTAAAAGAGGAAAATATTTTAATATCAGAATATGCATATTATAATGATTTTCAATTTCCTCTATTAGAAAGCTTGGAATACTCATCAATAGTTACTACGTGTAATAAAAAAGAGAAAAAACAAGAAAATGAATCATCTAAAGTTGAAGAACTTTATAATAAAATTAAAACCAATGTAAGAAAAAAACGATCGGAAAAAATTGATGAAAGTGACAAATTAATAGAGAAGTTTTTAGAAGGTAATAATTTTGATTTGACAGAATATTTTGATACAGAAGATATGAGTGATAATATAATTAAAATTGATGGTAATGAATATTTTGGTTACGATGTCAATTTACAAGAATATGGATTATTTGTTCATGTAAAACCAGAATGGTTAGAAAAATTAGAAAAAGAAGCAAGTAAAATATATCCTTTAAATATAAATTTGGTAATAGATTTGAAGGAAAAAAATAATGAATTAGAAATTAAATCTCTTATAGATAATTTTATAGTTCATAATAAATGGAATCTTCCTAGTAATGTAGTAATAATACTTAAAGGAAATCATGAACAAATAAAAAATATGCATAATATTCAAAGTATATTATTTTCTTATAATGATGGTGAATTTGGAGAATTTACTGAAAATCAAATTAGTTTATCCATAAATAAAAATACAAAAAAAAATATAGAATATAATCGATTAATTATAGATAACTTTGAATTGTTAGATGAACATTATCATATTTTACAAGCTGGAAGAGAATTTATGATGATAAAAAAAGAAATTCCCAAAATAAAATATTCTGAATTTTATGAAGAACTTTATTTAGAACCGAAAAGACAAAGAGTGCGTAAAATAATTGATAATAAATAAAGTTTGAAAACAAGATGCAAATCTTGTTTTTTTATTTGTGAAATGGTATAATTTCAATCGAGAAGAACCATTTAAAAATAGGAAATAATATGTTTGATCTTGAATCAAAATATAAACCAAATGGTGATCAACCACAAGCTATCAAAGAATTGATAAATGGTATTAAAAATGATAATAAATACTATATAAATTAAGTTTTAAAACACAAAAAAATATTATATAATAGAATTACATGGCAAGGATGGGTTAAATTGAATAAAATAACAAATAATAAAAACAACATACTTTTATACAAATCAAAGGAAGGTAATATAAATTTAGATGTAATATTAAAAAATGAAACGATTTGGCTATCACAAAAATCAATAGCTAAACTTTTTGATGTAAATGTTCCTGCAATAAGTAAACATTTAAAAAAAATATTCTCTGATAATGAATTGGTTAAGAATGCAGTTGTTTCCAAAATGGAAATAACTGCTTCAGATAATAAAAATTATCTAACTGAACTATATAATTTAGATGCAATAATAGCAGTAGGTTATAGAGTCAACTCTAAAAAAGCAACAGAGTTTAGAATATGGGCAACTAATATACTAAGAGAGTTTATTATTAAAGGATTTATTTTAGATAAAGAAAGTAAATTAAAATAGGAGATAATATGTTTAATCTTGAATCAAAATATAAACCAAGTGGTGATCAACCACAAGCTATCAAAGAATTAGTAGATGGAATTAACTCTGGTGAAAAACACCAAGTTTTATTAGGTGCAACAGGAACTGGTAAAACATTTACAATGGCTAATGTAATAAAAGAAACTGGTAAACCAGCTTTAGTACTTGCACATAATAAAACCCTGGCTGGCCAGCTTTATGCAGAATTTAAAGAATTATTTCCGAATAATCATGTAACATTTTTTATTTCGTATTATGATTATTATCAACCTGAGGCATATGTTCCTTCTAGTGATACATATATAGAAAAAGATTCTTCTATAAATGAAGAAATAGATGAAATGAGACATGCTGCTACAAGTGATTTAATTAATTATAATGATGTAATTGTTGTAGCGTCAGTTTCATGTATTTATGGAATTGGTGAAAAAGATGAATATGCAAAAGGAATGTTAGTACTTTCCTTAAAAGATAAAATAGATAGAACAAAGCTTATAACTAAATTAATTGATATGACATATGAAAGAAATGATTTAGATTTTCATAGAGGTACGTTTAGAGTAAGGGGTAATACTATTGATATTATTCCTATTAATGAAAAAGCTAAGGCTATAAGAGTTACTTTAGAAGATGATTTAGTAGACGATATATATACTTTTGATCCTTTAACAGGTGCTGTTTCGCAGCATAAAAAAACAATAGCTATAATGCCAGCATCTCACTTTGTTACAAGTCCAGAAAAAATGGAGATAGCAATTAATAGAATTGAAGAAGAGTTAGAAATACAAGTTAAGCATTTTGAAGAAAATGGAAAATTATTAGAGGCTCAAAGAATCAAAGAAAGAACTAAATATGATTTAGAAATGCTTAAAGAAACGGGTTTTTGTTCTGGTGTAGAAAATTATTCAAGGCATTTAGCTTTAAGAGAAGAAGGTGAAACTCCTTCAACTTTAATGCATTTCTTTCCAAAAGATTTTTTACTATTTATAGATGAATCACATGTAACTTTACCTCAAGTAAGAGCGATGTATAACGGTGATAGACAAAGAAAAGAAACTTTAGTAAATTATGGTTTTAGACTTCCTAGTGCTCTTGATAATAGACCACTTAAATTTACAGAGTTTGAAGAAATTGAAAATCAAGTGGTATTTGTTTCAGCAACACCAGGCGATTATGAACTTGATAAAACTGGAGGAGTAGTTGCTGAGCAAGTTATTAGACCAACTGGTTTATTAGATCCAACTATTGAAATAAGAAAAAGTGAAGGTCAAATTGATGATATTATAAATGAAATAAGCGAGCGTAAAGAAAAAAATGAAAGAGTGTTAATAACTACTCTTACAATAAGAATGAGTGAGGAACTTACCAACTATTTAAAAGGTATGAATATTAAAGTAGCGTATTTACATAGTGAAATAAAATCTTTAGAAAGGTTAAAAATCATTAAAGAATTGCGTGAAGGTGTATATGACTGCATAGTAGGTATAAATCTTTTAAGAGAAGGTTTGGACATACCGGAAGTTAGTTTAATATGTATTTTAGATGCAGATAAACAAGGTTTCTTACGAAGTTCTAGAAGTTTAATTCAAACAATAGGAAGAGCAGCTAGAAATGAAAATGGTCATGTAATTATGTACGCTGATAGTATGAGTGATGCTATGAATGAAGCTATTGCTGAAACGGAAAGAAGAAGAAAATTACAAATCGAATATAATATTAAGAATAATATAACTCCTAAAACTATTGTTAAAGAAATTAAAGCAGTAGTTTCTAATGAAGTTATTAAGGCTGCCAATAAAGAAAAATTAAATAAAAAAGAAATTAAAGAAATGATTGGCAAGATAGAAGAAGAAATGTATGAGGCAGCAAGGTTGATGGACTTTGAAAGAGCTATGGAACTAAGAGATATTATGTTAGAGATGAAAAATAATCGTTAGATTATTTTTTTTTGACCTTTATAAAAAATAAATATTATGTTAAAATATAATAGGTGATAGAATGGGGAAGACATATATATTTGGTCATAGAAATAATGATACCGACAGTGTTGTAGCAAGTATAGCTCTTGCTTATTTAAAAAATACTATAGGGTTTGAAACTGAGCCTAGAATATTAAGTGAACTTAATAATGAAACAGAGTTTGTACTTAATTATTTTAATGCCCCTAAACCAGAATATTTAAATGATGTTAAAATTAGAATTAAAGATATTGCTTATGAAAAAGGTACATTTATTAATGAAAATGCTTCTATCTATGATGCGATAAATAAAATGGCTCTTAAAAATGTTACAGCCATACCTTTAATAAATTCAAAATATATATTATCAGGTTATGTTACTCTAAAAGAAATAGCTAAGTTTTTAACTTTTACTTCAAAAAAAGAAATAAATGCTTCAATAGATAATATTCTTACTACTATTTCAGGAGAAATAGTAACAAGATATACAGATTACATAACTGGAAATATTTATGTTTTTTCAATAGAAAAAAAACATGAATTAGATAGTTTAACAGAAAATGATATATTAATATGTAATAATAATTACTTTGCTTTTGACCATGAAAATACTTTAAAAGTTAAAAATATAGTAGTAGTAACTAAAGAAAAAGTATCTGATAAAATTATAGATTATGCTAATAAAAATAATATTACTATTATTAAAAGTAATATAGATAATTATTCAGTTATAAATAAAATAGCTATGTCTAGTTATATTAAAGATTTAAATGAAACATTTAATCCAGTAGTTGTTTATGAAGATGATTATTATTCAGAATTTAAAAATCAATTTCATAAAATAAATCATACTAACTATCCAGTTGTTAATAAAAAAGGAGAATGCTTAGGATTAATTAGATTAACAGGTTCTGCTAAATATGAAAAAAGAAAAGTAATATTAGTAGATCATAATATGAATTCTCAATCTGTTATTGGTATAGAAGAAGCAGAGATATTAGAAATAATAGATCACCATAATCTTGGTGCTATGGGAACCGATATTCCAATTAATTTTAGAAGTATGCCTGTAGGAAGTACTGCAACAATAATATACGAAATATATAAGGAAAATAAAACAGTTCCTCCAAAAAATATAGCAGGTTTATTATTGGCAGGAATATTATCTGATACTTTATTATTAACCTCACCAACAACTACAAATAAGGATAAAGAGATAGCGAATATTTTAGAAAAAATAGCAGAAATAGATATGTTTGATTTTGGTACAAAAATGTTAACGGCTGGATCTTCAATAGAAGGTTTATCTATTAAAGATTTAGTATATAATGATTATAAAAAGTATAATATTGAGGATAAACAGTTAGGTATTTCGGTTATTACAACTATGGATTTTGACGGTTTAAAACCTAAAATAGATGAAATTAAAGAATATTTAAATAATAAAATAGATGCAGGTTTTGATTTATCTATAATGTTTGTCACTGATGTAGTTAAAAATGGTTCATATTTAATTTATAATGATAAATCAGAAGAGTTAATGAAAGAAAGTTTTGCTTTAGATGAAATATATCAAGGCATATTTATAGAAGGCTTAATTTCTAGAAAAAAACAAATGCTTCCAATAATATTAGAAGCAATAAGATAAAGTAAATATATTGTCAAAAATAAGCAGTTTTTAACAATATATTTTTTTATGTGTTATTATATTATTATAGGAGAAAATAATTATGAAAGTAATACAATATGGCTGTGGTAAAATGGCTAAATATACAATAAAATATGCAATAGATAAGGGTTATGATGTAGTAGGGGCTGTGGATGTAAATGAAAGTGTTATAGGAACTTATATAGAAAATGTTTTAGTAAGTGATGTTAAAAATATAGAAGAATTAATTAAAGAAACTAATCCTGATATAGTTTTAGTTACAACAATGAGCTTACTTAGTGATTGTAAAGATGCACTTATGATATGTGCCAAAAATGGAGTAAATGCTTTAACAATATGTGAAGAAGCATTTTATCCATTTAATTCCAATCCGAAACTTGCTGATGAAATAGATAAACTTGCAAAAGAAAATAACTGTACTATTACTGGTACAGGTTATCAAGATGCATTTTGGGGTAATTTAGTTACCACGTTAGCAGGAGCTAGTCATAACATAACTAAAATAAAAGGAACAAGTTCATATAATGTAGAAGATTATGGAATAGCTTTGGCTAAAGCACATGGAGCTGGTTTATCAAAAGAAGATTTTGATAAAGAAGTAGCTTCAGCAGATAACATTAGTGTAGAAGAAAGAGAAAAATTAATACAAGCAGGAGAGTTTTTGCCAAGTTATATGTGGAATGTAAATGGTTGGTTATGTGATAAATTAGGTTTAACAGTATTATCTCAAACTCAAGAATGTATACCAACATTTTGCGATGAAGATATAAATTCAAGTACGCTTGATATGGTTATTTCAAAGGGTAATGCTACGGGTATGAGAGCTATAGTTAAAACAGAAACAAAAGAAGGTATATCATTTGAAACGGAGTGTGTTGGAAAAGTATATTCTAAAGAAGATTATGATTCTAATAAATGGACGGTTGAAGGAGATTGTAATACTACTTTAGCCATAGATAGACCTGATACAGTTAAACTTACATGTGCTACAATGATAAATAGAATAATAGATGTTGTTAACTCTGAAAGTGGATTTATTCCGACAAGTCAAATGAATGAATTAAAATATACAAAATAAAAAAACCATTACTGGTTTTTTTGTTTGAATTAATTATTTCTGTTATCTTGTTGTGCTCTTTTTTGAGCTTTTCTAGCATCTCTACATTCTTTACAGTCTTTAGGTTCAGTAAAGTTGTTTTTAGCGTAAAAATCTTGTTCACCAGCAGTAAAAGCGAATTCTTTACCACAAGTTCTGCATGTTAAAGTTTTGTCTTCCATTAATAGTTCCTCCTCATAAATATTTAATTTAGTTAATAGTTATTTGAGAACTAATAAATAAATCCATAACTAATTTAACATAAAAACATACTAATTGCAAGTTATTTAGATAAATTATATAATTCGACAATATATTTAATAACAATAGTTTATTATAACTAACTGGAAGTTCCTATTGTTAAGTGCTTGCCTTTCATAATAATCAGGGGGAACCTTGAAAGGAGGCTAAATATTTATGAGCAAAAAAGATTTTTTAATATTCTTCATGATTGTAATTATTATTTTATCACTGGCCTCTATTTATAAGCTAGTATAAAAAAAAGCGCTTAATTCAAATAGAACTGAATTAGGCGCCAACCAACAAAAAGGCAAGCGCTTATAAAACAGCTTTAGGCGCTTCCTTTCATATATTGTATGCAGTATCTGCTTACATATTCAATATAACATATATGTATAATATTTTCAATGCAATTGAATATTTTGTATGATATAATTTATACTGTAGTTAAGAAAGGATAAATTATGAAAAAAGTATATTTTAAAAAAGTAGATGTTTTAGATAATAATATTAATGTTATTATTTATGACATGCTAAAAAATCTAGTAGAAAAAGAGAGTGTTGTATTAAATGAAGTGGTGCCTTTAAAAGTTCACTTTGGAGAAAAAGGTAATGAAACTTATATTAAATCTGAATACATGGATGGTATCAAAAAATACTTAAAAGATAATAATAAAGAAACTTGTTATATAGAAACTAATGTACTTTATAAAGGTGCAAGAACGAAAACAGAGGATCATATAAATGTAGCTAAAGAGCATGGCTTTACAGATCTTGATATAATTATTGCAGATGGGGATACTGATAATGCTTATGAAGAGGTAACTGTTAATCTTAAGAACTTTGATAAATGTAAAATAGGGTATAAGTTTAAAGATTATAATAACTATATAGTTGTTTCACATTTTAAAGGACATGGAATGGCTGGATTTGGAGGAGCTATTAAGCAACTTGCAATGGGCTTTGCTTCGCGCGGAGGTAAACTTCATCAGCATTCAGATAGTGTTCCTGTTTTAGATAAAGAAAAATGTATTGCGTGTAGTAAGTGTATTAATAAATGTCCTGTAAATGCTATTAGTATTGTAGATGGTAAGGCTCATATTGATGAAAAAATTTGTGTAGGTTGTGCATCGTGTACTCCTGTATGTCCAGTAGATTCTATTACAAACAGCTGGAAAGTTAGTAACTTTCATGAAAAGATAGCAGAATATGCATATGCAGCAGCACTTGGTAAAACAAATATTTATGTTCAGTATGCTTTTAATATTACAAAAGATTGTGATTGTATTGGTTCGAAGATGGATCCAATAGCTCCTAATATTGGAGTGTTTGTATCAACTGATCCAGTAGCAATAGATAAAGCAACATATGATTATTTTAATAATGTATGTCCTAATCATAATTTTGATAGTGCAAATATTACTTTAAATTATGCAAATGAAATAGGGTTAGGTTCTTTAGAATATATACTAGAAGAAATATAATTACCAAAAGTTGTAAGTATTAATTTAATAATTTTACTTAAACTATTACTATGAAAGATAATGTTAAAATATTTTGCATAGCACTTATAATAACGATTTTATCTGGTATAGTATATAAATTCATGTTTTAAAAAAACTAGCAATTTAGCTAGTTTTTTTCATCTTCCTTACATTTTTCCATATTTCATCATCGTCATAATATTTATCTAATAGTTCATCAAATTTATTTTCTGCTTTAATTCCATCTTGTCTTTCATAGTATCTATTTATAGCAAGTGGTGTAATAGTTAAATTAAATATCATAAATGCTAGTAGAGGATAATAAATTATATTAAATAATTTATTAGGTATATTATCAAGTAGTTTATTTAAGAAAGGATATACAAATTTAATATATATTAAAGCTCCTATTGTAAAAAGAAGCATGTACAGAAAATTTATTCTACCTCCTAAGTTTAAAAATCTATCAGAGTAATCCCAAGAAATAGTACCAAGTATTAATTCTTGAAAATAACTTCCAAAAAATTCTACTATGCCAGATAAGATAAAAGTAATTAAAAATAGTATTGTAAAATTTTTTGTTTTAAGGTGAGCAAGCACTGAAGCCATTACCATTCCAAAACCATATATAATACTAAAAGGACCATGTACAAGTGATCTATCTAAATACCATCTAGTTTTGTCATAATCAGTTAAATAACTTCTAATAAATAAAAATATTTCTTCAATAAAAACACCGGCTATAGAACCTATAACAAATATAATAAATAACTTTTTAAAACTTAACCCTTTTTCAAACAACTTCTTCATATTATTATTGTACCACAAAAATCATATGCTATGTTATAATATTTTTAGGAGAATCTATGAAATTAACTAATTATGATTTAATTATTACTACATATAATATAAAAAAAGAATTATTAAAAGAAATAAGTGCAAATAAAGTTCTTACCTCTACTAAGATAATTACCAAAAAAGAATTTGAAAATATTATTCTAGGAGAAGTAAAAATAGAGGCGTTAGAGTTACTTTCTAATACTTTGAATCAAGAATATGCTAAAGTAATACTTGAAAATGTATTATACAATACTGATAAAACTAAAATTTATTATAATGAATTAATAAATAAAAATTTAATTATTAAAAATGATAATTTTATTTATAAAAATATATTACTTATAAATACATATTTAGATAATTTTTATTTAAATAAAATAAAAGATAGCAAAATTACTATCTTTAATAAAAATAAAAATTATAAACATAGTATATATGAATTTAAAACTATGGAAGAAGAAATTAATTATGTAGCTATAGAAATATTAAAACTACTTCATAATAATATTAGTCCTAATTTAATTAAACTGGTAAATATAGATAAAGATTACCAAATATCTTTAAAAAAGATATTTGATCAATATAGTATTCCATATTATATTAAAGATGAAGTTTCTATTGTAAAAACAAATACTTTTATTACATTTTATAATACTTTAAAAAATACTTATGATTTAAAACAAGCATTTTTAAGTATTAAAGATGGAGTTGTATATGAAAAGTTAATTAATTATTTTAATAAAAAAGATATTGAATTAATAAATGATAATAATATAAATATAATATATGATGATTTAAAAAATATAAAAATTAGTGAAAATAAACTTAATAATTCAATTGAATTATTAAATATTGAAGATATATATAATAAAGATTATTATTATTTTATAGT
>CAYJJQ010000014.1:0-1383 GCA_964370545.1 uncultured Muribaculaceae bacterium | reverse complement strand
ATAGTGGGAATAAACGAGGGTGTAATTCCAAAAATAAGTAAAGATGAAGATTATTTAAAAGACGAAGAAAAAAAAGAAATAGGTTTATATACTAGTTTAGATAAAAATAATTGGTCTAAACAATTATTTATAAATATATATAATAATATTCCTAATTTATATTTATCATATAAACTTATTAGTAATTTTAGTGAATATTTACCATCAACAATAATAGATACATTAAATATAAATATTATTAAAGATTATAATATTACATATAATTATTCTCATGCTATAAATAAAAATAAATATGCTAAACTTATTGATGATTTAATAAAGTATGGTATTAAAAATAATTATTTAGAAGACCTTCATAATAATTATAAAATAGATTATAAATTATATAATAATAAATTTACCGGTATAAATAATAATGATAAGGAAGTAAATTTATCATTTACTAGTATTAATGATTATTACTTATGTCCATTTAAATATTATATTAAAAGAGTACTTAAATTAGAAGAAAGTGAAAATACACTACCTTTATTAATAGGTAATGTATTTCATGAAATACTATCTAAAATATATAATCCTTCATTTGATTTTGATAAAGAATATCAAATATTTTTAAATGATTCAAAATCAAATGCTAAAGACAAAGTCTATTTAAAACTTTTAAAAGAAGAATTAAGATTTATTATTAATACAATTACTAAACTTGAACAAAATACTACCCTTAATAATAATATATTAGAAGAATCTTTTGAAATAAAAGATATTATTCCTTCTAAAGTTCATTTAGTAGGTAAAATAGATAAAATAAAAACAAGTGATGATAAATCACTTGCTGTATTAATTGATTATAAAACTGGAGTAAGTAAAGTAACATTTGATAACATTAATTATGGTTTTAATTTGCAATTGCCAATTTATATATTACTTTTAAAAAGTTTATATAAAGACATTAAAGTAGGAGGTTTATTTTTACAAGAAATACTTCAAAATAAAGCATTAGATGAAACTTTAGAATCAAGAGAAAAGAATTTAAAACTTAGTGGTTATGTAACTGGTAATATAGATGATTTATCTAAAATAGATAGTAGTTATATAAATAGCGATTATATAACTTCTTTAAAAATGAGTAGTAATGGCTTTTATTCATATTCTAAAGTCCTTACTACAGAAGATATAAACTTAATAGAACAAATAGCTTTAGATAAAGTAAAAGAAGCAGGAAAATCTATTTATGAAGGTAAATTTGATATAAAGCCTAAAGTAATAGATGATAAAATTGATGGATGTAAATATTGCAAGTTTAAAGATTTATGTTATAAAACTGAAAGTGACGTAATTACTTTAGATAATACTTCTCTTAAAGATATATTAAAAGGAGGTAAC
>CAYJJQ010000013.1:0-29099 GCA_964370545.1 uncultured Muribaculaceae bacterium | reverse complement strand
TTGATCAGATATATTTCTTGATTTAGTATAATCTCTACCAAGGAATACACCTTCATTTTTTTGTTCATATTGAACAGGTCCTAATGATGACATACCATATTGAGTAACCATATTTCTAGCTATATTAGTTGCTTTTTTAAAGTCATCTGATGCACCTGTTGATATTTCATTTAAAAACATTTCTTCTGATACTCTACCACCAAGTAAACCAGTAATTTGAGCAAGAAGTTCTGTTTTAGTTAATACTGCCATTTTTTCTTCTTTTGGAAGCATCATTGTATAACCACCAGCCATACCTCTTGGTATAATAGTTATTTTATGAACATCATTTGCATCTTCTAACTTAATACCTATAACTGCATGTCCAGCTTCATGTAAAGCCACTAATTTTTTTTCTTTTTCAGTTATTTGTCTAGTAGTTTTTGCAGGTCCTAATAAAACTCTATCAGTCGCTTCATCTATTTCATCCATTGTAATAGCTTTTTTATTTCTTCTTACGGCAAGTAATGCAGCTTCATTTAATAAGTTTTCTAAGTCAGCTCCACTAAAACCTGGAGTTCTAAGACTTAAGAAATCTAATTTAACACTTTCGTCTAATATTTTATTTTCTGCATGAACGCCAAGAATAGCTTCTCTTTCTTTAGCATCAGGTAACGATACAGTTACTTGTCTATCGAATCTTCCTGGACGAAGTAAGGCAGGATCTAAAACATCTGGTCTATTTGTTGCTGCAATAATTATGATTCCCTCATTAGCTCCGAATCCATCCATTTCTGTTAATAATTGATTTAGGGTTTGTTCTCTTTCATCGTGACCACCACCAAGACCAGTTCCTCTTTGTCTACCTACAGCATCTATTTCATCTATAAATATTAAACAAGGAGCATTTTTCTTAGCTTCTTTAAACATATCACGAACTCTTGAAGCACCAACACCTACAAATAATTCAACAAAGTCAGAACCACTAATATAATAAAATGGAACATTAGCTTCACCAGCAATTGCTTTAGCAAGTAATGTTTTACCTGTTCCTGGAGGTCCTACTAATAAAACACCTTTAGGTATTCTAGCTCCAAGCTTTTGAAACTTTTTAGGACTCTTTAAAAAATCTATTAATTCAGCTACTTCTTCTTTTTCTTCTTTTAAACCAGCAACATCTTTGAACATCTTTTTATCAGTATCATTAGTAAGTTTAGCTCTACTTTTACCAAAGTCAGTTCCGTTCTTACCAGAACCTGCTAATTTAGTAAATATAAAGTATAAAGCTCCAATCATAATTACTAATGGTAATATGTTTATTAATAAGTATAAAAATATTGAATCACCTGAATCAGGTTTAATATCGTACTTTTTAATATTATTTTCTAAAGCATACGTATCAATAGTAACTTTTCCTTCTTCTAATACTACTGCTTCAAAACTATCGTTTTCATCATAACCAGCTAATTTACCAGCTACATTATATACTCCTCCTTCTCCACTTGGAGTTACAGTAATTTCAGTTACATTTTTATTTTCTATTTGGTTCATCAACTCTAATGTTGTTAGAGTTTCAGGTCCATGACTTTGAAAATTAACTAGTAATAAAATTGAAATCACTACTACTACTAAAATTATGTATGGAAGTTGATTTTTTGCATTTGTTTTTCTTTTCATTATGTCTCCTTTTCTAGCACTTTATATTATATCATAAAATTATTGTTTTTTGATATAAAATTCTTTCTTTTCTTTATATCCGATAAAGTTATTGGGTAAATTTATTTGTGCTTTTCCTTTTTTACTACCTATTAGTTTAAGAATTTCATTTATAATATTATCAGTTACATAAAATTCATTATCTTCTTGCACTGAATTTATTAATGTTTCAATTACTCTTCTTTTAATAAAATCATTTTCTAAATTAAAGCTATTTAAATCTATTTTAGAACCATTTATTAGTTTCTTATTATTTATATATCCTTTTACAAATTCATCATATTCCGTTAATTTTTCACTAAATTTCAAATACTTCAAATGAATATCATTATATTCTTTTTTTAATAATGGTAATATGTATTTTCTATATCTATTTCTAGTATATAAACTACTCTTATTTGTTTTATCAACATAGTATTTAATACCATTATTCTTACAATATTTAATAATATCACTTTTAACTGTATAAATAAGAGGTCTTATTACTTTATATCCTTTTATATTATTTTCTTTTTTAAATCCAATATACCCTTTTAAATTACTACCTCTAGTAATTCTCATCAATATTGTTTCAATTAAATCATCTCCATGATGAGCAGTGAGTAGATATGTAGCTTTATATTCTTTCATTAGTTTATCTACAAAATTATATCTTTGAACTCTAGCATCATTATGAAAATTATCTTTATATTCATTAATACTTAATAATTTGAATTCTATATTATTTTCTTCACAAAAACTTCTTACATATAGTTCTTCTTCTTTAGATTTTTTTCTTACATTATGATTAACGTGTGCACATATTAAATTAAAATTAGTTATTTTTCTTAATTCACATAACAAAACTAGAAGACACATTGAATCGGGTCCTCCACTACAAGACATTACTACAGTGTCTTGTTTTGTAATTAAATTTTCTAAATAACTTTTTACTTTTTCCATATTTATCTCATATTCTTTAAATTATAATTTAATAATTCCTCTATATTACCATCTAATATTTTAAATGGTTCAAATGATTCATAATTAGTTCTATGATCTTTTACTAATTTATAAGGTTCTAAAGTATAACTTCTTATTTGACTCCCAAAATTAATACTAGAACTATCTTTTAAACTATCTTCTAAGGCTTTATTTTTTTCCATCTCTATTTCATATAACTTACCTTTAAGTATATTCATTGCTACATCTTTATTTTTTAATTGACTTCTTTCATTTTGACATGTCACCACTATTTTAGTAGGTAAGTGAGTTATTCTTACCGCTGAATTAGTAGTATTAACAGATTGCCCTCCTGCTCCTGAAGAATGATAGACATCTATTTTTAAATCCTCTTCTTTTATTTCAATATTAATTTCATTATTTAATACAGGTGTAATCGCAACTGATGCAAATGAAGTATGTCTTCTTTTATTAGAATCAAAAGGTGATATTCTAACTAAACGATGTACTCCTGATTCTCTTTTCAAATAACCAAATGCATAAAGTCCAGTTACTTTAACAAGAACACTTTTAATTCCTGCCTCTTCTCCTTTTGACAAATACAATTCTTCATATTTAAATCCTTTTTTATCAAAATATCCTTTGTACATATCAAGTAACATAGATGCCCAATCACACGATTCTGTTCCCCCTGCTCCAGGATGTATCTCAAGGTAACAGTCGTTACTATCATATTCTTCATTTAATAAAGCATTAATTTCTAACTCATTTATCTTATTTTCTAAATTAAAAAACTCTTCTTCATTAAAATCTACTTCTAATAGTTCAATCATAATTTTTATTTCATCAAATTGATCAACTATTCCTTGAAAATCACTAATCTGTTTATAAATTTGATTAGCTTTATCTGTATCGTCCCAAAAAGAAGGATTTTCTGTTAACAACTTTAGTTCTTTTAATTTGCTCTTTTTAGATGCAACTTCAAAGTACCCTCCCAATTGTATCAATTTTATCTTTTAATGTTTCTATATTCATATTTATCACCATACATTTATTTTACTACGAATAACTTTTATTTTCTAGTTCTTTTTCTTTGCTTATATAATTGTTTTTGCATTTGTGAAAGTTCTATTGCATCATTATAATCTGTTATCGTTTCTATATCAATACCACTATAATGCTCATAATATTCTTTCATTATATTTAAATATAAACTAGGCTTAATTTGTCCTTTATCTAACGCTCTTGTTTGCAATGTTTTTATATTAATACCATCTGATTCAAATGGTAAAAAATCTGATTCTATATTGTTTAAAAGCATACTAAATGCATTACAAAACTCTACATTACATAATTTAGCTGATGAGCTTGTTGTTGTAAATGTATAATTATCTGTATCAACTATAACAAACTTACCAGTGTTTGCATCAAGCATTATATTTGAAGCATATATATCTTTTAAACCAATTGAATAATTTATTATTTCAGGAAATTGTTTTTCTAAAGTCTCAACATTAGTAATAATGCTATTATAAGAATAACTTTCTGGTAAACTATCTAAGTCTTCACCTTTTACATAATCCATTATATACCCAACTATTTTATTATTTACTATTACCAGTTTTTTAGGAAATACAAAGCCTTCGATTTGCATTCCAAGTAATCTTTTAACATTTCTTAAATAAGGATAATTTCCTTGATTAAATTCTTTATATACTATTTGTCTTGAAGGTATATAATAACATCTACTATATCCACCAGCTTTAAGCGGAAACGCTTTGTAATAATCTGGCAATACATAATGATCTTCTTTTTCCATTTTTTCCCCCTAATTGAAGGCTATAATACCATTTTTCATAAAAAAAGTAAAGATATTAGTCTTTACTTTCCACAACAATTTTTATACTTTTTACCACTACCACATGTGCATGGTTCATTTCTACCTATTTTAACTGAATTTCTTTTCGGAGCGCTTTTAACCTCTTCTTTACCAGAAGATTCTGTTCCTTTTAATGTTTGTTTTCTTTCAATATTTTGTCTTACTTCAGCTTTTAATAAAAATGTCATGATTTCTTTATTTGATTTGTCTAAGAAGTTATCAAATAATTCAAAACCTTCCATAGTATATGCTTGCACCGGATTTACTTGGGCATAACCTCTTAATCCAATACCCTCTTTTAAATGCTCCATAGAACTCATATGATTAACCCAGTTAGTGTCTAATACTCTTAGCGATATTGCTTTTTCAAAATCATCTTTATATGGTGTATCTTTATGTTTATTATCATATATTTTATGAATGTATTCATAAATGTACTCAGAAGTTTCATTATCCTTTATTTTTTCAATATCTTTATACTTAAGAGGTTTATCTCCTAAGAAATTGGTATTACAAAATTCTATTATTTCATTTTTATCATTTTCTGTTAAATAACCTTCAGGTTCAATATGATTATTACACAGTGTATCTATTGTTTCTTTAAATGTTTCATAAATTGTATCACTAATAGATTCATTATCTAATATTTCATTTCTTTTATCATATATTATTTCTCTTTGTTCATTTAATACATTATCAAAGTCTAATAAGCTTTTTCTAATATCGTAGTTATTTCCTTCTACTTTTTTCTGTGAACTTTCTATACTTCTAGTAATCATTTTACTTCTAATAGCTTGATCTTTGTTAAGACCCATTGTTTCAATCATACCTTTTATTCTATCAGAACCAAATCTTCTAAGTAGATCATCGTCAAAAGATACAAAGAATTGACTCATTCCTGGGTCCCCTTGTCTTCCCGCTCTACCTCTAAGCTGATTATCTATTCTTCTTGATTCATGTCTTTCAGTACCTATTACACATAAACCTCCAAGCTCTCTTATTCCTTTTCCTAATTTAATATCTGTACCACGTCCTGCCATATTAGTAGCAAGCGTTATCGACCCTTTTTCACCAGCCTTAGCAATTATATCTGCTTCACGTTCATGATTTTTAGCATTTAATACTTCATGCTTTAAGCCTGCTTTAGTTAAAGCTTTAGATAAATATTCATTAGATTCAACTGATATAGTACCAATTAGTATTGGTTGTCCTTTTTCATGTATTTCTTTAATAAATTTAATAATAGCATTTACTTTACCATTCATATTACTATATATTAAATCAGTCATATCATCTCTTATAACAGGTTTATTTGTAGGTATTGTAATAACATACATATTATATATATTTCTAAACTCTTCTTCCTCTGTTTTAGCAGTTCCAGTCATACCTGATAATTTATTATACATTCTAAATAAATTTTGAAATGTTATGGTAGCCATTGTTTTTGATTCTGAGTTTATAGATACTCCCTCTTTAGCTTCTATTGCTTGGTGTAATCCTTCAGAAAATTGTCTTCCATGCATTAATCTACCAGTAAACTGATCTACAATTATTACTGAATTATCTTCAATTACATAATCAACATCTTTAGTAAATCCATAATTTGCTTTAAGAGCATTATTAAGTCTATGTACAAAAGCAGTATTATCTAAATCATATAAATTTTTTATATTAGTTATTTTTTCTACTTTTTTACTTCCGTCTTCAGTTAAAGATACACTTTTAGTTTTTACATCTATCGTATAATCAATATCTTCTTTAAGTGATTTACTAACTCTATCAGCATCTACATATAAATTATTTACATTTATTCTACCACCACTAATAATTAATGGAGTTCTTGCTTCATCTATAAGTATTGAATCCACTTCATCTATAATACAAAAGTTCAGTGGTCTTTGCGTTCTTGCTTCAGCTTTCACTACCATATTATCTCTTAAATAGTCAAAACCAATTTCATTATTAGTTGAATATGTAATATCACAATTATATGCTTCTTGTTTTTCTTTAGCCGTTAAATCCCTTAGATTTACACCCACCGTAATTCCAAGTAAATCATATATTGGTTTCATCCACTCTGCATTTCTCATTGATAAGTATTCATTTGTTGTAACAACATGAACGCCTTTTCCAGTAAGTGCATTAACATATGCAGGCATAGTAGTTGTTAATGTTTTACCTTCACCGGTTTTCATTTCTGCGATGTTTCCAAAGTGAATAGCAAGTCCACCAATTACTTGCACTTTATATGGTTTTTCTTTAATTGCTCTAAATGCTGCTTCACGACATAAGGCAAAAGCTTCTATTAAAATATTATCTAATAGCTCTCCATTAGATAATCTTTCTTTAAATTCCTCTGTTTTCTTTTGAAAATCAGAATCTTTTAATTTTTGCATCTCTTCTTCTAATGCTAAAATTTGATTAGCTAACTTTTCAAATCTATTTAATTCTTTGTATTCAGAATCTAGTATTTTTTTTAATAATTTCATGTTGTTCTCCTTAAAGTTCATTATAACATGATTATCAATTGCTTGTAAATTAATTAATAATAAAAAAATAGAGCAATTGCTCTATTTCACGTTTATTATTCCTAGTTTATCATCGCCTCTTTTATAAAGCACTGATACACATTCTTCATCGATGTTTTTAAACACAAAGAAATCATGATTAACTAACTGCATTTGCAATATAGCTTCCTCTTCATCCATTGGTTTAATGCTTAAATCTTTTCTTTTAACTATAACTGTTTCCTCTTCTTCTACTTCTAATTCAGTTTCAAATTCAGGAACACTTTTATATTTAGATTGTAATTTAGTTTTATTCTTAACTATTTGTCTTTCAAGTTTATCAATTACTAAATCAATTGAAGCATATAAATCATTATGCTTTTCTTCTGCTCTAAGAGTAAAGTTATCAGTAGGAATAGTTACCTCTATACATTGCATATTATTCTTAATTCTAATATGCACTACAGCTTTAATATCATCACTATTAACAAGATATTTATTTAACCTTGCCACCTTTTCTTCTAAGTATTCTTTAATAGCCTTAGTAACTACTAGTTTGTCACCATGAGTCTGAATTTTCATATAATCACCTTCCTACTATCAGTATATCATTATTTTATAAAAAACGCCATAAAAAAAACTGCTAGCTAGTTGCTACAGTTTCGTTAGTTGATACTTCTTTAACTTCAATTGCCTGAAGACCTTTTGAAGTTTCGATAAGTTTAAAATACACGCTAGTTCCTTCTTCTAAAGTTTTATAACCTTCTTTAGATATAGCAGAATAATGAACAAAAATATCTTCTAGATTTTGATATTCAATAAATCCGTAGCCTTTTTCATTGTTGAACCACTTAACTCTTCCGATCAAACTCAACACCTCATTTCTTTTAAGTATAATTTAACACAGCAAAATGTCTTATACAACTGAATTCATATGACTGTTTTCGACATTTTTTAGAACACCTCTAAATCATATCAAAGAAAATTTAGATATGATTTTTTATGTCTAAAAGTGTCATTTTTTACCAAATCTAACCAATTAATTATTTCTAACATTAAATTATTACTTTTTTAGACAATATTTTTGTTTTTTAGACACTTAACAAAATTATCCTTTTCTTTTTGTTAAAATGAGAGGGTAGAGGTAATTTTATGAGAGATAAATTTATTGAATATTTTATAAAAAATATAAAAAAGAAAAATGAATTATCTAAAAAAGATGAATTAGCATGCAGATATGCATTATATGCTATTTATGCCTTTATAACAAAAATGGGCGCTGTTCTTATAATATCAATTGTACTCAATTTGTTTATAGAAACATTATTACTATTATTACTATATGGTTTACTAAGATTCTTTGGTGCAGGAATGCATGCTGCTAGCAATTTATATTGCTGGATATCAACTATAGCAACATATATTATTCTACCCTTATTAATAAAATACACAATACTTAATACTACAACGTATTTTATTATATTAGCGGTAGCTTCAATACTAGTAATAATGTTCTCACCAGCGGATACTGAAAAAAAACCAATATTAAGAAAAGAAGTTAGAATTAGAAATCAAATGATTATTTCCGTTATAGTTTTAATATTTATTGCAATTTCAATCATTTTTAACAACACTATACTTGATAACACTATTTTATACTCGCTAATTATGCAAGCAATAATTGTTAATCCTATATCATATAAAATATTTGGTATGAGATATAACAACTATCTACATTACCAACCAAAAAAGGTTTAAAGAGTTAAATAGATTTAGACAGAAAGGAGTTAAGATGTTAGATTTACTAAAAGGAATTGGAAATACTGCAGGAGCTGAAGGTATGACTTTTTTAACAGTTTTTGACGAGCCAAGTTGCCCTGAAGAATTATTATAATATATTACTACAAAAACACATGAATTTAGAACACAAGCACAATAATTTATATTGTGCTTTTATTTTTTGTTTTAACAAGAAGTTTAGTTACAAATACATTTTCATACAAAATCACCTGTATATTAACATGTTTAAGATTCAATAATGTATAAAGTCCTATTCCAGACTTTTCTTTTTTAGTTGAATAATTAATATTTCCTAGATTATCAATGTCTAAATTACCATTATAATTATTTGATATTTTGATACATAAATAACCTTTCAATTCAATAAAATGAATATGGATAAAGGCATCTTCTAAATCAGCTAGAGCCTCTTTTACATTATCTAAAATTATTCCAATTGATTCGATGGCTCTAGTATAATGTAGAAAAGACATTTTATCTATAGGATCATAACACAAATCATTGGATATTGAAATTGTTATATAGTCTAAATTTGAAAGTTTATCATAAAATACAACTAAAAAACTTTTAGGAACTTCATTAAATCTAATAACATTCGATTCATTTATATTTTCCTCATAAATTATTTCATTGATTGCTTTTTTTACTTTTTCTCCACCAATAGATTTAACTGATATTAATTTGTTTTTTATATTATGCTTATAAATTCTATCATTTTCAATTCTTTTAACATAGTTTATATTTAAATCAACAAGTTTTTCTTTCAAAAATTTACTTCTCTGATATTTATACATATTTATTTGTGTGACAATTAAATATAGCCCGCAAAATATAAATAATATGATCAAGTTAATTTGGAAGTTATCTTTAAATGTAATTTGACTAATCAATAATGAAAAAACAATATAAATTATAAATTGAAAAGCAATTTGAAAAACGTTTATTATCACTTCATTTAGTAGTTTACTTAAATCAACAAAAGCCTTTCTGAGAGCTTGAAAAGTTCCTAAAATTATTAACAATATTGATATAAATACAGCAAATACAATAATCCAATAAAAACCTATTTCTTGATATAACTCATTATTTGATTGCATTATTTCCATTAGGAAAATTGCAGTTAAAAAATCATAAATTATAAATCCTGTAAACAACAATAAACTTTTAATTAAACTGAATTTAAAGTTTTCTTTAAATACTATATTATATAAAATCACAGATGATAACCCTGTATATATTAATTTAAAAGCTAAAGAAAAATATAAATGCGAACAAATAGTACAGAAAATAAATACTATTAGTCCGATGCATTTATTAAAAATAGATACCTCTTTATTTATTGTACTAGTTTTTCCAATAAAATAAAATGTAGCAAAGCATTGGAGAGCGACTCCAAGAAATAATACATAACTATTCATCACATTCTTTTCCTTCTATACATTTTCTGTATTTTTTAGAAAGTAAGTATACTTGCTTACCATTATCTAATTGAAAATAATTTTTGGTCCAAGAATAACAATCTACTCGTTTTTGATTTACTATACAAGCTCTATGAGTCATTTTAAACCTGTCATCTAATCTATCTAGCATTTCTTGTAAAGAAATACCTATTATGAATTCATTGCTATCTGTAACTATTCTTAATCTTCTATCTTGTGTATCTCTATAAATATATAATATACTTCTGTAATATAAATTCAAACTAGTACTTCTACTTTCGTATTTAAACATCTTGTTATCAAAATTTTTATTAATTATCTTTGTTAAAGCTTCTCTAAGTTTGTCATCAAAATCATGAAACTTTTCTATAAAACAAAAAACACTGAGAACACTTCTGTGTACAGTTTCAAACATCTTATCATGATTAGTTATAAATATAATTTCACTATCCCAATCATTTACTCTTATTTTTTCTGCTAACTTAATACCAGACGTTCCATTATTTAAGTCTATATCTAGTATATATACTTTTTTTGAATCTGTAGTGTCTATTTCTTTTAGCAAATCATCATTTAACTCGCTATAAACATCTATGTTAACTTCATCATCAGTTATAAAACTTACTTCACTAACTATCTTTTTTACTTTATCTAAATATTTCTTTTCATCATCAACGATTATAAATTTAACCATAATTACACCCATTCTACATAATACTACATTATTAATGTAATCAATTTTCATCAATAAAGCAAGTATTTTATTACTTGCTTTACACTTTGTAGATAGAATTAATTAAATATGTTGTGGGCTCATCTATATAATATTGATTCTTTGAAATATTATATTCTCTTATTTTATGATTATTTCCAAATAAATAAACTTTCTTATTTTTCGTTAATTCCTTAATGAAATTATCAATAATATTAAGTGATAATACTTTTTTAGGAATAAATAATATATCTATTCTAGAGTATGAATTCTTATAATATATAATCATATATTCATTATTATAGTTAACATATACTACATCTTTATTAAAATTTAGTAGTGTTTTACTTTTTATTATATTAATGTTTTTAAAAGATAGTTTTTCTAGTATTTCTTTTATAATTATTTTATCTACATAATTAAAATTATCTTCTACAATTATATTTATTTTTGATGTTAATAACATGTTTGTTAAGTTATATTTTTTTATGAATTTATAAAAATATTTAAAGAAATCTTTATTATTAGCTATCTTTCCATCTATAATAATATTTTTAGGTATTTGGTCATTAAATATAGTATTATGTTTTATACTATAAAACATTATATTATTGTCTACTAAATATAAAGTATTATTATTCATGTGTATCCTTTCTTATAAATAAAAAACCCTGACGGGTTATTCTACTTTAGTTAAGTCAGTTTCATAAAAGACATTAGGATCAACTGTTTTACCTTGATAATAAACTTCAAATAATAAAGAACTTCCCTCATTATTTTCTACTTTATTATCTCCACTTTTGCCTATAACATCTCCGATTTTAACTTCATCGCCAACTTTAACTGTTACTTCACTTAAGCTATAATAATGACTTGTATAACCTTTATCATGTGATATTTCAACTACTACACCTAATACTTCATCATTAGTTACATTTTTAATAGTTCCATCTAATACAGATATAACATCAAATATTTCAGTTGCAGTATATAATACACCAGTATTTTGCATATATGTACTTTGATAATATATAAGGGAATTTTCTTGTATTTTTTCCTCATCTGTCATCGAATAATAATCCTTACTTAACTGTACTGTATCTACATTATAAGGTTTTACTGCAAATTTAGTGGGCTCACTAACTACTGGAACTTCAGTATCTATTACTGAATCAACTACATAATCCCTTTCTTCCTCATTATCATAAGGAATAGTCGTAAATATATTACCTAAAAATACAATTGATATAAATACTACTGTAATTGTCATTATATATACTGTAGGTAAAACAAAACTTTTTAACTTTCTTCTTCTCATATTCACCATCCTACTAAAAGTATGGTTACTTATTTATATTTTTATACACTTATTTCTTTTATTTCTATATTTTGATAATAATGATTTAATATTTCGTTATATGTATAGCCGTTTTTAGCCATCTCATTAGCTCCATATTGACTCATACCCACACCATGACCATAACCTTTTGTAGTGATATATACTTTATCTGTTAAATCTATATCTATATCTGTTGATCTAAGATCTAGTAAATGTCTAAACTGTACTCCTGTAAAATTAATGTTATTAACTGTTAGGTTAGTAACATGATCTGTATCATTTCTTATAATATTTTCAATGTTAATAACATCACAATCAATTTCTAGTTTATTACAAAATTCTTCTTTAGAAAGTGTAACTGTAACCTCAAAGTTATTAACTTCTCTATCCCATAAAGATTCTACTGGCTTTATATAATCTAAACTTTCACTAAAGACTGTTTTAGAATCTTCTGTATAACCATTACTAATTGCAAAATAAAATGAGCATATAATTTCATTAGAACTATACATAACTAAATTTTTAGTATCAGTTACTGCTTTTTGAACTACTTGATAATAATACTCATAATCATCATTCCATTTTAATTTCATTTGTTCATTATCAATATAACTTTGCGTGGTAACGTCTGTTGTTACTGCATATTCTGTAGAGCTGTTATTTATTTTAAACATAGCATAAGTCCTAGCTGCTATAGCTTGCGCTTTTAATGCTTCTTCATTAAAAGAAGCTGGCATCTCTGCTGCTACTACCCCTATTAAATACTCTTCTAAGTACATATTAACTACTGACTCATCTTTAAATACACTTATAGTTATTTCATCTATTTTATCTTCTTCAGCGGGAATTGTACTGATTTTATCATTTAGTACAATTACTTCTTCCATGAAGAAACAATAGTATGTTATACATGCCACTGTAATTAAAAATAAAAAAGAATTGTAATAAATATATTTCATTAATTAATATTATGAAATATTTAATATATTTATTACAAATTCTCCTACTAAAAATCCTATAGCTATACTTAATACTATTGCAAGAATTCTTACCTCTATTACTTTATTTTTTTTTATTATTTTTTCAAAATTGATACCAGATAAACCAATTGCTGTTATAAAAATAGAAAGTATATAAATATAAAGCGAGGCATTCATTTAATGTTCCTCTTCATATTTTTTAATTTTTTCTATTCTGTTTAAATATCTAGGCTCATTCGGTGTTTTAGTCATTATAAAAGTATCTACCATTTCCTTAATAAGATCCATATCGCTTTGAGCGCTTAATGATATCACATTACATCCATTATGATTCTTGCTTTTAAAAGCATCATCAATAGTAAGCACTCTAGCACATCTAACCCCATTAACTTTGTTAGCAGCTATACTCATACCAACACCATTTCCACATATTAAAAGACCTAACGCATTATTTTTTGTTACTAATTCTCCTAATTTAAATGCAAAGTCAGGGTAATCATCTAGTGGATCATTTTTTATATTTACATCTTCTACTTCTATACCATTATCAAAAAGGTATTTAATTAATAAATCTCTTTTTTCCACTCCTAAGTGGTCTGCTCCTATAAATACTTTTATTTTAATCATCTCCCTCTTAATTATACTTCAAAACATTACTTCATTAAACAAAAAAAATAAAACTTTACAGTTTTATTTTTCATCTAATTTATATTTACGGTTAAACTTCTCAATATTACTTGATTTTTTAGTTACCACATTAATGTTATCTCCATAAGCTGGATGGCATTTATGACATACCTCAACATTAATATTTTCACTAGAAGATTTAGCTTTAAATGTTTCACCACAAGCGCATACAAATGTAGTTTCTTTTGTTTCTGGATGAATATTAGCTTTCATATTATCTCTCCTTCCGCCATACTTATTTTTAAGCATGATTTTCGTTGCAAATGTATTATATCACATTTTTGTAATCATTCAATAGGAAATAACTAATATTTTCTTTATTTAACATTAAAATCTTCTAGAATATAGTCTTTTAGTTTATTATTTTCATACTTATTAAGAGGATAATTTACACTTAAATCAGATACATTTATATAGTTTATATTATGTTTTTTTGCTATATTTTGTATTTCTTTGTTAATATCTGTTATTTTATCAACATTACTATTTAGTCCAATTAAATATATTTTGGCATCAGTCACCTCATTTATTAACATTATAGATTTATCTAAATAGTATAAATATAAGTTAACATTAGCCATAGTTAATAGTTCATCAATACCTAAAGCTATTGTAACAAGTTCAGCTGAAGATAAAAGTTGATTTATTGTAAGTTTATTATTTGCTATTTTATTATTACTATATAACATGTCAAATAAATCTCTAGATGAAAGATTATTATAAGAATAACTGTTATTATATGTTCCTAAGCTTGATAGTTCAGCTGCTATTAAGTTAGTAAAATTATTTTCACTTAAATTAGTAGTAAAACTATCTCCAATTGATATATAATCTATTTCATCGTTTTTAAAGACAAAATAGATTATCAACGTTAAAATAAAACCTGTAACTATTATTATACCAATTTTCTTTTCCATTTTACCTCACAAAAAAATGTAGATTTCTCTACATTATATTTCTTCTATTTCAATTTTAGCACCGACTTTAGATAATTTTTTAATTATATTTTCATATCCTCTTAGAATATAATCTGCACTATCAATAACTGTTGTTCCCTTTGCAAGTAGTCCAGCTAATACCATTGCTGCTCCACCTCTTAAATCTGTTGCTATTATCTTAGCGCCTTTATAGGTAGTATTTCCCTCAATTGATACTTTATTACCTACTACAGTCATATTTGCACCCATTTTCTTCAAATACTTGATATGTTCCATTCTTGTTTCAAATATATTTTCTTCAAAAGTAGATTTTGAATTAGCACATGACATTAATACATGTAATGGTTGTCCTAAATCAGTTGGAAAACCAGGAAAAACTTCTGATGCAACATCAATACCCTTAAAATCTGTTGCTTTATTCATCTTAACCTTACGACCATTAATTTCATATTTAATATTCATTTCATCAAATTTATCAAATACAGCCTCCATATCTTCTTTTTCAACACCATCAATTGTGAAATTTTCACCCATTAATGCTCCCATAATTAAATATGTACCAGCTTCAATTCTGTCAGGCAATACAGATATTTTTGCATCTTTAAAGCTTTTTACACCTTTAATAACTATTCTATCAGTTCCTACACCTGTTATTTTTGCTCCCATATTATTTAAAAACTCAGCTATATTAACTATTTCCGGCTCTTTTGCTGCATTAGTAATTACTGTTTTACCTTTAGCTTTAACAGCTGCAAATAATATATTTATAGTAGCTCCTACTGATGCAAATTTTAAATTTATTTTAGCACCTTTAAGTTTTTTTGCTTCTATTACATATTTATCGCCTTCTTGAGTTACAGTTGCTCCTAGTTTTTTAAATCCTTCTAGATGTAAATCAATTGGTCTTTCACCAATATTGCATCCGCCAGGTAAATATACCTCTGCTCTTCCAAATTTAGCTAATAATACACCCATAAAATAATAAGAAGCTCTTAACTTGCTACTATATTTTACTGGTATAGTCTTATTGACTATTTCTGTAGTATCAATTTCATATTTACTACCTCTATAATTTATTTTTGCTCCTAGTAATCTCATTATAAGAATAAGAGCATTTTTATCTGATATATTAGGAACATTATCGATAGTTATTTTCCCATTAGAAAGTAAAGCTGCTGGAAATAAACCAACAACACTATTTTTAGCACCACCTATTTTAATCGTTCCACTTAAAGGTCTATTGCCTTTAATAACAATTCTTTTCATATTTCTCCTTTTTAATTAGCATACTTATTAAATCACATTTTCTCTACTTATACAATATAAATATTCTTATTTTTTATAATTATACTATATTAAATTATATATTCCTAGTAGTAGAAGCATTAATGCTCCTATTATTTTTGAATATACACCTAATACTTTACTAAAGTATTTACCTATTATAAGTCCTAATAGCGTAAAAACACTGCTAAAAAAGGCAAAATAGGCTGCGGATACAAATATATTGATATTACTAAAAACAAGCCCAAAACCTACTGTAAAGCTATCTATGCTTACGCCAAATGCTATACTGATAATTGTAAAATATGTAAACTTTTGGGTTATATCTTCTTTTTTAATTATATTTATAAATACTTGAATACTTAATATTACTAGTATAGTACCTAAAATATAATCATTATCTAAATTTAATAAATTAATTGTTTTATAGCCTAATAAGGCACCTAATAAAGGCATAATAAAATGAAAAATACCAGTTATAATAACTAGTAATTTAGCATTCTTTTTTTGAAAATAGTTTCCTAAAACAATGGATAGCGAGAACGCATCCATTGATAAAGATACTCCTAATAAAATTATTGTTACAATATCATTCATATAATATTATATTAATAAAACTTACTTATTATGTCTTTTATATATAATGAATACTCAGCATCATCTATATTAGAACTTTCTTGTTCTAGTGAACATAAAGGAGGAAATAATATACACCACCAATTATCACCTTTTCCTTCGTTTATTGTTATAACTAATGATTCATAGTTGCCTGAGTCATATACTACTCCTTTATATGTTTTAACAGGAAAGTAATTATTACCAAAATTTACTGTTGCATCTATACCTAAATCTAATAATTTTGCTTCTATTTCTGGTACATATTTATTTATATTTATTTTACTTTCTTCATAAGAATTACTTGTTTCTATATTTTTAATTATAGAACTTACTTCATCTACTAAATCATATTTTATTACTTGATCTTTAGCTTCATTACTATTAGCTACCACTCTAAATCTTATTGATTCATCTGGAATAGTAAATGTATTATTTTCTTTACTTGATACTATTATTACTACTAATATAAATAAAAAAATTATTATTTTTTTCATATTATCTCTCTTTCAAAATAATTATGATTAAAAATAATAATTTTTATTCATTTATTATAAAAATATATCTAGGTTTACCTGCTAAATCATTTTCTTTATAGATATTTGCTTTGGGAAAATATCTTTTTGCTATATTAATAATTTCATCTGCTTGTAAATACCCTATTTCGAATGCAATTATACCTTTTTGATTTAAAACCTCTGGACAGTATGCTAATATTTTTTCATAGAATTCTAAACCTTTATTATCAGCAAATAATGCTAAATGAGGTTCATTATCAAGTACTATTTGTTCTACTTCTTCAGTTCTATCAATATAAGGCGGATTAGATATTATTACATCATACTTATTTGGTAATATATTTCTAATATCATGTTTAATTACATTTACATCTACTTTATTATTGATAATATTTTCATTAGCAACTTTTATTGCTAAATCAGATATTTCATAAGCATCAACAGTTAAGTTTGTTAATTTACTAATACTAATAGCTATTGCACCGCTACCAGTTCCTAAATCTGCTATTTTTATTTGTTTATTTTCATAATATTTACTTATTAAATTATTAACCCTAGAAACAAGTTCCTCTGTTTCAAATCTTGGTATTAATACATTTTCATTAACTTTAATAAGGTTACCACAAAAGTCAACATTTCCTATAATATATTGAATAGGTTTACCATTTTTTAAATCAAATAACGCTTTTTCTTGTTTTTCTTTTGGAACATATTTTAAAATCTGTTCTTCGTTATGCATCAAATTTTTCACCAGCTAGTTTTAATCTTACATCTTCTGTAATTAAAGCTTCTATAACTTGGTCTATAGCTCCATCCATTACTCTATCTAATTCCATTAATGAAAAGTTAATTCTGTGATCTGTAACTCTATTTTGAGGATAATTATATGTTCTGATTTTTTCAGATCTATCTCCTGTTCCAATTTTAGATTTTCTAGCAGCTCCCATTTCGCTTTCTTGTTTTTGAATCATGTCATCATACAATTTTATTTTAAGCATTTTCATAGCTTTATCTTTGTTTTTTAATTGACTTCTTTCATTTTGACATGTAACAACTACACCTGTAGGCAAATGAGTTATTCTAACAGCTGAATCAGTAGTATTAACAGATTGACCTCCTGCTCCTGATGATCTATAAACGTCAATTTTTAAATCTGCTTCTTTAATATCGATATTAACATCTTCTACTTCTGGCATTATTAAAACTGTTGCTGTAGAAGTATGAACTCTACCTTGGGTTTCAGTAGATGGAACTCTTTGAACTCTATGAGCTCCACTTTCGTATTTAAGTTTAGAATATACATTTTCACCTTTAATTAAACATTCAATTTGTGAAAATCCACCACTTGTTCCTTCTATTGAACTCATAATTTCAACTTTCCAACCATTTTTTTCTGCATAATAGGTATACATTCTAAGTAAATCACCTGCAAAAATATTTGCTTCGTCACCACCTGCTGCACCTCTAATTTCAACTATAACATTTTTTCCATCGTTTTCGTCTTTAGGAATTAATAGCATCTCTAATGAATCTTTTACTTGCGGTATTTTTTCGTTTAGTAACGCTATTTCTTCTTCAGCAAATATTTTCATTTCTTCATCAGCCAATAACTCTTTTGCTTCTTCCAAATCGTTTAATAATTTTTTATACTCTTTATAGGTAACAACTGTTTCCTCTAAATCCGAAGCTTCTTTAGATAACTTTTTTACAATATTAAAATCAGCTAAAATTTCAGGATTATTTAAATCTTCATTTAACTTTTCATATTTACTAACTATATGATCTAATCTTTCAAACATAATTTCTCCTTAATAATTAAAAGCAAGCTATAGTACGCCTGCTTCTTCCTCTTCTATTGGGTCTACTATTACTAAGTCAGCTAAATCATCATCTGCGCTATCATCAGTTTCTTCACCATCATAAAAGATATTTTCTTCCTCTTTAGTTTCCTCTTCTTCTTCAAAATCTATTTCTTCTTCAATTTCTAAAGTTTCATCAATCTCTTCTTCAACTGTTAAATCTACTTTATGGTTTATTTGTAAATCCCAATAACCATTATCAAGCATTATAAACTTTTTATTTGTTGATAATAATTCAAAAAAATCTGTCACATTGTCAGTTTGTGATTCAAAATCTAATTTTAATACACTACATATTTTTTTAAATATTGTTAATAATTTTTGTTTTTTCCCTGATTCTAATAACACTAAATATGCTATTTCATCATAACCCATACTTTCTAATTCTTCTACAGTTAAATCGTTTAATTTCATTTTCTTCCATCCTTGTCTTAACTACATTATATGTTTCAATTAATTTTAAGTCATTAATTAAAACTTTGTACTTACAAATACTATTCTTAATTTTTTTATTTCTTCATCAAGAGCATATTCTAATACAATTTCTTCATTATTTATTTTATAAAAGCATTCAATATCAAATTTTAAGCAATTGTCTGCTTCAAAGAAAACTTTGCACTGCTTTTTTTGGAAATCAATTTCTAAATGTAATTCCTCAGTTTTTCTAGTAAATATCAAATTTTTAATATCAAACTTATTATACTCCACATTAGTTTCATATATAAGGTAATTATTATAATTATATAATGATTTGACATTTTTTCTACTAATAAGTAATTTATTGTTGTTATAAACTTCCCAATTAATTATTGATTCCAAAAGACAGCACCCCGCTTTTTTCCTAAACATTATATCATAACGGGTAATAAAATCAATATTTTTTCACAAAATTACATTAAATTTACTTTTTAATTAATAATTTAACTATTTTATCCAATACTATTAGAGGTGATATAGTGAAAATATTAAAAATAAGTACTAAATTATTTATATTTACTATAATTGGCATAATATGTGCTTTAGTATGTTTATATTCATATGCATATCTAAGTCCTAAACCTGATATTAAAACACCAGGTAACTTTTTTTTGTATGATAATAAAGGTGAATTAGTATATCAAGGATCTAAAACAAGTAAATGGGTAGAGTTAGATAATATTAGTACCGATTTAATAAATGCAACTATTGCTTATGAAGATAAAGATTTTTATGATCATGATGGATTTGATTATACTAGAATAGCTAGTGCAATTTATAATAATATTAAAAGTAATACTTTAGATGAGGGTGCATCTACTATTACACAGCAGTACGCTAAAAATATGTATCTAACTTTTGATAAAACATGGGAAAGAAAAATTGAAGAAGCCTTTCTTACTTTAGAACTAGAAGTTCATTATACTAAAGATCAAATTTTAGAAGGCTACCTAAATACAATATATTATGGTCATGGAAATTATGGTATTGAAAATGCAAGTCAATATTATTTTAATAAAGATTCCAAAGATTTAACTTTAGAAGAAGCTGTAATGCTTGCAGCAATTCCAAATAGACCCAATAGCTATAATCCAGTTACGGACTATGATTTAAGTATTAAAAGAGCTAAATTAGTGGCTAAAGCCATGTTAGATAATGAATACATTACTGAAGAAGAATATGATTCAATGTTTTTAAATGAAATAGCAATTCATGGAAAGCATACAGAAAATGATTTACAAATGCTTATGTATTATCAAGATGCTGTATTAAATGAATTAAAAAATTTGGAAGTTATTCCTGATTCATTAATTGAGGCAGGCGGATTACAAATATACACTACACTTGACATAAGTGCCCAACAATTATTAGAAGAAAAAATATTAAACAATATTGTTGATGATGAGCAGCAAGTGGCTGGTTTAATCAGTATTCCAGATACTGGAGCCATTGTAGCACTTACTGGAGGTGTTAATTATGATGATAGTACATATAATAGAGCTATATCTTCAGTAAGGCAAGTTGGATCAACTATGAAGCCTTTTTTATATTATGCTGCTTTAGAAAATAATTTAACAATGGCCTCTACTTTTAAAAGTGAGCATACAGTATTTAGTTTATCTAATAATCAAGTATATTCTCCTAGTAATTTTAATAGTAAGTATGCTAATAAAGATATTACAATGGCTGCTGCCATGGCTTTTTCTGATAATATATATGCTGTTAAAACAAATTTGTTTTTAGGTGTTGATAAGTTGATAGATACAGCCAAACTAACTGGTATTACTGGAAATTTAGATGAAGTTGCTTCTTTAGCTTTAGGTACAAGTGAGTTAAATATAATAGATTTAGCTACTGGCTACACTACTTTTGCATCTGGTGGATATAAAAAAGAATTATATTTTATAGAGAAAATTGAAGATATGGAAGGTAATGTGTTATATGAAAAGAAACACAAAGAAGAATTAGTTCTTAATCCTAATTATACTTACATATTAAATGAAATGATGGCTGGTACCACAAGCGATAAATTTAGTGATTATACTTCCGCTACTGGTTTATCTATTAAAAATACTCTTACACGTAAATATGCTATTAAAAGTGGTACTACTAGCACTGATAATTGGAATGTTGGATATAATCAAGATGTTTTAGTAGCATTATGGATGGGATATGATGAAGGTAAAGAAACTACTAGTGAAATAAGCAGAGCAGAAAGAAATGCTTTAGCAGAGATATTAGAAGGTTATTTCATAGACAGAGAAACAAGCTGGTACGATATGCCTAAAAATGTGGTTGGTGTTATGCTAGATGCCGTTACAGGAAAAGAACCTGTGGATGCAAGTTCTAGTACAATATTTTATTTTCTTAAAGGAACAGAACCTATATACAATTAAAAAAATCCCTATTTAGGGATTTTTATAGTTATGTTTACAAAACCATCGTCTTCTTCTTCTGTTGTAATAATATTTGGATATTTGTTTATAAATTCTTTAATTTCTTTTACTGTTTTGCTTTCTTCAAGTTCTATGTTATCAACAATAAAATCTAACAATTCTATTTCTTCTGCTGGAGGCTTTGACTCTTCCATGTTTACAGATGAATCTTCTAAGAAGTTAAAAAATTTGTTTGGATATTTTGTTTTAGTATTATCATTCATACTTGGTTCCCCTATATTTGCTGTTACTGTAGGTTCTGCTGGCGGAATAATATTAACAGCAGTATTTTTTATTTCATCAATATCTACTTCATTATTAACTATTGGTAATTCTTTTTCTTCTATTTTTTTTATTTCTTCTTCTAACATTTTAACTGTTAATCTTTCAGTTATTATTTTATTCAAAAATTCATTTTGCTTACTTTGATCTTTTATTTTTAATAAACTTCTAGCATGTCTTTCTGATATTTGTTCATTTAATATTGCATCTTGCACTTCTACAGTTAAAGATAATAATCTTAATTTATTTGAAATAGCACTTTGAGATAATCCCATTTTTCTAGCTAAATCTTCTTGATTCATTAACCCTTTATCTAAAAGCGCTTTGTATGATTTAGCCTCTTCTATTGCTGTTAAATCTTTTCTTTGAACATTTTCCACTATAGCTACTTCAGCACTTTGACCATCAGATAACTCTGATATTATTGCTGGCACAGAAACAAGACCTGCAATTTTAGCAGCTCGATAACGTCTTTCTCCAGCTATTATTTCATATTTATCATTTAATCTACGAACCACTAAAGGTTGAATAATACCATGAACTTTAATTGATGCTGCTAAATCAGATAATGCTGAATCGTCAAAAGCTAATCGTGGTTGAAAACGATTAGGTAATATATTTTCTATAGGGATCTGTAATACCACTTTATTATTATCCACTTCTTATTCCTCTATTCTTATTACATTTTACATTATTTTCACATTTATTTCAAGTAATGATTATTAATTTCTAATAAAAAAATAACCTATTATTTAGGTTATCTATTTTTGTATTCTATGTACGATAAAAATAATGCTACTGCAAGCCTAATGATTAAGGCATATATAAATGCTAAAGTAAATTCTCCAATAAATATATATGTAAATATTAGACCATCTACTAGTAATGCAAGAGCATAAATTCCAAATATATTCATTAATTTTACATTTTTAGATTTAGTAATTCCAAAATATGCTAATACATTTATTATTTGACTAATACCAAATGCAAGTATACTAGCAACTAATATGTCAGTTGTTATTGGATTAGTAAGTATATCTAATGAAAAATAATATACTAAACACTGAATAATAATTGCAATAAATAAAACAGCCATTGTTTTACTAGCACCATATATTTTAGTAATCTGGTTAGCAAAGAAATATACAAATGGGTATATAAATACGCTATATAAAATTGTTTCTTTTCCTATTTCAAATGTACTTGTAACTACTATATTAGATACTATAAACGTTACAAAAAGTAGCAATGCACTTATAAATAGTTTATCTGCATTAATTGATTTTCTTTTCCCTTTCATTCTATCACCTAATTATAGGTTACACTAAAACTATAATAAAAAAAATAATTTTGCAATTATTTTTTAAACTTTACATAAATTTTATAATGAAATTTTAATTATTTTTTCATATGGTCTTAAATTTTTAATATTACTTAGATTATTTTTTTGTAATACTAATATTGTTCTTTCAGAATTTTCTATTGGTAAATTAAATCTCTCTTCTTTAAATATAGTTAATTTTAATTTATCAATAGTACTTAGAGTATCTTTTAATTCATCTTCTAAAGAACCCTTCATAGCTATAAAATATCCTTCTTTTTTTAAAAATGGAACAGATATTTCTGTTAATACCCTTAAATTAGCTACGGCTCTTGCTGTTACAACATCAAAACTGTTAATAGTTTTTTTAACAAAATGTTCAGCTCTATCATTAACTACATTAATGTTTATACATAATTCATCAGATAATAAAGAAATAAATTTAGTTTTTTTATTATTTGAATCTAAGCATGTAATATTTAAATGAGGATAAAATATTTTTAATACAACTCCAGGAAATCCTGCTCCAGAACCTATATCAAGTAAATTATTTATTTCATTTAGATTTATTGTTTTTGTAATAGTTAAACTATCATAAAAATGTTTTAAATATACATCTTCTTTTTCAATAATTCTTGTTAAATTAGTATGTTGGTTATAATCTTTTAAAAATATATAATATTTTTCCAATAATTCTAACATAGAATCATCATATTTTATATTTAATTCATTTAATCCCTTTATAAATTCTTTGTTATTCATTTTTACCATACTCTTTCTTTAAATATACTGCTAGTACTGATATATCTGCTGGATTAACTCCGCTTATTCTTGCTGCCTGTGCTATTGTTTTAGGTCTTACTTGTATTAACTTTTGTTTTGCTTCACTTGCAAGATTAGCAATTTTTTCATAGTCAATATCCTCTGGTATTTGTTTTTCTTCTAGCTTTTTTAATCTTTCTGCTTGTTCATATGCTTTTTGAATATAACCTTCATATTTAACAGCTATAGATGCTTGCTCTAAAACCTCTTTAGAATACCCTTCAGTAATATAGTCATTAATATTAACTTCCGGTCTTTTTAAATAATCATATAGTTTTATACTTTTATCTTCTAATTTTATATTTTGCATCAAATCTTCTGTTAATAACTTGTTTATTTGTTTTTTCTTATCTACAAATTTATCATATGTTGATTTACTTATTGTACCTATATTATTTGCATATTCTCTTAATCTTAAATCAGCATTATCATGTCTTAAAATAAGTCTAAACTCTGCTCTTGATGTTAACATTCTATATGGTTCTATTGTACCTTTAGTAACTAAATCATCTATTAAAACACCTATATATGCCTCATCTCTTCTTAAAACTAATGGTTTTTTACTATCTAATTTAAGAGATGCATTTATACCAGCTATAATTCCTTGTCCGGCGGCTTCTTCATAACCACTCGTTCCATTTATTTGTCCAGCAGTAAATAAGTTTTCTATTTTCTTATTTTCTAAAGATGGATTGATTTCTAATGCGTCTATTGCATCATATTCTATTGCGTATGCATATTTAGTTATTTCAGCATTTTCTAATCCTATAATACTTTTTACCATCTTTTCTTGCATATCTTCTGGCATGCTAGTAGAAAAGCCTTGTAAATACCATTCATCTGTGTAATTACTTTCAGGTTCTAAAAATAATTGGTGTCTTTCTTTATCTTTAAATCTCATTAATTTATCTTCTATTGAAGGACAATATCTTGGACCTATTCCTGTTATAGTTCCTCCATACATAGCACTCTTATCAATATTATCTAAAATTACTTTATGAGTATTTTCATTTGTAAATACTAAATAACAACTTCTTTGATTTTTAGGATCATATAAAGGAGTATTATCAAAACTAAATGTATATGCTTCTTTGTCTCCTGGTTCTTCTTTTATTACTTTAAAATTAATAGAATCTTTTTTTATTCTTGGCGGAGTTCCTGTTTTTAATCTTATTATATTTAATCCTAATTTTTTTAAATTATCTGATAAATAATTAGATCTATCTTCTCCATGCGGTCCAGATTCAATTGAATTGTGACCAACTAATATATTTGCCTTTGTATAAGTTCCAGTAGTTAATATTACAATTTTGCTTAATATTTTTTCTCCATTATCTAAAATAACACCTGTTACTACCCCTTTTTCTACTATTAAATTTTCTACTTTTCCTTCTCTTATTTCCAAATTTTTAGTATTTTCTAATGCTTCTATCATTTTTTTAGGATATACAATTTTATCGGCTTGAGCTCTTAAACATCTTACCGCAGGGCCCTTAGATGCATTTAACATTTTCATTTGAAAGTGTGATTTATCTGCTATTTTACCCATTAAACCACCTAATGCATCAACTTCTCTTACTATAACACCTTTACTAGTTCCACCAATCGAAGGATTACATGGCATATCAGCTATATTCTCTTTATTCATAGTTAAAAGAACCGTTTTTTTACCTAAAACTGCTGCTATATGTGCTGCTTCACATCCTGCGTGTCCTCCACCTACTATTAATATATCTATCATATAATACTCCTGCTTTTCGTGAGTATTATATCATATAATACTTTTTTTTTAAATCAAATAAAAAGTAGTATACACTACTTTTATTTATATTTTTTATTTTCCTAAACAGAAATTAGAAAATATATTATCAACTAGTTCATCTTCGTAAAATTCTCCAGTTAATTCTCCTAAATATTGCCATGCTGACTTTATATCTATTTCTATTAAATCAATAGGCATATTTTCTTGTTTAGATTTTATTGCAGATTCTATTGCTTTAGATGCTTTTTTAGTTAAATCTATTTGTCTTAAATTTCCTAAATATGTCATATCTTTATTAAGTACATCTGTTAAATTCAATTTAGACTTTATTGCTTCTTTTAATTTATCTATACCATCTAATTTAACTGTATTACCTGTTATATATTCCAAATCTAAATTTAATCTTTTATCTAAATCATTTTTATTTACAAATATAATTCTTTTATCTGGTGATATATTATTAATAATTTCTAAATCATCCGTTGATAAAATTTCATTATTATTTAATACCACTATTACTAAATCAGCTTTCGAATATGCCTCTTTACTTTTTTCCACCCCTATTTTTTCTACTACATCATCTGTTTTTCTTATTCCTGCTGTATCTATAAAATTTAATTCAATTCCTTCTAATGTTATTGCTCCTTCTACAATATCTCTAGTAGTTCCAGCAATAGAAGTAACAATTGCTTTTTCTTCATCCAAAAATGCATTAAGTAAGCTGCTTTTTCCTACATTAGGTTTTCCCACTATTGCTATGTTAATACCATTTTTAATAATTCTTCCTGTTTCTGAATCTTTTATTATTGATTTTAAATTATTATTAATATCTTCTAAGTATTTATCTATTAAATTGTTAGTTACTTCTAGTTCATCAGTATATTCAGGATAATCTATATTAACTTCTATATTACTAATTATTTTAGCAATAGTTGTTCTTAAGTCATTTATTTTAGTATATAATCTACCATTTATCGCATTAATAGCCATTTCTCTAGCTTTATCCGTTTTTGATGAAATTAAATCATTAACTGCTTCTGCTTTTGTTAAATCTATTCTTCCATTTAAAAATGCTCTTTTAGTAAATTCTCCTGGTTCAGCAATGCTTGCCCCACTATCTAATAATAACTCAAATATTTTATTAGTTGTACTTATGCCTCCATGGCAATTTATTTCAATCAAATCTTCACAAGTATAAGTTTTTGGAGCTTTCATAACTGATAATAAAACCTCGTCTATAATATTTTCATTTTCTTTTATATAACCATAGTTTATAGTATGACTTTCAAATTTAGTCAAATCTCTAGAAAAAATTTTATTTACAATAGAAAATGCATCAGGACCCGATACCCTAATTATAGAAATAGCACTATTTGATGGGGTATTTGAAATACCCGCGATAGTTTTATTCATAAATATTCTCCTTTTTATTCTTTTTAATTTTAATTATATATTATCTATATTTTTACTTATAATACGTTGCATAGGTTTTTCTTCTAACATTATATCTAATGATTCTTCATTTTGCATATTTTCTAAAGAATATTCTAATGCTTGCGCACTTAATAATGTCTTATTATAATTTTTTAAAGATTTTTTATAATAATCCCCGTAATTAACATGATTTGCAGTTAGTATAACCCCATAAGTTATTAATATAAAATTAATTAAAGGCGCATTATTTGATTCTAACATTTCTAATAATACTCCACTGTTATATCCTAAAAAAGCTGATACTGTAACTGCTATTTGAACTTTATTTAATTGCCATCTTCTTTTTTCTTTACTTACTGTTTTATTTTCACTTTCTAAATATTTAAAATTATTGTTAAATATTTTTTCTAATTCTTCTAATACATTCATTTTTTCTTCCTCTTCTGTTTAATTTATCATATTAAGTTAATATTATCAAGAAAAAAAAGTAACGTTAATTACTTTTTATATTCAACAACAATGTGTCTATTCGGTTCTTCACCTTCACTATGTGTATTTATGTTATCAAAATTATTTAATGTGTTATGAACTATTCTTCTTTCAAATGAATTCATATTTTCTAAATGTATAGTATTTTTTGTTTTTAAAACTTCCTTAGCTGTATCTTTACCTAATCTAATTAATCTTGCTTCTCTTTTATCTTTGTAATTTTCAACATCTAGAGTAACTTTAAATGAAATATCAAAATCAGCAGTCATTTTTTGTCTAACTAATGTTTCTAAAGCTTTTATAGTATGTCCATTCTTACCAATTAATATTGGGTTATTTTCAGAAAACATTTTAATAGTAGTTCTATTTTCTTTTGTTTTAACTTCAAATGACACATCTAAATTAAGTCCTTTACATATTTCTTTTAGATATTCTTTAATATAATCATATAGATCTTTTTTAGTAAATACAGTTACTTTTACAGTTTCACCTTTAAATAATTTACCCTTAACAGTTTCTTTTTTGTATACTACATCATTTTCTGTTAATTTATTATCATTTAATATAAATTCTAATGCTTCTTCAAATGTTTTTGCTTCTTTTTCAATTCTCTTCATTATTTACCTTCTTTTTTTTCAACTTTTTCTTTTATTGATTTTTTATCTGCTTTTTCTTTTATTGTTATATTTTCTTTTTCTTTTTTAGGTTTTCTATCTCCTAAATAATATTTAATAAAATATGTTTGTAATGCTATAAAGGCATAAGTTACTATCCAATAAAAAAGTAGTGCAGTTGGAAAATTAACAGATGATATTAAAATAACTATCATCATAATATTAATCATCATTTTAGTTTGATTTGCTTGACCTTCATTTAATGA
>CAYJJQ010000012.1:29702-30031 GCA_964370545.1 uncultured Muribaculaceae bacterium | reverse complement strand
CCCCCCAAAAGAGATTATAACTACACACATAAGTTCTTTTAAATTACTACTTAGAAATAATGAACTAATATTATTTAACCCAGCAGTAATTTCAAAAATGCCTTTTATTAAAGTGATAACATAATGATTATTAATATATGCAGTAATTACATGGCTAATAATCATAAAAAAAGTAATGCTACCTAATATAATAAGCATACTATTTATGCTTTTTTTTATTGATTTAATTAATACAGTTCCTAAATTATTAGTTTTATTTAGTAAATTATAATTATTATATAATTTAACTCTAGGACTTAATAAAGCTATTATTACATTAGATACTACCA
>CAYJJQ010000012.1:29348-29692 GCA_964370545.1 uncultured Muribaculaceae bacterium | reverse complement strand
TATTTTATTATTAAATATAGACTCTAAAATAATATATAAAAATAAAGGGTTAGTAAAAAAAGTATAAGATAATAATTTATTTGCCTCCTTAGTATTTATTTTATTATCTAAATAAAGAGAATTAATGATATATGCATTAGTAGGACTACCGCTTATAAAAGATAAAATAAATGCTAAAGAACCATTTGTACTTAAATTAAATATTTTTCCAAACAAATTTCCTATTACTTTGTAAATATAATATGCTAAATTGTATTCTATAAAAATATCACTAATAATAAATGAAATAAATAATGAAGGAAATACTTTATTTGAAAAAAGTGTAAATGCATCTATAGATATTT
>CAYJJQ010000012.1:566-29338 GCA_964370545.1 uncultured Muribaculaceae bacterium | reverse complement strand
ATAATAATAGTAATATTAAAAATAAAAATAATGTAAGTAAATTTTGTAAAGTTTTTTTCATAATTGCTCCAAAGTTTGATATAATTAGAATGGTGATAATAATGTTTAGTAAAATATATGAAAAAATTAAAAATTATATTAAAGAAAATAAAGGTTTTTTGATATCCTTAATAATAATTATATTAGTATTTACTATTAAATTACCTTATGTAATATATGTTCCTGGAGGTCATGTTAATTTAAATGATAGAATAACTGTTCCTGGAGCAACAGATATAAATGGTTCATATAATATGGCATATGTATCTGTATATAATGCAACATTACCTACGGTATTACTATCATATATTATTCCTAACTGGGATTTAGTAAGTAATGAAGAAATTACTTTAGATAATCAAGATATGGATGAATTATTAATAACTAATAAATTACAAATGGAATCTTCAAAAGACATTGCTACCATGCTTGCATATAGTCATGCTTCTAAAGAATTAAATATTACTAAAGAAGTTGTAAATGTTTCTTATATTTTTGAGGAAGCTAAAACTGATATGTTAGTAGGGGATGCTATATTGAAAATAGATGATATACATATAAATAAAATTAGTGATTTAGAAAGTGTTTTATCTACCAAAAAAGTAGGTGATACTATAAATATATTAGTATCAAGAGATGATAAACAGGTAATGACAACTGCTACATTATCGTTAATAGATAATGAACCTAAAATAGGAATAGCATTTGTTACTACCTATGAATATACTAATAACCCTGAAATTACTATTGATTCTAAAGCTAGTGAATCTGGACCTTCAGGAGGCTTAATGTTAACGCTTGCTATATATGATAATTTAGTAGAAGAAGATTTATCAAATGACCTTAAAATAGTGGGTACAGGTACTATTGATGAAGAAGGTAATGTTGGAAAAATAGATGGTGTTAAATATAAAATTTTAGGATCAAAAGATGCGGATATATTCTTTTGTCCTATTGAAAATTATTTAGAAGCTGCATTAGTAATAATGCAATACGATTTAGATATTGAATTACACGGAGTTACTAACTTTAGTGAAGCAGTAGCAATTTTAGAAAGTAAATAGCCTTATGGCTATTTTTTTATTTGAAATAAATATAAAGAGTGATATAATAAATAATGTGAATTAAATATGAAGTTATGTGAAGTAAATAAGAATGAACTAAGCCCAATGATGCAACAGTATGCATCTATTAAAAGTAGATATGAAGATAAACTACTATTTTTCCGTTTAGGTGATTTTTATGAGTTATTTTTTGAAGATGCATTAATTGCATCAAGAGAATTGGAACTTACTTTAACAGGTAAAGTTGCAGGATTAAAAGAAAGAGTTCCAATGTGTGGAGTTCCTCATCATTCTGTTAAATCATATTTAGAAAAACTAGTAAATAAAGGATATAAAGTAGCTTTAGCAGAACAATTAGAAGATGCTAAAAATGTTAAAGGTATGGTTAAAAGAGATGTAGTATCCGTAGTTTCTAAAGCAACTATAGCTGATTTTGAACTACTTGATCAACATAGTGAATCTTTTATTGGATCGCTTATAACTTTTAAAGATATATATATACTTACATATCTTGATATATCTACTGGAAAACTTAATAGTGTATCTGTTAAATTAGAAGATGAAGCTATTATTAATGAAATATTAAGTTTGTCAATTAAAGAATTAATAATGATTAATAATGAAAATATAACTTTAATTGATAAACTTAAAAACAGTTATTTTATAGATATTACATACTCTGATAAACTTGAAGAAGAAGCAAGAGAATTTGCTACTAAATATGATTCTAGAGTTATAATGGGTATTAAACATTTATTTTACTACTTAGAAAATAATTTGTTAAAAGATTTAAATCATATAAATGAAATTAATATAGTTAATAAATTAGATTATATGCAATTAGATATATATTCTGTTAAAAACTTAGAACTTGTTGAAACAATAAGATATAAAGAAAGAACGTTTAGTTTATTATGGTTATTAGATAAAACTAAGACAGCAATTGGTTCAAGATTATTAAAACAATATTTGCTTAACCCTTTAAAAGATATAAGCAAAATAAATGATAGATATGATAAGATAGAAAAACTAAATAATGAATTTATTTTAAAAGAAGAATTAAGAAATAATTTATATGAAATATATGATATTGAAAGACTAATAGGTAAGGTAGTAAATGGATCTATTAATGCTAGAGATTTATTACAAATTAAAAATAGTTTAGAAGTATTACCTGAAATAAAAAATATAATAAAAAAATTAAATTTTGAGTACGATATAAATACTCATACTTCCTTATTTGAATTATTAAATTCAGCTATATCTTTGGATGCTCCCATAACTTTAAAAGAAGGGGGATTAATAAAAGATGGCTATAATAAAGAGTTAGATGAACTTAAAGAAATAAGAAGTGGTGGAAAAAACTTTGTTGCCAATTTTGAAAAACAAATTAAAGAAGAAACTGGTATTAAGAACTTAAAAGTTGGATTTAATAAAGTATTTGGATACTATATAGAAGTTTCTAAAGGAAGTGTTAAAGATATAAAACCAGAATTTGGTTTTGAAAGAAGACAAACACTAGCTGGTGCTGAAAGATATATCTCTCCTCTTCTAAAAGAAAAAGAAGCACTTATATTAGGAGCAGAAGAAAAAATAAATGATATAGAATATAATTTATTTTTAGAACTTAAAGAGAGTGTAAAAAAAGAAATACTTACTTTAAAACAAACTGCTAATATAATTAGTGAGATAGATGTAATAGCAGCACTTGCACAGTGTGCAGATGATTATAACCTTGTTAGACCTACAATAAATAATGATAAAAGATTAAATATAATAGCTGGTAAGCATCCAGTTGTAGAGCATGCTCAAGGTAAAGAATTTGTGCCAAATGATTGTTTCTTTGATACAAATAATACAACTATTCTTTTAACAGGTCCGAATATGAGTGGTAAATCTACATATATGAGACAAATAGCTATAACAATAATTATGGCTCAAATGGGATCTTTTGTACCTGCTAAAAGTGCTGATATACCTATAATAGATAAAATATTTACGAGAATAGGTGCATCAGATGATTTAGTCGCAGGAGAATCTACTTTCATGGTTGAAATGAAAGAAGCGAGAAATGCTATCGTAAATGCAACGGAAAATAGTTTAATATTATTTGATGAACTAGGAAGAGGAACTGCTACTTATGATGGTATGGCTATTGCTAAGGCAATATTAGAATATGTTAGTACTAAAATAAAATGTTTTACTTTATTTTCAACTCATTATCATGAATTAACATCAATTGATAAGAAAATTCCTAATATAAAAAATATGCATGTTAGTGCAGTAGAAGAAAATAATGCTATAACTTTTTTACATAAAGTAAAAAGTGGTCCAGTTGATAGAAGTTATGGAGTGCATGTAGCCAGTTTAGCAAAATTACCTAATGATCTGCTTGCTAGAGCATCTGAAATACTAAATGAATATGAAAATAATTCTAAATCAAATTCTAAAATAAATGATGTATATCAGTTATCTTTAGGTTTTGAAAATGAAAAGAAAGATGATACATTAGAAAAAGAATTAAAAGAGTTAGATATTTTAAATATTACACCACTTGAAGCAATGAATAAATTATTTGAATTAAAAAAAATAGTAAATGAAAAGGAAAGTTAAATAACTCTTTCCTTTTTTAATGCTATGATGTTTAGTATAATAATTAGTATTATATTTATTATTTCTGCTATTATGAGTGCATATATACCTATATGCATAAGTGATAATATAGCAAGTGTTATTAGTTTTATTATAACTCCAATAAATGATATTTTAAAAGCTATTTTAGCTTTTCCTATTGCTTGTAACACTGAATAAAATATACCCTCTAAATAAAATATTACAAAAAAAGGAGCTAATACTTTTATATAATCACTACCAAGAGTAGTATTATATAAAATATCTAATATATAATCCCTAAATACTAATATAAAAAGAGATGAAAATAATCCTATAATAAATGTAAAAACACTTATTTGTTTAACTCTTTTTTTAATCATTTTATAATTATTTTGCTCTTTAAATTTGCTTATTTCAGGGATTATCGTTTGTGAAAGAGCTTGAATAAAAAATGCTGGCATAGTAAGTAAGGATATAGCATAAGCATTATATGCTCCATAATCTCTAATAATATCTGCAGCGTTATATCCGCTAAAAATAAGAAAATTTGTAAGTATAATGGGTTCAAAAAAATATCCTATGTTTCCTATGATTCTGCTAGATACAGTAGGCATAGCTACTGCTAGTATGTCCTTTTTTATATGACTGTTATATTTTAAGTCTTCTTTTTGTATATTAATATTTTTAGGGAGAAAAAACCAAAATACTAATACACTAAATGATTCGGATATTATAGCAATTAATATTAATCCTGCAACTGCATGAATTATACTTATTTTTAATAAAATGGGAATTATAGCTAAAATAATAATAAATCTAAGAACTTGCTCTAATATATTAGATACCATATAAGGTAGAGTATTTTGTTTACCTAAAAAATAGCCTTTAATAATTGAAGATACTGATACAAATGGTAAAGTTAAACTCATAGCAATTAATATATATTTAGCATTTGGTTCATTAAGAAGTTTTGTACTTATAAAATCACTAGTAATTATAGTAAATGTAATTATAATTATATTTACTATAAGCATTATTACACCAGCATTACTAATAATACTTATACTTCTTCTTTTACCTTCTGCTACTAACTTTGAAATTGTTAGTGGCAGCGCAAGTGTTGCAAAAGTTATTAGCATAGAATAGGTAGGCATTACAATAGCAAATAAAGCTATACCATCAGTGCCAACTGCTCTAGTATAAAATATTTTAATTATAAAACCTATAAGTCTAGTAATAAAACCGCCCACAAGTAATATTAAAGTAGATTTTAAAAATATATTATTTCGCTTCATTTTTCTTCTTTAAATAATATGCAAAATGTTATATAATATTTATGTTAGGTGAGAGATTATGGAAGATATTAAATTTAAATCTATTACAGATCTTTATAAAAGGTTATTACCAGCTTTAGTTACTAGAAAAAATGATCTTAGGAATCAAGATATTGATACTTCTGAACTGGAAATATGGAATTATCTAAGAGATGTTAAATGGATTGACTATAATAATTTAACTTTATATGATATGGTAGATCATATATTTAATTTTGATTTAAATACTTTTGAAGAATATAGAAAACAGAAAATAGGTGATACAAATGATTAAAATAGAAGATATTCTTGATAAAATAAATGATACTTCAGAAAAGGAAATGATATATAAAGCATATGAATTTGCATTTAATGAACATGAAAATATGAAAAGACTTACAGGCGATGCTTTTATATCGCATCCTTTAGAAGTTGCAAATATAGTATCTTTACTTAATGTGGATACGACCACAATAATAGGTGCAATACTACATGAAACTATAAATAATGGTAATGCGAATTTTGAAATTTTAAAAGAGCAGTTTGGTGAAGAAATAGCTATTATAGTAGATGGAGTATCAAAACTAAATAAACTAGAACTTACAGACGATACAGAGTCAAGTGCTAAGTATTTAAGAAAAATACTCGTAGGTATGGCAGAAGATGTAAGGGTTTTATACATTAAATTAGCAGATAGACTTCATAATATGCGTACTAATTATGCAGTTAATCCTTCAAAACAAAAATTTAAAGCTAAAGAAACAATGCAAATATTAGTACCTATAGCTCATCGTTTAGGGATGAACTCTATAAAAAGCGAACTAGAGAATTTATCTTTGCAATATTTAAAGCCTGATGTATATAATGATATTTTAGAAAAATTAAATGCATCAGCAGTTGAACTAAATAGTGATTTAAATTCCATGAAAGAAAGTATTAGTGAAATACTTGATGCCAATGATATAAAATATGAAATTAAAGGAAGAGTTAAAAGTGTACATAGTATATATTCTAAATTATCAGCAGGTAAAAAATGGAGTGATATATACGATATATTAGCTTTAAGAATATTTGTAGAAAAAGAACCTGAGTGTTATACAGTAGTAGGTTTAATTCACTCTAAATATAGACCAATTGCAAATAGATTTAAAGACTATATTGCTTCACCAAAATCAAATTTATATCAATCTTTACATACAACAATATTCGGAGAGAATGGTAAAATATTTGAAATTCAAATAAGAACTTATGAAATGGATGAAATAGCTGAAAAGGGTATTGCTTCTCACTGGACTTATAAAGAAAAAGGTTCTACTAAAGTTCACAATATGATGGAACAAAAACTTGAAATGTTTAGAAATATTATAGAAACCAATAATAATGAAAGTGATTTAGATTTTGAAAAAAATATTGAAAGTGACTTTTTAAATGAAAGTATCTTTGTTTATACACCTAAAGGTGACGTGGTAGAGCTTCCAAAAGGGGCAACTCCTATAGATTTTGCATATCGTATACATTCTAGTGTAGGAGACACAACAATTGGAGCTTTAGTAAATGATAATATAGTACCATTTTCTTATGAACTTGAAGATGGTGATATAGTAAAAATAAAGACTAGTGTAACAGCTAAACCTAAGAAGGATTGGCTTAAAATTGTAAAGACTCAGCAAGCAAAAAATAAAATAAAAGCATATTTTAATAAAGGCTTAAAAGTTGAGTATATTAGCAAAGGTAAAGCTATATTAGAACGTGAATTAAGAAAGAAAAAAATACCAGTTGATACAATAACTAATGAAGTAACTTTAAATAAAATATTAAGTGATTTAAAACTAGATAATTTAGAAGATTTATATTTTGCTATAGGTTCTTTACGTTATACAATGGGATATATAATAAATCTTGCTTCAATAGACAAAGATTTAGTGCAAGATGTATTAATTAATAAAACAGTTAGAAATAAATTTGCTAAATCTAATAATCAAAATGATATTATTATTGATGGTGAAAGAAATATATTAGTTAATTTGGCTAAATGTTGTTTACCTGTTAAAGGTGATGATATTATAGGATGTATTACAAAAGGTCAAGGAATAACTATTCATAAAACTAATTGTGCAAATATATCTGATAATATACCTAAAATTGAAAATGTAAAATGGAATATGGATAGTGATACAGAGTTTATTACAAAATTATTTGTACTTACTCGTAATGATGTAATGATATTACAAAAATTAGTAGAAATAGCAACTAAAAAAAATATTTATATAGTATCATTTAATACACTTCAAAATGATCAATATAATACAATAGAGCTTAATTTGAAAATAAAAAATAAAGATGAACTTGAAGAGTTTATTACTGCTCTTGAAAATATTAAGAATGTTAAAAGTGTAGGAAAGAAAATTGGTGATTTATGAAAATTGTAGTACAAAGAAGTAAGAAAAGTAGTGTTATAGTTGAAGATAAAATAGTAGGTAAAATTGATTTTGGACTAACTATACTCGTAGGATTTACTCACTCAGATACAGTTGAACATATAGATTCTATGATTTCTAAATTACTTAATTTAAGAATATTTGATGATGAAGATGGAATAATGAACAAATCTATTTTAGATGTAAAGGGTAGTATATTATCTATTAGTCAATTTACTTTATATGCGGATAGTAAAAAAGGTAACAGACCTTCATACATAAATGCTATGAAAAGTGATGATGCAACAAAAATGTATGACTTATTTAATGAAAAACTATCTGAACATATTAAAGTTGAAACAGGCATTTTTGGTGCTGATATGTTAATTAATATAGAAAATGATGGACCAGTAACTATTATTTTAGAAAAATAGAGGTTTTCTAAATATTGACAAATAAATTAAAATAAAGTAATATAAACATATATTATTTGTTTGCAGGAGTAATTAAATATTTCGTTTCAGAAAGTTAGCGGTTGATGAAAGCTAATATGAAAATTTAATGAAGACAGTAAATATTAAGAATAAGCGTATATTCTGCGTTAAAGAAAAAGTGCATAGATTCTATGAAATAAGGTGGTACCACGGAAGTTTTCGTCCTTATATTTCATAGAATTTTTATTTTTTTAGAAAGAAGGAAATAATGAAAAAAATAATGAATGAAACAATAACTATTGAATCCTTAGGAAAAACTATTGAGGTTCATGGTTGGGTAGCTAAGAAAAGAAATTTAGGTGGTTTAATATTTATTGATCTAAGAGATAGATCTGGTATTATTCAGCTTACTATTAAACCTGAAAATGAATTTTATAATATAGCAGAAACTTTAAAAAGTGAATATGTAATTAAAGCTATAGGTGAAGTTGTTAAAAGAGAGAATGCTAATGTAAATATAGCTACAGGAGAAATTGAAATAGATGTAGCGTCACTTGAAATTTTAAATAGTGCAGCAGAACTACCTTTTGAAGTTAGTGACAATACAACTGCTCTTGAAGATACTAGACTTAAATATCGTTATTTAGATATAAGAAGAAATGATATTGGTTCTAGAATAGTTGATAGACATAAAGTAGCTCTTGCAGTCAGAAATTTCTTGGATAGTGAAGACTTTATAGAAGTAGAAACTCCTATACTTTGTAAAAGTACGCCTGAAGGAGCTAGAGATTATTTAGTGCCTTCAAGAATATTTCAAGGTAAATTCTTTGCATTACCACAATCTCCCCAAATGTTTAAACAATTATTAATGATTGGTGGAATGGAAAAGTATTTTCAAATAGCTAAATGTTTTAGAGATGAAGATTTAAGAGCTGATAGACAACCTGAATTTACACAAATAGATATTGAAATGAGCTTTATAGATGAAAAAGATATACATAAACTGGGAGAGAATTTAATATCTTATGTATTTATGAAAACTAAAGGAATTGATTTAAAACCTCCATTTCTTAAAATGAAATATGATGATGCTATTAAAATATATGGTTCAGATAAACCTGATTTAAGATTTGAAATGCCTATAATAGAAGCAACAAAGTTATTTAATAGTTTTGATATAGAATTTATGAAAGGTAAAACAGTTAATTTATTAGTAGCCAAAAATGCAGCATATAACTACACTAGAAAAGAAATTGATAAAATGACTGATTTAGTAAAAACTTATAGAGCTGGAGGTTTAGCTTATCTTAAATTAGAAGAAGAATTAACTGGTTCAATCGCTAAATTCTTAACTGAAAAAAATAAAAAAGATATAATTTCTGAATTAGGTTTAGAAAAAAATGATATTATTTTTATAGTTGCAGATGAATATACTACAGTTAAAACAAGTTTAGGACAATTAAGATTACATCTTGGAAAAGATTTGAATTTAATTAGTGAAAATGATTATAAAGCTTTATGGGTAACTGATTTTCCGTCATTTGATTACAATGAAGAAGAAGATAGATATATTGCTTCACATCATCCATTTACAGCTCCTAAAGATAGTGATATTGATAAATTACTTAATGACAAGAAAAACTGTTATTCTAAAGCCTATGATTTAGTAATAAACGGATATGAATTAGGAAGTGGTTCTATAAGAATTCATAATAATGAAATTCAAAAGCAAATGTTTGAAGCACTTAGTTTAACAGAAGAAGATATTAATAATAAGTTTGGATTCTTTGTGGATGCTCTTAAGTATGGAACTCCTCCACACGGTGGAATAGCTTTTGGACTTGATAGATTAGTTATGATCTTAACTAAAACAGAAAATATTAGAGATGTAATAGCATTTCCTAAAACTGCGTCAAGTGCAGATTTGATGAGTGAGTGTCCTAATATAGTAGATGAAAAGCAATTAAAAGAACTAGGAATTAAAATAAGAGATTAATAAATAAATTAATCTTTTTTTTATAAAAAAATAATTATATATGCTATAATTTTAATAAGGAGGAAATATGGAAAATAAATTTATAAAACCATTACTAATTATAGGGGGTGTAGTATTAATTATTATTTTGATATTAATTAATACTTACAATGGGTTAGTTAAAGCAGAAGAGGAAGTAAATGATAAGTACAGTTCTATATCAACAGATTTGCAAAGAAGAGCAGATTTAATACCTAATTTGGTAGAAACAGTAAAAGCGTATGCTGATCATGAAGAAGATATTTTTTTAGAAATTGCAACTGCTAGAGAAGATTTATTGAATGCTGGTAATGCAGGAGAATTAGCTGATGCTGAAACAAACTTGAACAATGCAGTAGGAAGATTGCTTGCTATTTCAGAAGCTTATCCAGAACTTAAAGCTAATGAAAATTTTATTCAATTACAAGATGAATTAGCAGGCTCGGAAAATAGAATTGCTGTATCTAGAAAAGATTATAATGATGCAGTAAAAGTATATAATACTAAAGTTAAATCTTTTCCAACTAATATGCTTGCAGGAATGTTTGGATTTGATGAAAAAGAATATTTCGAAGTAGAAGAAGGATCTACAAATGTTCCAGATATTGATTTCGAATAAACTACTATTAACTATATTAATAGCTATTAATATAATATTTGTACCTTTTAATGTTACTGCAATAGTAAAACCAACAGAAGATTTTTTTGTTAACGACTATGCAAATATTTTATCAGAAGGTACTAAGGAATATATTATTGAAAAAAGCCTTGAATTAGAGAGTTTAGATGGCACACAAATAGTAGTTGTTACAGTTGATTCTTTAGAAGGAAAAACTATTGAAACTTATGCAAATGAACTTTATAGAAGTTTTGAAATAGGTGATAGTGACCAAAATAATGGTTTATTATTACTGCTAGCATTAGAAGAACGTACCTTTAGAGTTGAAGTAGGGTACGGCCTTGAAGGTATATTACCTGATGGAAAAACAGGTAGATTTCAGGACAATTATATGATTCCATATTTTCGTGAAGATTTATGGGATGATGGTATAATAAATGGATATAATGCATTCTTTGATGAAATAGTTACCTTGAATAATTTAGATATAATATATGATGAACCAAGTGAGTTTGTTCCAGCAGAAAATGAAATAGAAGAAGTAGAAGATTCATTTTATATAGCATTGTTTGGTACTTTTATAGTTTCGCTAGTTTTAGGAATTAAAACTGGTAAGGAACAAAGCAAAAAACAAAGAGCATATTATAAAAACTATTTTAAAACAATGAATCCATATCTTGAAAAAATGTTGGCAAAAGAACCTGTCAATTCGGATTATGTGAATGTAAAAGCTAATAAAGGTAAAATTACTATATACATAATCATGTTTGCTTTAATTGGATTAGTATTAGCTTGCTATTATGCAACAGCTATTTCACTATTTATAAATTTATTTACTTTTTATATAGCATTTATTTTTCAGTTTCCATCTAATAGATTACCTTCTTCAACTGATGATACAAAAACGACTTCGACTAGATATACTTCAAGTGGTAGTTCTAGAAGTGCAAGTGGCAGAAGAGGTGGCGGAGGATCTTCAGGTGGCGGAGGATCTACAAGAAGATTTTGAAAATTAACTATTATTAGTTAATTTTTTTTATGTATATATTAATTCTTCAATCTCTCTTATCTATTGACTAAAAGGAGGATTTATTATAATATATAAATAGAAGTTTTTTCTTTAAAAAAGAGTAAGTTATAAATAATGTTTAAAAGAGAAGGTTAGTTGGTGAAAATGCCTATCATTAATATAATTGAAAAACATTTTTAGTTAAAAGAAAAACGCAGAAATGCGATAAATAATTAAGCTTAGAAATAAGGTGGCACCGCGGGTATATCTCGCCCTTATATATCTAGGTCTTTTTTATTAAGGAAGGATAAATTATGATAACAAAACCAAAAGGAACTTACGATATACTAAATGAAGAGGCAGTAGTATTAGAAAATATTACTGATATATTTACAAATTATATGAAATTATATAATGTAAAATATTTAAGAACTCCAATATTTGAATCTAGTGAATTATTTCATAGAACTGTAGGAGATGATTCAGATATAGTTACTAAAGAAACATATGATTTTATAGATCGTGGAGACAGAAAGATGTCTTTAAGACCTGAAGGAACAGCAAGTACTGTCAGAGCTTTAATTGAAAATAAATTATATGGTAATAAAAGTATGTTCTTTAAATACTATTACATGGGTACAATGTATCGTTATGAAAGACCCCAATATGGTAGAAATAGAGAATTTACTCAGTTTGGTGTAGAAGGATTTAATTCATCTAGTCCACTTTCTGATGCTGAAATAATTAGTTTAGGATATAACTTATTTTTAGAATTTGGTTTAGATGATGTTACAGTTAAAATAAATACTTTAGGAGATACTGATAGTAAAACTAAATATATTGCTGCTTTAAAAGAGTATATGCTGCCTCATCTTGATTCATTATGTGAAGATTGTAAAAAAAGATATAATACTAATCCTCTTAGAATGTTAGATTGTAAAGTAGATGCTACAACAGCTGCATTTGCTAATGTACCTAAAATCAGTGATTTCTTAAGTGAGGCAAGTAAAGATAAATTTAATAAAGTTAAAGAACTATTAACTATACTAGATATAAATTATGAAGTAGATGAAAAAATAGTTAGAGGTTTAGATTATTATACTGATATAGTATTTGAATATATAAATGAAGAAGGAATTACTCTTGGAGCTGGTGGTAGATATGATACATTGGTCGAAAACTTAAATGGACCAAATTTACCTGCTATAGGATTTGCTTTAGGTGTAGATAGAATAATTCTTGCTCTATTAAAAGATAATCCTAATGTTAAACTTGAAGATAATGAAGTGTTTATTATGGCGGTAAGTGAAGAAGAAAAATATCATGCTTTAAAAATAAGTCAAGAGTTAAGATTAAATGGTATAAAAACAACATTATGTATAAATGATTTAAGTTTAAAATCTCAATTTAAACAAGCTGATAATATTGAAAGTAAATTTTTATTAATATTAAATAATGAAGATTTACAAAAAGGATTAGTTACAATTAAGGATAATGTACTAAAAGAAGAAGTTAAAGTAGATGAAAATGAAATAGTAGACTACTTAATGCAAAATTTATAAGGAGAATAACATGGAAATAAAAAAAATATATGAAGATTTAAATAAATTATTTGATCAAGAAATTACTGTAAGTGGTTGGATAAGAAATCATCGTAAACAAAAAGATTTTGGTTTTATTGATTTTACAGATGGGACAGCGTTTAAAACTGTTCAAGTTGTTTATGATAAAGAATTAAAAGAATTTGAAGAAATTCAAAAATTATTAGTAGGATCTTCAATAGAAATAACAGGAATAATAAGTAAGTCAGAAGGAAACCAAGAATTTGAAATAAAAGCAACTAAAATAGTTATTTTAGGAACTTGTCCTGAAGATTATCCGATTCAACCAAAAAGACATACAAGAGAATTTTTAAGAGAAAATTCATATTTAAGACCAAGAACTAATTTATTTAATGCTGTATTTAAAATAAGAAGTGTACTAGCAATGTCAATACATGAATATTTTCAATCAAATGGTTATGTATATATTCATACACCAATTATTACATCACTTGATTGTGAAGGTGCTGGTGAAATGTTTAATATAACTACTAAAGATCCAGAAGAAATTGCCAAAAGTGGTAAGTATTCAGCAGAAGATGATTTTTTTGGAAAAAAAGTAGGATTAACAGTATCGGGACAATTAGCAGTTGAACCATTTGCTATGGCATATTCTAAAGTGTATACTTTTGGTCCGACATTCAGAGCTGAAAACTCTAATACTAAAAACCATGCATCTGAGTTTTGGATGATAGAACCGGAACTTGCATTTTGTGATGATCAAGGTATGATGGATATGGAAGAAGATATGCTTAAATTTATTATTAAGTATGTATTTGAAAAAGCTTCAGATGAACTAAATTTTTTAGATAAATTTGTAGAAAATGGACTTGTTAGAAGATTAGAAGCAATTTTAACTGCTGATTTTGCAAGAATAACTCATGAAGAAGTAATTAATATGCTAAAAGAAGCAAATGAAAAATTTGAATTTGAACCTAAACAGGGTGAAGATATTGCTAAAGAACATGAAAAATACTTAGTAAATAAACTAGGAGTACCTGTTTTTATAACTAACTGGCCTAAAGATATTAAATCATTTTATATGAAACAAAATGATGATGGAAAAACTGTTAGAGGTGTTGATTTAATTGTTCCAGGATGCGGAGAACTTATTGGAGGATCTCAAAGAGAAGAAGATTATGATAAGTTAGCTAAAAGAATGGATGAAATGAATATATCTAAAGAAGATTTAGATTGGTATTTAAATTTAAGAAAATTTGGTACAGCAGTTCATTCAGGATTTGGTCTTGGATTTGAAAGATTAGTAATGTTTATTACAGGAATAGATAATATAAGAGATGTAATTGCTTATCATAGAACCCCAGGAAATTGTGAAAACTAAAAAGGAGTAAAAATGAAATTTACGAGTGAAGTAGTAAATGCTTATGCTGATAAATTATTAATTGGATTGAGTAATGAGGAAACAGAGTTAATATTAAATGAATTTCAAGATATTGATAAAAATATTGACTTAATAAATGAAATACCTAATTTAAGTGATTTATCACCTATGACTCATGCACTAGATAATTTTAAATATGAACTAAGAGAGGATAACGTTGAAAAAGTTATTCCTTTTTCCGATGTTCTTAAAAATTGTGATGATTATGAAGGTAATGAAATCATGATACCAAAGGTGGTGGCAAAAAATAATGAAGAATAGTACTATTGATGAAATCAAATTAAAAATAAAAAATAGTGGTGTTGAAAACGTTGTAAATGAATCAAAAATAAAGGCAAAAGAGTTACAAATTAAATGTAATTCATTTGTTACAATTGTTGAAGAGCCTGAAATTATTAATAAAGTAAGTGGTGAGTTATATGGAATTCCTTATGGAGTTAAAGATAATTTGAGTACAGCAGGGATTTTAAGTACTGGTTCATCAAATACCCTAAAAAATTATGTGCCATTTTTTGATGCTACAGTAATTACAAAATTAAAAGAGGCAGGAGCTGTTATCGGAGCAAAGACTGCTTTAGATGAATTTGGTATGGGAGGAACTGGTGAAACAGCTCATACTGGTATTATCAAAAATAATTTAGATACATTAAGAAGTGCCGGGGGATCATCTACTGGTTCGGCAGTCTGTGTAAGTGCAGGCGTTTATCCATTTGCATTAGGGTCTGATACTGGTGACTCTGTTAGAAAACCAGCATCTTATACTGGTATTGTAGGTTATAAACCTACCTACGGCATGATTTCTAGATATGGTTTATTTGCTTTTGCAAGTAGTTTAGATACCATTGGTGTTTTTGCAAATACTACACTAGATGCAGCTACTGTTGTAAATAACATTAAAGGTATTGATTCTAAAGACTTAACTACTTGGGATTCTTCAAAAATGAATTTAACAAAAAATATAGGTGCAGATATAAAAGAAAAAAAAATATGTTATATAGAAGAATTAACCAATCTGGATAATTATGACAATCCTGATGAATCTGTAATAAAAGTATTAAATAATTTTCATGATGTTTTAAATAAACTTCAAAATAACGGAATAGTTATTGAAAAAGTTAATATTGATAAAAATATTTTATATGCAGTAAATAGTGCATATACAGTTATAAGTTCTGCAGAAGCGACAAGTAATATGTCCAATTTAACAGGAATTACTTTTGGTCCTAGAGCAAAAGCTGATAACTATGTGGATATGATGAAAAAATATCGTACTGAAGGTTTTTCTCCTTTAATTAAGAGAAGATTTGTAATTGGCTCATTTGTTTTAGAAAAAGAAAATAAGGAAAAATATTTTCATAATGCGCAAAGATTAAGAAGATTAATAGTAAATATTTATTCTGAATTAATGGAAAAATATGATGGAATAATTCTCCCTGCTGCAAGCAGTGAGGCAAAATTACTTTCTGATTTAAATAAAAAGTGTAGTAAAGAAGTGCTTGCTCTAGATAATCATATGCAGATTGGTAATTTTGGAGGTTTTCCTTCTATTACTATACCAGCTTTTAATGTAAATGATTTACCGGTTGGTATTAATATTACATCAAATAGATATGAAGATGAAAAATTACTTAATATAGCTAATAAAATTGAAGAATTATTAGAATATAAAGGAGCTAATCATGAATAAATACAAAGTATTAATAGGGTTAGAAATGCATTGTGAAATTACTTATACTAATACTAAAGTGTTTTCGCCGGCTTTAAATCGTTTTTCTGAAATGCCTAATCTAAATATAAGCGAAGTAGAACTTGCTTATCCAGGAGTGCTTCCAACGCTTAATATTAATGCTCTTAAAAAAGCATTGACTGCATCAATAATATTAAACTGTGAAGTTCCTAAATATGCAATATTTGAAAGAAAAAATTATTATTATCCTGATTTACCAAAAGGATATCAAATTACTCAAGAAACAAAACCATATCCAGTAGGAAGTTATGGAGAAATAAATTACTTTGTTTCTGGTATTGAAAAAAAAGTTAGAATAAATAATATTCATTTAGAAGAAGATACTGCATCTTTAGATCATTTTGATAATCATTCTATGATTGATTATAATAGAGCAGGTGTACCTCTTTTAGAATTAGTTACAGAACCTGATTTTAATACTGCCGATGAAGCTGTTGCTTTCTTAGAAATGATTAGACAAATATATAGATATGCAGAAATTAGTGAAGCAGATATTAAAAAAGGACATTTTAGATGCGACGTTAATATTTCAGTTATGGATGCAAGTTTAGATGATAAAAATCCAAATAACTATGGAGTTAGAGTAGAGGTTAAAAATGTAAACTCTATTAGTGCTGTAAGGGATGTAATTGAATATGAAAGTGCTAGACAAATTAAATTATTAGAACAAAATAAAAAAGCAGAAATAATGCAAGAAACTAGAAGATGGGATGAAGCATTAAAAGCAACTGTTTTTATGAGAGATAAACAAAATGCACTTGATTATAAATATTTTGTGGAACCTAATATACCTCCATACGAAATAACGGATAAACTATTAGAAGAAATAAAAGAAGGTATTCCAGTGCTTCCAAATGAAAGATTAAACAACTATTTAAATAATTATAATTTAAGTTTAATTGATGCTACTAATTTAGTTAAAGATAAAGAAATTTCAGATTATTATGAAAGTTTATTAAAGTTAGAAATAGATCCTATAATTGCATCTAATTGGGTACTTACTAATATAATAGGGTATTTAAATAAAGAAAATATTACTGTAAATGATTTTTATTTAAAACCTAGTGATATTAAAATAATTATTGATAATATAAATAATAATATATTATCTTCTAAACAAGCTAAAGAAGTATTTATAAAAGCATTAGAAGAGAAGAAATCTCCTATTGAATTTATAAATAAAGAAGATGCACAAGAATCTGATGAAGAAGTATTAAGTGCAATCATTTCTAAAATACTAGATGATAATAAAACTCAAGTAGGAGAATATAAAAACGGTAGAACTAATTTATTTCAATTCTTTATTGGATCTGTAATGAAGGAAACAAAAGGAAAAGCTAATCCAGTTTTAACCCGAAAGATTTTAGAAGAAAAACTTAAATAAAAAAAGCCTATTTGGCTTTTTTGTTTTGCTTTCTAGTTCTTTTTAATTCTTCTTTGTGAATATTTTTTTCAGCTATTGTTAAGTTTTTTTCAAAATTATAGTACACAACTTTTTTTTCTAAATCTACCCTTGCCACACTAACAATTAAATTATGATGGATTTTAAACACTTTATTAGATTTTAAAGACTTTAAAGTTTTGTCATAATTATCATATTTCATCTTTTTAGGAATAGGGATGTAACCAAGTAATGTTTCAGGAGAATATATAACTATATACTCTGGAGTAATATCTTTAATTTTAACAGTATACTGTTTACCAATCTTATCAGCCATGTATTCAGGCATCATCATTTGATTAATATCATTTTCAAGTTTATCAATAATTCTTTCATTTTTTGTAGCATGACTTGCTGCAAATTCAAGTAAACTTTTAAATTCTTCATTATCTATTAAATGATATTTTTTATTTATTATAGCTTTTAAAATATAGTGTATTAGAAAATCTATAATTCTTCTTATTGGAGAAGTAAAATGAGTATAGTGATCTAATCCTAAACCAAAGTGATGCTTATTTTCAGTGCTATAATATGCAGGATTTTGTGATTTAATTATTGTGCTACATACTAAGTTATATTCTTCTTCAGATAAAGAATGTTTTAATATAAGTCTAAATAAATCAGCTGTATCTTCATAATTAGTTATATTTAAATTAATGTCTAGATTAAATAAATTTTTAATTATTTTTTTTATTTCAAGTTTATTAGGGTAATCATGATTTCTATATATAGATAAACTATTATCAAGTAATTCTGCTATAGAGTTATTAGCTTCTATCATAATATTTTCTATAATAGTTTCAGCTGGACCTCTTTTATATGCTTTTATTTCTTGCAACTTACCATTATCATCTATAATGAATTCTGATTTAGTTTCATTAAATACTAATGCTCCATTATCTAATCTTCTTTTACTAATATATAAAGATAATTTTTGTGCTATTAATAAGTCTTTTATAAAAGGAGAGTATCCAACAGGTACTATGTCATTAATTAGTATTTTATTTACATCTTTATAATTCATTTGTTTTTTAGATCTAATTACTGATAAATATGCATCTGATTTTACTTTATTACCATTTTCATCAAAAGTCATTTCAACAGTAATTACTAATCTTTTCTTATTTTCAGTAAGTGAGCATATACCACTTGATAAAGCATCTGGAAACATAGGATCTACAGTACCGGCAACATACTTACTTGCTGATTTTTTTAGTGCATCTTCAAACATAGAACTATCTAAAGGCACATAATGAGTAACGTCAGATATATGAACCTTCACAATAAAGTATCCATCTTCATCCATATCAATTGAAAAAGCATCATCTAAATCTTGTGCATTTTCAGGATCAATACTAAACGTATTATCATCAATTAGATTCTCTCTATAAAACATTTCATCTGATTCAACATATTGAGGTGCATTAGAAGCCTCTTTAAAACTCTTCTCACTAAAACCTGTCATAAGTCCATAAGAAGCTATAATAGCTTGTAATTGATCATTTATAAAGCGTTTATTACCAATAATTCTATCCAGTTTGGAATTACTTAAATTCTTACCATCTCGGTATACTAAAATTAAATCACCATTGGCAACTTTTGCTTTATCTTTTGTTCGAAGGGGAGGTACTTTTATATCGTGATTAAAAGGTATTAATACAAAATTATCATTAGATTTACTAACTTCAAAAGTAAGATAATTTATATTATGTTTTAGATGTTTAATATATGTAAAACTATCATTTGATATTTTGACAATGATGGTATCATTAAATTTAATGTTAGTAGAGTTTATGTAATACTTATTTCCGTTATGTATAAAACATAGTTTATCATTTTCTTCTATAATGTTTACTACAAAAAAATTAGACGGCATTAAAGTGTATTTTTTGTATCTAGGATCAAAAAATATCAAGCCATCTAATTCTAAATCGTTAATTAAATTTTGTGCATCATTTATAGAGTAATTAAATTCATTTGTAATAAAATCAATTAAATCTTTTTTCTTTTTTGGATTTTCTAATAAATCTAATACAATATTATCCATAAACCCTCCATATAATTAATATACCTTTTATTTATTAAAAAGTAAACAATTATTGAATAATTTGACTTTTTGTAACACATATGCTATAATATTGTTATCTATGTACAAGAATATCATTCGCATTAGTACTTAGGTAATAAGGGGGACTAGTTTAAATACTAGTAAAATTATGGTTATATTAACTATTTTTGCGTTATATCGACGTTATAAAAGTAATCGATATAACCTAAACTAAGCAAATTAATTTTTGCTTTTTTTATTGCTTTCTTTTTAGAATATAGTATGTTATAATTTGTATAGAATAAGAAGGTGTTTTATGTTTGGAAAAATACTATATATTGGCGAAAGTATCGCACATATAGAAAATAAATCAGTAGAAGATAGTGCAACAGATTTAATGAATTTACACATAGTTTTTGAAGCTCCTAATCAAAAGATATTAGGAGAAGTTTCAGAACTTAATAAAGATATTATTAAAGTTAGATTATTAGGAGAATATATTAATTCAAAATATGTAAATGGTTTACTTAGAAAACCTCTTTTAAATAGCGTTATAAGAATAATTAATGGAGAAGAACTATTAGAACTTGTAGGTAGTGTTAATAGTGATGCAATTATATTAGGAGATCATGCAATATATAAAAACTTTAAAGTATGTCCTAAACTAAATAATTTATTTGCAAATCATTTAGCAATATTTGGTAATTCTGGTTCTGGTAAATCTTATGGTGTTTCTAGAATTATGCAAAATATATTTAATAATTCTATGTTAGATTCATATTCATCAAATATAATTATATTTGATTCTTTTGGTGAGTATAAAACTGCTTTTTCTAAGATTAACGAGTATAATGAAAATTATAGTTATAAATTTATAACTGCTAATAGAGTAGAAGAGACTGATTTACCGCTTGAAATACCACTTAATTTAATGACTCTAGATGATTTTGCTTTATTACTTCAAACAGACACACATTCACAATTACCAGTAATTGAAAATACAATGAAATTAGCTAAAATATTTTCTCTTAATTCAGTAGAAAGTGAAAAATATAAAAATCATTTAATTGCTAAAGCATTGATAGCTATTTTATTTAGTAATGAAACAGTACAAACACAAAAAAACGAAATATTTAAAATTATTGAAGTATGTCATACCCAAATATTTAACTTTGATGCCGTAATTCCAGGGGTAGGTTACACTAGATCATTTGCAGAATGTTTTGAAATAGATTCAAGAGGTCTTTTTGGTGAATCAGTTCTTATTACTGATTACATATTAAAGCAAATTGATGAGCAAATAGAAACTCTTCAAGTTCCAAAAGAAGCAACGTTTGATTTAAAGGAATTTCAAAGTGCATTAGAATTCACACTTATTAGTGAAGGTTTTTTACATAATGAAACTCTGTATGATATGTCTATCATACTTAAAGTTAGATTAAATGCTATTATAAATAGTAAAATGAATAATTACTTTATTAAAGGTAATGATATTCTTAAAGTATTTGTAGATAAATTAATTAGTAATAATGGTAAAAAAGCCCAAATAATTAATATTAATTTAGAAGAAATAGATGATCATATGGCTAAAGTAATTGTTAAAATATATTCAAGATTATTATTTGAATTTTCTAAAAGTAATCCTAAAAGAGCCAGTGTTCCATTTCACTTATTTTTAGAAGAAGCACATAGATATGTTCAAAAAGATAATGATACATTCTTGCTTGGATATAACATATTTGATAGAATTGCTAAAGAGGGTAGAAAATACGGAATACTTCTTAATATAATTACTCAAAGACCAGTAGAGATGTCTGATACTGTTATTTCACAAATATCAAATTTTTTGATATTTAAAATGACACATCCTAAAGATATGAAATATATTGAAGAAATGCTTCCTGGTGTATCTTCAGATATTATAGATAAACAAAAAACTATTCAACCAGGAACTTGCGTAGCATTTGGTTCAGCATTTAAGATTCCAATGATTGTTAAATTAGAAATTCCTAATCCAGCACCATATTCATCAAGCTGTGATATAACTGCTACATGGAAAAGACAAATAGTAGAAGAAAAATATGTAAATATAGCGGATGCAAAAAACCAAACAACTAATTTTTAGTTGTGTCTTTTGCATCTAAAATTTGCTAAAATAAACAAAAAATGGTAAAATACATATGACCCAGAGGTGTTTAATGGATAAAACAAGTATATTTGATATTAAAGAATTAAGACAAGAGTATATTTTACTTGAACTCGCTGATATTGTAAAATCTTTAGAAGAATGTGATTATAGTGCGGCTAACCAATTAGTAGGTTATTTATTATCAGGTGATGCTTCATATATAACTAGTTATAAAAAAGCTCGTGGGAAAATCAAAAAGATAGATAGGAGTGAGCTATTAATGGCTATTATTAATGGCTATTTAGGTAGATAATGCGTTATTTAGGTTTAGATATCGGAGTTAAAAGATGTGGTATTGCAATTAGTGATAAAACTAATCTTTTAGCAACTCCTTATAAAACAGTTTCATATAATTATGAAGATTACCAAAATTTAGCAAATATAATTGATGAAATTATTAAGTTAAATAATATAACAGATTTAGTAATAGGTATGCCTATAAATATGGATGGGACAAAAGGCTTTGCTGCTAAAAGAAGCGAAGGTTTTAAAGACTATTTAAAAACAGAAACTATAAATATTCATTATATTGATGAAAGACTTACTACAGTTAGTGCTATGAATATATTGCATGAAAACGGTAAGAATGAAAAAAATGGTAAGAAGGTAATAGATACTTTATCTGCTTGCTTAATTTTAGAAATATTTATGAAGAGGATTGAAAATGAAAAAGGAAAATAAAATAACTTTATCTAATTCAAAGAAAAAAGATTCTTACGATGTTCTGTTTATCATGAAAAAAGAAGACTATGATTATATAGTTTATACAGATAATGTTACTAAAGAAACTGTATATTTTGGTAAATCTAAACAAGGTAGTAATAAAATAGTTAAAGTTACTTCTGAAGAAAAGGTTATGCTTGAAAATGTATTAAAAAAATTTGAAAGTAATCAGAAAGAGAGTAAAGATGAGTAAAAAGAAGAAAATTATTCTTATAATTTCAGGGGTAATCCTAGTATTATTAATAGCTTTTTTATTATTCATGTATTTTACTGTATTTTATAAAAAAGTAGCACCATCTCAAATGGTAACTTATCAAATAACTGCTGGATCTAGTAAACTTGATATATTAAGTGAGCTGCAAGATGAAGGTATTATAGATAATAAATATAGTGCACTTATATACATTTATATTAGTGGTAATACTAATTTACAAGCCGGTGAATACAATTTTAACTTATCAGATAGTACAAAAGAAATAATAATGCAAATTGCAAGTGGAGATACAGGTATTTATAAAGAAACTAAAAGAATTACTTTTGAAGAAGGTTTAAGAGTAACTGATATAGCTGCTAAGATTAATAGTGTATTTCCAGAACATGAAATTAATGAAATATTAGAAGTGATGGATAGTGAATCTTTTGCTAAAGATATGATAGCTAAATATGATATATTAACTAACGAGATACTTGATTCAGACATATACTATCCAGTAGAAGGGTATTTATTTCCAGAAACTTATGATTTTTATATTGATGCTTCAATTGAAGATATTTTAGAAAAAATGATAGCGCAAACAGCTATAGAGTTAGTTGATTTAAAATCAAACATAGAAGATAGTGGATATACTCTTCATGAAATAATAACTATTGCATCTATTACAGAAATAGAAGCAGTAAGTACTTCAGATAGACAAAAAGTAGCACAAGTAATTCATAAAAGACTTAGTATACCAATGAGTTTAGGAATGGATGTTACTTCATATTATGGAGTATTAAAATATGAAGGGGTTATAGATGGTTTTTCATCAGCTTTAAGTGGTCCTTATACAACATTTATGAGAGATGATGTAAATCCATATAATACAAGAAGACTTGATTTTTTAGGACTACCAATAGGACCTATTTGTAATCCGTCTTTAGTATCAATAACTGCTGCTCTTAATCCAGCAGAAACAAATTATGTTTATTTTGTAGCTGATGTAATTACTGGCGAAGTATTCTTCTTTGAAGATAGTGCTAGTTTTTCAGTAAAAGTTGCTGAGCTTGATGCAAATGGCCGCTTATAGAATGGAGAAATAATGAAAGAACATATAATAGAAATGGAAAAATATGCCTCCGAGCATAATGTTCCTATAATAGAAAAAGAATCAATAACTTTTATAATGAAGTTTATAAAAGCAAATAAAATAAAAAATATATTAGAAATAGGGAGTGCAATTGGATATTCTTCAATTCTAATGGCATCATCATCTGCAATCACTACTGTAACAACAATAGAGCGTGATGAAACAAGATATATGGAATGCCTTAAAAATGTTAAAAAATGTCAGTTAGATAATAAAATAAATGTTGTATATCAAGATGCATTAGAAGTTAATTTATCAGATGATATAAAATATGATTTAATATTTATTGATGCAGCTAAAGGACAATATATTAAATTTTTTGATAAATTCAAGCATTTTTTAGCACCAGGAGGTACCATAATAACTGATAATATTAATTTTCATGGATATGTAGGTGCATCAGAGAAACTAGATAATGGTAATTTAAAAAGTTTAGTGGAAAAAATAGAAAATTATGTTGAATTTTTAAAAGAAAATGAAGATTTCGAAACTAAATTTTATAACATTGGTGATGGAATTTCTGTTAGTATAAAAAAAGATGAAAAATAAATTTTTAGTAATTATAAACAATTTAGATGAAATAAATGTGCTTAAGAATAATGGTGTATATAACTTTTTATACCCTCTTAAGTCTTTTTCTGTTGGTTTTATAAATGCATTTGATATAGAAGAGATAAAAGAAGAAAATTCTTATGTATATGTAAATAGAATATTAACTTCTATAGATATTGATAACTTAGTTAATATACTATCTAATATAAATAGTAATATTAAAGGGATCGTATTTGATGATATAGGATTGATTGAAGCTTTAAAAGATATAAATATTACTAAAATATTATATAACAATCATTACAGTACTAACTATAAAAGTATTAATATATTTTTAGAATCTGTTGATAGTGTAGTAGTAAGTAGTGATATAACCTTAAATGAGGTTAATGAAATACTTAAAAATAGTAATAAAGAACTTTGTATTTATGGATATGGACATTTAAACTTATCTTATTCTAGAAGATTATTAAATACTAATTATAGTAATTATTTTAATGTACCTAAGAAAAATATATTAAAGATTAAAAATACTGACTATGAATTTATAAATGTAGAAAATAATTATGGTACAGTAATATATGAAAATAAAGTATTTAATGGTTTAGAAGAAAAATATGCAGATAATATTAAATTTGTTATAATTAATTTATTTAATACTGATACTTTAAGTTTTTTAGATAAATCTACATATACAGGATTTTTACATAAAAAAACTATTTATAAATTAAAGGAGGAAAAGTAAAATGGATTTTGAACTTTTAGCTCCTGCAGGAGATTTAGAGAAACTAAAATTTGCTTTTTTATATGGTGCTGATGCTGTATATATAGGAGGACAAAACTTTAGTTTAAGAGCTAATGCTAAGAATTTTTCTTTAGAGGAAATAAAAGAGGCTGTATTATACGCTCATAACCTTAATAAAAAGGCATATATTACTGTTAATATAGTTTTTCATAATGAAGATTTAAATGGCTTAGAAGAGTATTTAATATACTTAGATAAAATAAAAGTAGATGGAATAATAGTTAGTGATATAGTAGTTATTGATTTAGTAAATAAACTTGATCTAGATTTATTTATGATTTTATCTACTCAAGCAAGTACTCTTAATGAATATAGCGCTTTATATTATAAAAATAAAGGTGTAAAAAGAATTGTTCTTGCTAGAGAAGCTTCTAAGGAAGATATAAAAAGAATTATTGATAATACTAAAATAGAAACTGAAGTATTTATTCATGGAGCTATGTGTATGTCTTTTTCAGGTAAATGCATACTTTCTAATGTTACTACACTTAGAGACGCCAATAGAGGTGGATGTGCCCAAGTTTGTAGATGGAATTTTGATACAGAAGGACCTGAATTTACAATGATGCCTAAAGATCTTAATATGATAAATCATATTAAAGAAATGATGGACTTAGGAGTTATATCATATAAAGTAGAAGGAAGAATGAGATCTATTTACTATGTTGCTACTATTATAAGTGTTTATAGACAAGTTTTTGATTTAATAATAAATAATAAACTAACTAAAGGTTTAGAAAATTATTATTTAAATGTACTAAATAGATGCGCTAATAGAGAGACTAAACCTCAATTTTTTAAATCATTTCCTAACCATGAAGATCAATATTTTTCTGGTAGAAATGAAGTAACTAATAAAGATTTTTTAGGTATAGTATTAGATTATAATAAAGATACTAAAGAAGTTACTTTAGAGCAAAGAAATTATTTTAAACCAGGAACTGAAGTTGAATTTTTCGGTCCAAATATGGAAACTTTTTCCTATACAATTAATACAATATATAATGAAAAAAATGAAATTATTACTGTTGCTAACCATCCAAGAATGATTGTTAAATTTACAATAAATAAAGAGTTAGAAAAAGATAGTATAATGAGACTTAAAGTAATTGACAAAAACGATTATTTATAGTATTATTATTCTCGTGATTATTACTATAATTACGAGATACATAAGGAGAAATAAAATGACTAATGAAAAAACATATGTATTAACATCAGCTGGTTTTCTTGAACTTGAAACAGAACTTAATGAACTTAAAAATGTTAGAAGACCAGAAATAATAAATGCGCTTAAAGAAGCTAGAGCTTTAGGTGATCTTTCAGAAAATGCTGATTATGATGCTGCTAGAAATGAGCAAGCACAAATAGAAGCAAAAATTAATGAAATTGAATATAAATTAGAACATTCAACTATAGCAGCTAGTAAATCTAAATCAAGTATTTCACTTGGATCTTTAGTAACTGTAGAATATGATGATGGTGAAAAAGAAGAGTTTACTATAGTATCATCAGCAGAAGCTAATTTATTTAATAATAAAATATCAAATGAATCACCTTTAGGTAATGCTTTGCTTGATCATAAAAAAGGTGATTCTGTTAAAGTAGATTCTCCTAATGGAGTATACAGTATTAAAATACTTAATATTGCTTAAATAATAAATGTTTGATAAAATATAAGAGGTGATAGAATATGGCATATATAAAATATAAAGAGTTAACTAAATACTTTAATTTTGAAAAAGAACTTGATGAAAGTGATTTACCAAAATATGTTCTTGATTATGTAGATGAAAAAGAAAATGTATTAATAGTTTATAAAACTGCTAGAGATTATGGTATATTTACAAATAAAAGAATGATTTTATTTGATAAAAATCCACTTTCTACTTTAAAGAAAACTCATATTATTCCATATACTTCTATATCATCTAGTTCTATAGGTTTTGGTCTTACTAATGCTCAAATATTATTAAGTCTAGATAGTGGTTATCCATTACAACTTAATTTTATAAAGATGACTGATGCTAAGAAAACAAATCTTAAGAATATATTTATTTATATGAATAAAAGATAACACTTTTTAATAAGTGTTTTTTTATTGCTTAGAATTATCTATTATGCTATAATATAACGCATTAAAGGGGTATATTATGGATAAAATTATAGAAATATTAGCAAACGCTCATAATAATAAAAAGATTCTTAAAAAGGATGAAATTGAAGCTATAATAGGCTGTTTAATTGATTATTATAATATTAATCATTTAGTATCTAGTATAAAGCTTGATAGTCCTGTAAATAATACTGCATATGGAGTTTATAAGTATGCCTATAAATCTATAGGTATATATTATGATAATATAATAAATAAATTATCTGATTTTATAGCACATCCAAATTTTTATATGCATGTTAATTTAGAAATTATGGATACTATAAGACATGAAATAGAACATGTAATTCATAGAACTAAAACAAATAATGAAACATTTGAAGGGGAATTTTTAAGTGATTGTTATATAACAGATATTCTTACTGATAGAAAAACAAGCCTAGCCAAAAAAATAGAATATAAACTTTTAGAAGAAAATTTTGTATTTCTGGACTATGAATATTATTTAACTAGATGCAGATTAAATAATATTACAATACTAATTGAGCATTATACTAATATAAAAACAAAAGGAGCATTATGTGAATTATATAAATTAGATGATAGTTTGAAAGCTATACATTCTTATTGTATTAATAGTTTAGAAAAGTGTATTGCAACATATGTAATAGGTGCTACACCAATTAATACATCTTTATTTGAACATTATTATAATGGTGTATTTCCAGGTAAATCATTTAATTCAATAAAAGAGGGAGATAGTATAAATGCTATGGTTAAAGTAGCTCCTAAATATCTAAATGAAACACAGCGAGTATTGTATGGATTTCCTATTGATATGAATACTCGTTTATTTAAAGATTCATTAGAGAAAATAAGAAAAATTTAGGGATATATATGGAAAATATAATTAAAATTTTATATGATGCTTATAAGCATGATAAAATATTATCAAATAGTGATATGGAAAAAATAATTGATATATATACTAATGAGTATTCATTGTCATCATTAATATCTAAAGTTAAAATAAAAGATTATTTTAATAAAAATGATGAACTAGGAGCTTATGATTATAACTTAAAAATAATAGAATTATTCCCTAAAAATATAATAAGGGCATACTTAGCAATAGATTTTAGTTTACCAGAGTCATCTATTATAAATATGGGTATTTTATCAACGATTAGACATGAAATAGAGCATGCTTATCATAGAATTATTAAGCTTCACGATACTTTTGAAGGTAACTTTCTTAAAGATTGTTATCTAGCAGATATAA
>CAYJJQ010000012.1:0-556 GCA_964370545.1 uncultured Muribaculaceae bacterium | reverse complement strand
ATATAATAGTAGAAATGAAACAAAATACGAATTTAAGAAGTGAGTATAATAATCTAGAAAATGATGGTACATGGATATTATATCTTGATTACTTTCGAAAAAATAATGAACATACCTTATTAGAACATTATACAGAAATAAAAACAAAAAGATCAATCAATGATTTATTAAAGAGTGAACCATTATTAAAAGAGTATAGTATAATACTTAATTTATTAGCAGAACAAAATTATATGAATTATATAAATAATTTAAGAAGAAAACGCATTTCTTTATTTGAAGAATATTATGAAACTGTATTTCCTTTTAAAATTTTTATTAGCTCAGTAAGTGATAATACGTATGATTTAAAAAATTTAATTGCTTATAGCATGGATAATTTTAGTGATAGTGATAGAATATTGTATGGTATGCACCAAAATACCGATACAATGAAAAATGCAAAAAGAATAAAAAAACATATGTAATAATATACATATGTTTTTATTTTAGTTCATAATAGATGTATTCATTAAATAAGTGCTCTTCAATTACCACATTACCACTATCAATCTCT
>CAYJJQ010000011.1:0-30979 GCA_964370545.1 uncultured Muribaculaceae bacterium | reverse complement strand
TTTTTAGTGTATACTAATTAAGTAGAAAGAAGGAATATGCAAAAGAAAAGCGAATATATTCAAATTAAAAGACATTTAACTGCTTACGACTATAATTTTAATGACGTGGATATTGATTTCGTTACTTATGTTCCAATGGGTGAATATAGAATTTCAAATAAAGGCTATTTATTTTTGGATAATTTACAAATTTGCAGAGGAATATTTTTTTGGTCACCTATATTTAGTTTTGTTGCACATATAAGACCGGTAGATGGTGACAAAAGTTTTTTTATAGACGAAAATAATGATTTGAGATGTTCAGTTATAAATGAATTAAGAAAACTTTTACTATATTTTAATACCAATAATGATAATAATATTAAATTAGGTATGTTTATAGGATGCTCGCCCTTAGAAGAAACAAATAAATATATTAGGTGCATCAATCAAGAAATTGATAAATTGCTAAAAGATTTTAGTGATTTAAATATTTATAAATGCGATGATGATCATGAAATGACTTTTATATTAAACTGTGAAAATGGAGATATTATCTTACCAAAATTACGTAAATTAAAATAAGGGAAAATAACTTAAAAATAAAAGTTCATAACTCGTTTATAATATGTGCCATTTTTTGAAGTTTAAACTATTATGAACTGTCATATAATTTGATTGAGGATTAATAATTTTTTTGATATAATTAAAAAAATTAATGAAGTGGATATTATCTCTGAGGGTGAATATCGATCAGCAATTTATGCTCTTGACCCAGGTGATAAAGTTATTGTGACTGTATTAAGAAATCATGAACTAATAGAAATTGAAACTATAATTTATTAATATGCTATTGTAGAGGAAGGTGAAGATATGAATATTTTAGATATAGCAATTATTGTATTTATAATAATGGAATTTTCAAATGTTATTATTTTGTATTTTTTTCCATCTTTTAAATATGGTAATGGGGTTTCTATTTTTAATAAATTATCAATATTTGTTACGGATAAAAATCTCGAATTATTTGGTAGATATATGATAAACTGGGTAGCTGGCACAAAATTAATATTTATAGCATTACTAGCTGTAATATTACTTGAAGGAAATGAAACCTTAAAAGTATATGCTCTTATAGCAATGATATTTTCAATAGGAACATATTTCATAGGCTTGCATCCGATTTTAAAAAAATTAGATGAAAATAACATGGTAACTCCAAAAGGGTATTCTAAAACATTATTTATTATGATATTAATGATAATAATTTGTTTTTCTTTAGCTTTACTATTATCATTTATTGTATAACGTTTAAACTAACTAAATATAGTTAGTTTTTTCTTTATATTTAACATTATTTTATGTTAAAATAATTATTAGAGGGTTTATGAACAAAGAATTAAATAGATATTTTAAATTATTATGTAATGATGATTATCCTGAATTTATTGATAAATATATTAATACTTTTGAAATGCAATTACTTAATGGTAGGGGGCAATTTTGTGGATGTGATTATAACAATATATTTAATATAAGATTTTGGTATAGTCGTCTTCATCATAGTATTGCTGTTTCCTTAATAACATGGAATTTAACCAAAGATAAAAAACAAACTTTAGCAGCTTTATTTCATGATATGGGAACCCCAGTATTTAGTCATTGTGTTGATTTTATGCTTGGTGATGCAATTAATCAAGAAAGTGGCGAAATAAGTGTAAAAGATATTATTCTTAATTCTACTGAAATAACTGATTTGCTTCAAAAAGATAGAGTGGATGTACAATCAGTTATTGATTGTTCTAACTATTCAATTGTAGAGAATAAAAGTCCAAAACTTTGTGCAGATAGACTTGAAGGTGTAATGCACACTCCATATATTTGGTTAGGAAAAAATAAATTAACAGATATTAAAAAATATTATTTAGATATAACTACGTTAATTAATGAAGAAAATGAGCCTGAAATAGGATTTAATAGTAAAGAATCTGCAGAACTATTTTTTAATGACATATATGTATATAGCATGGCATTACAATCTAATGAAGATAGTGGAACTCTAAGTTTCATTGGGGATGCACTAAAGTATTTAATAAATAATAATTTATTAAATAAAAATGATTTATATAAGCTTAATGAAAGCGATATTATTCCTCTATTTGCAAAATATTTTCCTAACTGGAATAAGTTTGCAAAAGCTACTAAACTAATTAAATCGGATTGTTACTTCGAAGGAGCTTATGAAAAAGTTCCTTGTAAAAAAAGATTTGTTAATCCTTTATGCGCAGTAGACGGTCAAAATTTTAGATTAACAGATGTTTCTGATAATGCTAAAGTTTTAGTGAAAAAATACAAAGAATTTAATGATTTTAAATATTACGATTTTACTAACTAGAAATAGTTAGTTTTTTCAAGTATAATATATTTAGAAAGAGGTAACATGAAGAAAATCGTGGAACTAAAAATTGAATTAGCGAAGTTAGAATCTATTATGGATCCTTACGAAAAAATTATTATGCAAGAAAGAATTGATATTTTAAAAACAATTATATCATTAAGAGAATATAGGTATGAGTTAATAAGTTCAAAGGAATGCGATCATAGTCAGTTTGGAATGCTAAATAAACCATTATTGTATTTAGGTAGTTATGTAGATAATGACCCTCATAAATCTAGAGTGATATATAAATTAGGTTGTTTAGAATGTGGAGATTGGATGCTAGAAAAACCGAAGTCACAAGGTGTTTTAAATAATCTAATTGGTTTTGCAAGTCCATTAAAAGATGAATTAAACGATATGTACACGATAGAAAAAATAAAAATACTATCACTTGACTATCATGATATGATATCTAAGGGACTTACTAATAAAGAGGCTATTAGTTTTTTGAAAAGAAAATATGAAACCGGTGTTGTTTTAGAAACTAATAAAGAAGAGCATGAATTATTAAAAACTACGATAGAAAAAATAATTGAAAGTGAATATAGTGATTCAATTCCTTATTTAGAATATCAAAAAGAAAGAATTAAAGTTTTAAAAGAAGCATTAAGTAGTGGTGTTTTATCTGAAAGTGAAATTGAAACAATAAAAGATAAAATGGTTAGAATAGGAATACTAACTGCTGATTCAGATGTTAAGAAAGATGTTGTTTTAACTCTGAGAAAATAAGTAATCTATTTTATTATTTTTATTGCTTAATTTCTTTTATATGATATAATTAAGTCGCGAAAGAAAAAGATGTTATGAGTAAATATAATAAAATAATTACACTAAGTATTTTAACAACACTTATTATAGTATTAAGTGTTGTTTTAATGATTCATAATAAAGGATTTATAAATAAAGTTATTGAAACTAATAATACCTTAGATAATAATGCTAATAATATGGATAATAATAGTTCTAATGTTGATATAAATGAAAATTTAGTTATTGATGAAGAAATAACAGATAATATTATATATGAAACAGATGATAATAATGATGTTATAAAGGATGATCAGACTGAAACCGATAATTCTAATGATAACATAGAAGATAATAATGAATCTGATAATGAAATACCTGAAGGTAATACCGAAGATAAACCAGAAGAAAACAATGACGAAGAGGAAAACAACGAAGAAGAAATAGATACAAGTTGGGTAGCTAAAAATAAAGCAGTTGCCAAAGAAATAGAAGATTTACATCAAATATCAGTATTATATGATCAAGCAGCATTTTATACAGAAAATTATGTAAGTGCCACTAAAACATCTGAAGCCGATGGAGAGGATGTTAATAAATCTTTAATAGCAATTAGAGATGGTTTAAAAAATATTCCAACAAGTATGCTAGTTAAAATAAGAATTTCAACTGGATATAGCATACACTTAGTTAAAGAGCTTCCAGGTGGACAAAATGGTTTAGCAGTTTTTTCTCCTAGAGGTAGTCAAAGAATAATTTTAGATATAGATAATAGATATCAATCTAGAATTCTTTATCATGAAACATTCCATTTAATAGAAAGAAATATGTACTGGGAAAATGGTGGTAAAGATCCTTTTTCAAAATGGGATAGTTATAACCCAGATGATTTTATATGGAATGTTAGAAGTGAGAAATACACATTTTATGATTCTACAGATACGCCCTTAATAGATAGAGTCTTTGTAACAAAATATGCTCAAATAAGTGCTATGGAAGATAGAGCAGAGTTATTTGCAGATTTAATATTTAGAACTAGAAAATATTATTATATGGAAGATGGTTATGGAATAAATGAAAAAGCTAAGTATTTATCTACAGTGATTGATGAATATTTTGGCCCTCAACCAACTGCATCTTGGAATAAATGGATTTCATGGTAAACAAAAAAATGCATTCATATGCATTTTTATTTTGTTTTAATATTGTCTTCTTCAATAACATTATCAAGTGCAGGTATCTTTTGGATTGTTTCTATATTTTCTAATTTACGTTTTAATTCCAATAATTGTTTTCTTTTAATATCGCGTTTATCAGGTGGTAAGAAATCTAAAAATTCTGGATCTTCTAACGAATCTTTACTACCAGTTATAAAACTTTGTAACATATCAAATTCAAGTGGGTTATTTGTTCTTGAAAATTCCATATTATATTTTTTAGAACCTTTAAATAAATTGCTATAATTACCCATGCCGATATTAACAAAAAAGTTATTTATATTTTCTGAGAACTTTGATTTATATTTTAATTCTTCATATTTTAAGTTTTCAATTACTCCATCTTTTTCTAACTTTCTTAAAGCCATTAATACTAAAGTTTGGCTTTGTGTTGTATAATCTTTTCCACTTTCTAAATCAATTAGTAAATTAACTAGTTCTTTTTTAAAATAATCACTTTTATCTTTTAAAAATAATCCTTTAATAACATTTATTCCTACTTTTTGAGTTATTTTATTTTTACGGTCAATAGCAAATAATTCAGAATTTTTATTTTTATACATTATTTTATTGCCTACATAAAATGTTGTAGGGAATACAACTGCTATAGTAAGTGCTAATGCTGGATTAATAACAATTCCGGCGATTATAAGCATAGCAATAATTATTTGAATTGATTTTTTCATATATTACTCCTAATATGATTATATCAAATTAATTAAATTAAATAAACAGTCGTTTTGTGTCGACTTCTTTTTCTTGCATAAATAAAAATAATAGATAAAATAAAGGGTATTATTTTTGAAGGGGGAAATTATGAAAAAAATAATGAAAGTTGTAGGAGTAGTATTTATATTAATAATATGTTTTATTTGTAAAAATGTTAATGCAAGTGTACAGCATGGAAATTATATGTATGTAACTGAGCATGATATTTATTATGAAAGAGTAGGTGCAAGTAATACTACATATTTACAGTTTAAAACATACTATGTAGCAGGCTCTAATGTATATTGTATTGAGCCTTTAGTAGGTGTAACCGAAAGTTATTATACAGAGTATACTGATTACTTAAACGTTACAGGATTAGATCAGGAAACATTTGATAAAATTGCACTATATGCTTATTATGGATTCGGATATAAAGATCATGATTTTAGATATCAAATAGCAGCTCAAGAATTAATTTGGGAAACAGTCAGTTATTATGATTTTATATTTAGAACTGAAGATAATGGAAAAGGTGATATTATTGATGTTAGTTATGAAAAAGAAGTAATTAAACAATTAGCTAGTAGTCATAATACTTTACCATCATTTAGTAACAAAGAATATTATATTCAAAATAATAACCCATTAGTTTTAGAAGATAGTAATAATTTATTAGATAATTATAATATTAGTAAAACTGAAAATATTAGAGTAGATAATAATATATTAACTATTTCAAATATAAAGGAAGATATGGAATTTAATTTTAGTGAAACTAGAGTACTGAATAGAGGTTTATTTGTATATGCTAAAAATAATAGTCAAAAAATGATCAGTCAAGGAATATATCTAGAAAACGATTTTTTTATTAATGTTAAAGTTATAGATACTAAACTTAATGTTACTAAATTAGGAGAAGTAATCAGTTTTGAAAATAATGAAATAATTACAAATTATGTGCCTTTAGATAATACTAACTTTGATATATATGCTGCAAGTGACATTTATAATAATGACGAACTAATCTATAACAAAGATGATTATGTATTTACTATATCCACAAACGAATACGGAACTATTTTAGAAGAAAATTTATATTTAGGAGATTATTATTTAGTAGAATCTAAAGTACCAGAGGGATATGAATTATCTAAAGAAAAATATTATTTTTCTTTAACTTTAGATAACTTAGAAGTTAGTATAACTATTAATAATGAATTATTAAAAGGAGATATTGAAATAATTAAATCTGATACATTATCAGGTGAATTATTACCTAATGTTCACTTTGAAATATATGATGAATATAACAATTTAATATTAAATAGGGTAACTAATGAAGAAGGAAAAATAGTAATAGAAAACTTACCAATAGGTAAATATACTATAAAAGAAATAATAGCTCATGAAGGTTATATACTTAGTAGTGAATTATATAATGTAGATGTGGAAAATAATATTGTTATTATACTGGAAATTAAAAATGAAAAAATAATTGAAATACCTGATACTTATCAAAACAGTAGTATACCTATACATGGGATAGTATATGAAAAAAGAAAAAAATATTAAGGTGTTAGTAGTTATATTATTTACAATAATACTTTTAGGAACTATATTTGTAGTTACATATAAAATATCATCTCATAAAATTAAAGTAGAAGAAATAAGTATAAATAGTTATTTATGGGGATTTGATATGTTAGAAGAAACAAGTGAATATAATATAATAGATTATGAAATGATTTTAGAAATACCTAAGATTGATTTAAAAAAAGGTATTTTAAATAAATATGACAATAATAATAATGTTGATAAAAATATACAGTTTATTAAAGAAAGTGCTTATCCTAATACAAATGGAGTAACTATTTTAGCTGGTCACTCAGGTAATACAAGCTCAGCTTATTTTAAAAATTTAGATAAATTAGATTATAATGACAAAGTATATATTTATTATAATAAAAACAAATATGAATATATAGTAATAGATTATTATTATATTCAAAAAACTGGATATATGGATATTAAAGAAGAATTAAAAGTTAATTCATTATTATTAGTAACTTGTAAGAAAAATAGTAATGAACAATTAATATATGTATTAAAATTAAATGAAATAACTAATTATTAATATTGTAAAATTATACATAGTATATTATACTTATATATAGTAGTGTGATGTTATATGAATAATAAGTTTAAACAAAATATGATATGGAATTTAATAGGTTCTTTAACCTATGTTTTTTCTTCCATGTTTTTTCTTATGGTAGTAACCAGAATAAATGGTGTAGATATAGCAGGAGAATTTAGTCTTTCATTAGGAATTGCTAATTTATTTTTATGTGTTGCAAATTACGCTACAAGAATTTTCCATGTTACTGAATTAAAAATAGCAGATTCAACATTTTATATACACAGAGTATTAACTATAATGATAATGTGTGTATTTGCAGTTATATATAGTGTAGTTATAAATGCTAGTGCACTAGCAAATGCAATACTATTCTTATTTATAGGATATAAAATATTAGAAGCTATATCGGAAGTAAATTACGCAGTATTACAAAAGAATAATGTTATTCACCATGTAGGTAAATCATTATTATTAAAAGGTATTTTGGGTTTTTTAGTTTTTACGGTTGTAAATATAATTACCAAGGATATTATTATTAGTATAGTAAGTTTAATTATTGTTACTTTATTAATATGTATATTTTATGATATAAGAATGGTATTTAAATGTAATATTTCTAGGGAATCAATTAATATAAAAAACTTAATTAAAATATTTATTGAAGGTTTTGCGCCTTGTTTATTTACATTTTTATCAATATATTTAATGTATGCGCCAAGATATGCCTTAACTGGAGATGTTCCAGAAAGTTATCAAGCATTATTTGGAATTCTAATAATGCCATCAACTATCTTTATAATGGCTAGTCAGTTCATTGCGCAGCCATACTTGATAAAATTAAAAAACAATTTTAAAAATTATAAAAATAAAGAATTTAATAAAATTATAAGAACGGTTTTGAAAAATGTATTTATTTTAGGAATTATATCACTTCCCATATTATATTTCTTTGGACAGCCAATATTAGAATTTATGTATGGTGTAGAATTAGATAATTATAAATATTTACCAGTAATATTTCTAATTGGAGGAATATTCTTTGGGAGTTCATTTGTTTTATCTTCAGGACTCACAACAAGAAGAAAAACAAAAGGTCAAGCATTTATATACATAATAACTTCAATATGTGCTATATTTATTTCAAATTATTTTGTTGATAAGTATAGTTTGTTAGGATCTAGTTATGCATATATAGTAATTACATTTATTTTATGCACTCTATACATAATGTACTATTTATCAGCGTTAAAAAAATAATTACTTTACACTTTTCATAAAAAGTAAAAAAAAAGATTGACAAAAAAAGCCAATAAAAGTTATACTTTATATATAAGATAGATTAAAAACTATGTTTTTTATGTTATATTTTATTAAAAATTAGGGAGAATAATATATGAATATTAAAGTTTTAGCTATAATAGCAATTATTATTACTATACTAGGCGTTAGTTTATCTTATGCGAGTTTAAGTAGGGTTATTGAAATTAATTCAACTGCAACTACTAGGGCTGCAGTTTGGGATATTCACATTGAAAACTTGTCTCAAGTGAATATAACCGGAGATGTTGATATCATTACTGCACCTAGAATAGTAAATACAGAACTTTTTGCTGGTATTGTAGATTTAGATGTTAAATTTAACAATAATGTAGCATCAGTAGTTTACTACTTTGATATCGTTAATGAAGGAGATTTAAATGCTGAAATACAGCTTATTGAAGTTCCTGTACCGATTTGTACTGCTAAAAATGATTATCCAGCAGAGGTAATTAATGATCAAAATAATGTGTGCAGTGCAATCACTTATAAAATTGAAAAGGTTGGATCTACTCCAGCAGATGATGAATTAATTCAAATAGGAACAGAACTTCCTGCCAAGTCATCGACTAGATATAGATTAACATTTTCATATAATGATAGAAGACTTCCTATTAATGAAGTCGCAATTACGGGGTTAAATTATAAAATAACCTACGAAATGAAAGATAATTAGGTATAAACCACTTGTGGTGTATATAAAAAATGAAAGGATGAAAACATGAGAACAGAAAGAAATTTAAAAATATTAGCTATCGTAGCAATTACACTAGCAGTAGGAGGGTTATCAGTTGGGTTTGCAGCATTTTCAAGAACACTTGAAATTACTAATGCCGCTGTTAACGTAGATCCTGCATCATTTGGTATAGAGTTTACTTCGTTAGCATTAACTGCTGAAGGTGATGCTACAGGAAATGAGCCGGCATTAGCACCAGCTGCAACAACTGTAACTGGAATTCAAGTAGGATTTTCTAAACCAGGAGATAAAGTAACATATGATTTTGTTGTTACAAATACTGGTAACTTAGATGCTGAATTAAAAAGTTTTACTGATTTTACATTACCTGCAACTATTGATGCAATTACTTGCTCTGTAGCAGGAGATGAAACTAATGTGTCAGCTGTTAACGTATGTGGTAATATTTTATATACATTTACATATACTGATGGATCTGCATTTGCTGTAGATGATTTACTTGCTGGTGGAACGACTGCTAATGTAAGATTAACAATTGAATATGATCCAACAACTCCAGAAGGTGAATTACCTGTTGCTGTTGTTAACATAACTGGTATTACAGCTGCATTAAATTACGAAACTAACTAATAGAATAAATGGTGGGTAGGTAGGTGATAACATAAAAACAAGTTATATAAAAATAGGGATTGTTATGCTAGTTTTACTAGTACTATCTTTATTAAATTTGATAATATTTAATTTTTCGAATATTTATGTTATCACAGGATCCTTACTAACTTTATTATTATTAATAAAACTATTAGTGGGTTTTGAAAGATCTAATAATAGATATGTAAAAGATTCGTTAATGAATACCTTTATTATAGTAATGGTATATCATTTAATTACATATGCAATAGGTATATTTATTGGGTTTTATAGAACTCCATACAGTTTAGAGTTTTTAGATATATTAATTAATATATTTAATTCTTTACTAGTTATTGGATCTATGGAACTATTAAGATATGCTTGTGTTAGAAAATTAGAAAAAAATAAAATACTTCTACTATTTATAACCATAGTGTTTATTATAGTAGATATAATGATAGTATCTCTATTTTTTAGACCAGGGATAACTAAAATACCACTTACTGTGTGGTCTTTAGTTGTTATACCTGCTATAAGTAAAAATATATTATTATCATATATGGCTATGAAACTTGGATATAAAGTAACAATATTTTATAGAATTTTATTTGAAACTATATTATATTTAGTTCCTATATTTCCAAATTTTAATGAGTATATTACTGCTATAATTAATTTTATAGTACCAATTATATTCTTTGCTATATATTATAAAACCATAAAAAAAGAGGATGAAAAAACAAGTTCTTTAGATAAGAATTACTTTAGTAAGGCTCTTACAGTAGTTCTTATTGTTGTAACTTTATCTATTATAGCTCTTACAAGCGGGGTATTTAAATATTATGCCCTAAGTATAGGTTCTGCATCAATGGAACCAAATATTAAAGTCGGAGATGTAGTAATAGTTGAAAAGTTAGAAGAAGATGAACTTAATCAATTAGAAGTCGGAGATGTATTAGTATTTAATAGAGATAATATAGTAGTTGTACACAGAATTGAAGAAATAAATAATGTTTCTGGACATAATCTATATACAACAAAAGGGGATAATAATGCTACAGTTGATAACTGGGTTGTAAGTGAAAATAAAATTATCGGTAAGGTAAATTTTAAAATCAAGTACATTGGATATCCAACTGTATGGCTAAACGAAATGATAGAATAAAAGGAGAGAAAACGTGAATCAAACAGTAAAATACACGGGTAATCAAAAAACATTTTATGTGCCTAAAAAAAGACTGAAACTAAAAAAAGAAGTGCGTCTTTTCTTTTTATTATTATTTTTTCTTATTAGTTTAGCTCTGTTCTTTGTCTTTTTAAACGCTTCATACACATCTGAAAGTGAAATGAAAATCATTAATTACCAAGAAATTGGTAAAGTAGATTATGAAGTATATACAAAACAACCTAATTCACAATATGGTCCAATACTATCATCTGGAGGAGAATATGTTGCATCAGTGGTTGATTACTTTAAAATAGGTTATGATTACGGAATATCAGCATCAGAAGAAATTAATTATAAATATACATATCAAGTTATAAGTACTTTAAAGATATTTAGACAAAATGCAATGGATTCAGGAATAACTTTATATGAAGAAGAGAAAGTTTTAATTAACCAAGAAGTTGATGAAACGGATATAAATACTTATGTAAAAAAATATGTTGATATTAATTATGATGAATATAATCAAATAGTAGATGAACATAAAAACGAACATGCTATTTCAGTTGATGCCTATGTTGACATTACTTTTAAAGTAAATGTTACAGGTAAGGATGATGAAATATCTAGAGGATTTACTACTAATCATGAAATGAATGTAAGAATACCTTTATCAGAACAAACTGTATTAATCGAGCAAACTGATAATTATTCACCTGAGCCAACGTATTTTAATGATTTTGATGAAATTGAAATAACAAATTATTTCATGTTTGCATTAACATTAATTACTGGCTTAAGTTCTATATTCTGGGCTGTGTTATTTGGTCTATTATTACATCATTGTTTCTTTAAAAAAGATATTTATACTAAAACTATAAGAAAATATTTAAGAGAATATGATAGATTAATAGTTACAAGTGCTCAACCTGATTTAGATGAATCATCATTTGTTAATAAAATAAGAGTAATGTCTATTGAAGAATTAATAGATGCACATGATTCAACCGGTGCTCCAATAATATATTATGAAGTAGTTCCTAACGAGAAGAGTTATTTCATAATAATAAATGGAAATACATTCTATAAATTAACTATATCTAAAGTTTATTTAGAAGCTGAATTAGAAGAGAAGAAGCAAAATGCTTAATCTCTTTTTTTTTCTTGCTTTATTTATATTACTTTGTTATAATTTAAAGAGAATAAAGGTAGATGATTATGGTGCAAAATAGTGTAGTTGATAAATTTTTAGCAAGTAAAAAAAATACTTTATTATCTTATGCTCTAACACTGTTTAAAGTTTACGAAACAGATGATAAATTATGGGCAAATGATGATGAATTCAAAATTATTATGTCTGGTATACTAGATATATATATAAGAAAATATTATCTAAGATCAAAAAAAGAATTAAATACTTTAAATGTAAATAATTTAAATGAAAAAGAATTCAAATTAACACTGTCTTTAGCTGTGTTATCAGATTATTACAAAGATAAATATAATGAAATAAAAGAAAAAAACAAAAAAAGTATTTATAATCTAACGTTAATTTTATATATAGTAACAAATATAGATAAAGAAATATCATTTTATAATAATAAAGGGGTTAGTGTTACTCATATAACTAAGCAAATTGAAGAATATTTTAGCGATATATTTAAAGATGAACATTATTCAAAAAATCCATTTGTATTACAAATTTTAGCCAATAAAATAAAGGATGCAGAAAAAATGGAACTTAGATTTTTTGAAAGTATTAAAGATTCAGAAGTATATATTAGATTTGCCCAGTACTCAGATGAAGATTATTATGTGGATTTAATACATGATCTTAAAGAATTATATAACTATGATAGTTATGATACATATAACGTTTATAAAAAGTATAATTTTAAAGAATTATTTATGCCGGTGTCATATAGTTTAGCTTCTATTACATTATTAAAACTATTTTCAAATAATGTAGTAGTTCCTAACTTATTACTTCCAATTACTAGTAAATATTTAAGTAATAAGTCAGCAATAGATGAAATAGCAGAAATATTTTCTAATCCTTACATTAAAGATCATGTAAGCTTTAGTACATATTATAGTGATTATAAAAAAAATTATGAAAAATATACTGAATTAGAAAAATTAGATTTTAAAATGGTAATGTTTATAGATGAAAGTGAAAAGATACTTGACTATTCAACATTAAAATTTAATTTTACTTATTATGTAACAGAAAAGTTTTTGAAAAATAATCCTGATTTTTTGAAATTTGTTGATAAAGGTAAAGGAAAATATCATGAAATTAAAAAACTTGATTTTGTGAATGAAGATGAGTTAATACAACTTAGCTTAAAGGAGAATGTAAATGGAATTGTATAATGATTTTTTCTTAGAATTTATGGAACCTTTCTTTGAAGGTATTGTAGAAATATTTAAGAGTTTATTTACTGGTTTATTTCAAATGTTTAATGTAATGAACTATGTTGATGTAATAAATAAATATAGTGATGATTTGGGCGGTAGTGGTATAATTATTATTATACTTACAGCTTTATGCTTACTTCTTATTTATGGAATTATAATTTTCTTAATAGTATTACTGGTTAGAAAACTAGTTAAGTATAGAAGAAATGTTATTAAACAAGAATCAATGCTTGATGAGATAGATAGACTTAATATAGATGTAGTTAGACTAAAGGAAGAAAATCAAAAATTCTTAACTATGGCTGATCCTGAAAAAGGTGAAATTGAGTATGATGAAGAAGGTAATGTAATAAATAAAATCAATGAAGATGAAAGTAGATTCTTTAGACTTACTAAAGTTGATGAAGATATGGCTACATATGCAGCTCCTGAATTTAGAAAAGATTTTACCTTAGAACAGTTTTGTGATACATTTAGAAATTATTCAGCATCTAAATTAAAACTATACTATGATCACAAAATAATTAGATTATTTGTTGCATCATTTGCATCAAATAGACTAATTATCTTGCAAGGGATATCTGGTACAGGGAAAACAAGTTTAGCATATGCTTTTGGTAACTTAATTCAAAATGAAGCTACAATTGCATCTGTGCAACCATCTTGGAGAGATTCATCAGAACTATTTGGTTACTTCAATGAATTTACAAAAAGGTTTAATGAAACTGAAGTATTAACAAAATTATATGAAGCAACATTTAGAGAAGATGTTTATTTAACACTTCTAGATGAAATGAACATTTCTAGGGTAGAATATTACTTTGCAGAAATGTTATCAATCTTAGAACTTCCGAATAAAAAAGACTGGGTGCTTGATTTAGTACCTAATGCATGGCCTAATGATCCTAAACATATTGTTGATGGTAGATTTGCTCTTCCTGAAAATATGTGGTATGTAGGAACAATAAATAACGATGACTCAACGTTCATGGTAACTGATAAAGTTTATGATAGAGCAATGCCTATTAACATAGATTCAAAAGCTGATGCATTTGAAGCTCCTGATACTGAACCAATGAGATTATCTAGTAAATATTTAGTGGAGTTATTTAACAAAGCTTTTGAAGATCATAAAGTAAGTGATGAAATATTAAATAAAATAAATGAAATGGATAAATATGTTATAGAGCATTTTAGATTAGCATTTGGTAATCGTATTGTTAAACATATTAAAGAGTTCGTGCCTGCTTATGTAGCATGTGGTGGTACGGAACTTGAAGGATTAGATTATGTAATAGCTAATAAAATATTACGTAAATTTGAACAATTAAACTTATCTTTCATTAAAAATGAAATAGATGGTTATATTGAATATATGAACAAACTATTTGGTAAAGATGAAATGAAAGAATGCATAGCTTATTTAGAAAGATTAAAGAAAACAATTTAATAAAAAGGTGAGATAAATGAATAATGATTTTTTAGGAATTATTAATAGTATAAATGACAAAGGCGCGGCTAGCTTCCTTGCAAAAACAGATGCAGAAGCTAGTAGCATAACTTCAATAACTCAAGTAGTTAAAGATTTATCGTGGATAGAAATGCTTGAATCTATGATACCTTATATCGATGTTATAGTGCGTAATCCAAGAAAATTTATAGTTTCTGAAGAGGAATTAATACCTGTAGAGAAAACTAAGAAAGTCACTGAAGAATCAATTAAACATTTAGCAAAACATACATCATTAATTCAAGATATAGATGAAGATGGTTCAGTAAAACCATTAAAGTTATTAAATGTGTTTAAAGAAGAAACTACAGACTTATATGAAAATAGATTTATTTATTCTCTAATAGTTAATACCAAAACATTTTTAAATAATCAATTAGAAAATGATAGTAATAAAATGAAGAGTAGATATATAAATAAAGTACACTATGAAAGTGTATCTAAACTTCAAGGAGAAAAAGTTAAGTTTAAAGTAGAAGTAGAAAGTGAATTTTCAGAATCTGCTGATGAAATAAAATTGAATAATAATATAGATGAAAGAATAAATAGAATATCTGAAATATTTAGTGACTTTCTATCTACTCAATTTATAAAAGGATTATCTGGAGCAACCCCAGTAAGAAGTCCAATTAGAAAAACAAACGTTATATTAAAAGATAAGAATTTCCAAAAAGCAGTAGAACTATGGGAGTTTATTGAAAAATATAATATAGAAGAGTCAACTAAGGTAGTAAAAACTGAAAAAGAAGAAGAATATTTAGATTTAGCAGATAAAATGAAAGTCGGAACATTTATTCAGTATTGTGCTGTTAATAAAATGAGTAAAAAAGAAGATAGTTTAAATCAAAAATTTTCACATGCTAGTATTAGAAAATTAATTGAGCATTATGTAAGTGAATACCAAGGTAGTGAAAAAGAATTTAAAAATTTACTTGCTAAAGAATTTAAAATGGCTAAAGCTAAGAAAGAAAAAGAATATGACGATATTAGAAAAGTGTATCGCTCGTTAGTAACGGGACATAATAATCGAATAAAAAATTCTTTATCTTTTATAAAATAATATGTTATAATATATAATATAGGAGAAACCTATGAAGAAGATCAAACTTGATAATAAATACAAAGAAAAAAAGATAAAATTAGATGAATTAACTGCTCTTTCAAATGAAGAGCAATTTTCTCTTGTTGAAAAAACCTTAAATGAAATGTATGAAGATAAAGTTAAAGTTTCTAAAGGTTATGTATTAAAAACAATTAAATTAACTGTTTCAAAACAAGATGATTATTTATTTTTGGCTAATAATTTAGTGATAGAGAAAAATTCTAGAGAATTAATTTTTAACTTTCAAAAGAAAGGTAAAAAAGCTCCAGTATTTATTTTACTTATTGTTACTTTATTAGTTGGGTTATTTTCAGCAACATATTCCGGATTGTTATTTTTAGAACTTAGCAATTTAAATCAAGATATTGATGGTGATGGTGTTGCTGATGTAAATATAGATACCAATGAAGATAGAATAGCGGAATTAAATATTGATATAAGTGGTAATCAAAAACCGGAGATGAATATCGATTATAAGGGTAATAGAACCCCCATGTTTGGCTTAGATAAAGATGGTGATGGAAAACCGGATTTCAATTTAGTAAATGATGCAACAGATGAGAATTCTAAGTGTGAAGTAAACTGTGATAGCAATGGAGATGGCTGGCCTGATTATAATTATGATGTTGATGGTGATGGAAAAGCAGACTTTGATATTGATTCTGATGGAGATGGTATTGTTGATACTAGTATAGATTTAAATGGTGACTTAGTTTGTGACGTTATGTGTGATGATGACAATGACGGTGTATGTGATAGAAATTGTATCGAATACGAAGGTGATGATAATAAACCATCAGGACCATCAGATGTTACAGGTAATCCAGATTCTGATATAACTACAGCTAACTTAAGTGTAGTTTATGAAGATTTTGGAGAACTTGTTGTTGAAGGTTTATTGCCAGATGATCATGAAGGTGTAATATATCCTGAGAAAAGATTTACAGTTACAAATAATTCTAGTGTGGAATTAATTTATAAATTAACATTCATTGTTGATAGTAATACGTTCTTATCAAACAATTTTCAATATAAAATAGATTCTGATAATGGAGGGCATACAAATGATTTTGTAACTGCTCCATGGGAAGAAACAATAATAAATTCTTATGTATCAATACCTGCGAATACAACGCAGTCTTACGTTATAACTTTTAAACTTCATGGAATAGGTGAAGAGCAAAATTATGATCAAGGTAAGAAGTTTATTGGTCGTATAAGAGTAGGTGAATAAAAAACCAGAAATCTTTCTGGTTTTTGTTTACTTTAAATGTATATTTTGCTATAATTTATATAGAATAAAAGGGTGATTATAATGAATGCAAATATTGATACGAAAACATTACTTGATAAATTATATAATTTAAAAAATAGTGATAGTGTTATACTGAAAAAAATCGAGGAAGAAAGTGAAAAAGCTAACTCAATAAAAACAAAATCTGAAAATGAATGTTTAGAACTAAGAGCTTCTATCGAAAAAATAAGTGAAGAAATAATAACATTAAATGAAGAAGGGCAAGCTCTTAAAGAGATATTATCTTCAATTAATAAAAATTCTTTTAATGTTGTTTTAGATAAATTAGAAATGGATTTTAACCCAGAAGATTTACATAGCAAAATTTCTACTAAACTTCCAAATATAATTGATAATTTGAAGCATGAAAAAGAATCACTTTCATATAACTTAAAAGAAAGCGAAACTACTTTAAATGATTCTGTAACTCAAATTGATGAACTTAGTTTCAAAAAAGATGATGCATTAAGTAATCAAAGTAAATTAGTTGAGTATATGGATTTAGCACTAAAAGGTAATATTAATATCACTAGAGGTGCATTAACAGATTTATTTGCTAACTTTAATTTAACTAATGATGAGGCTATTTTAGCGTCTAAAATATTAATGTTTCCTGAAGATGCATTATATGATTATGATAAAGCATTTAAAGAAGGTAAAGTATCAGGAAAAAGTTTTTCAGATGTATTTGCTGGAGCAAAAAATAATAACATAATAGATATTGAAGAAGAAAAAGAAGAATACACAATAGAGGAAAATACATTGGTAAATCCAATATTAACTGATTTTGATGCTGAAGAAATAGTTATAAAAGAAGAGCCAGTTAAAGAAGAAAAAACTGAAGAAATTAATCCAATAGATATTAAAGAATTATTAGAAAAAAATGAATTTAAATATTCAGACTTTACTACTAATGATATAACATTTATTCAAAGTCATTTAAATGAAACATTATTAACAAAGAATGTTAAGTTAATGAAAGATTTAGGAATTAACAATGATATATTTATTGATAATATTGAATTATTAATTGATGATGAGCTTGATGTTAAAGTAAATTCATTACTTGCAGCTGGAAAAGTTCCATTTGATATTTACTTAAATCCTAGTATTTTAGTAAAATATGATTTTGAAGAATTAAATAAAGCAATTAATGCATTAAAAGAAAGTGGATTAGATCCTAAAAAAGTACCATTAATGGCTTATTAGAAAGAGGTAATTATGACAGATAAAATAAAAATTATAGCTAAAGAATTAAATATTCAACCTAAGCATTTGACGGAAGAACAAATATTTAAATTTTATGCTTCATTTCAATTTTTATACGAAAATAATATAGATATTATAAAATCTAATGAAATTGAAATTACTAAGTTATCTGAAATAAAAATACTTTGTTTACCAACTGAGGTATTAAAAAGTAAAATTGAAAGTGCTATTAGTAATGGAGCGATAGAAGATATTAAAAAAGATCCTTTAAAATTACTTTTAGTAAAAAGTTTAGTAAAAAGTGAATCGGTAGAAGAAAAAGAAATACCTATGCAACAAGTTGCTCCGCTAGATGAAGAAAAATATGCACTTTATGAAGAGTTAGTAAAAATAAACACAATAGTTTTACAAGAACTTAATTTACCAATTTTATTTAAATTACAAGAACAAGCAGAAGCTAATATATTAAATTTTATTACTGCTGGGTATACTGATAAAGATGAAATACTTCAGAATGCAATTAAATTTAGTGATATAAATTCTGAAGAGAAAATTTCATCTTTAGATAAAGAGAGTATCATTGCTGCAGTTACAAAGCATTTAAATAGTAGTGATGAAAGTATAAAGAGGGTATAATGAATTTTTTATTAGAGGTTGAATTCACAAGTGATGATATAGAGTTTTTAGAAAATAATGTGCCAGAAAGTTTGTATAAAGCATTAATAAATAATGAAAAATTAGTTGTAGAGAACATAAAATATTTAAAAAGTTTAGGGATAAAAAATTATAAAGAAATATTCAAAAAATTTTACGAAGTATTTTTTATGGATAATAGTTCATTTAAAGCTACACTTGATAAATATGAAACTGATGGTTTATTAGAATTTTTAAATAAAGATATAAACGGTTTTGAATTTTTATAAAAAGTAGTTTCTACTTTTTTTTAATTAAACTTTATTTATGATAATAATTATCATATAATTAAATTACATGAAAGGAATAAAATGTTAGAATTAAAAAAAATAAAAAAAGAATATGTATTAAATGATTTCAAACAAAATGCTTTAAATGGTGTTAGTTTAAAATTTAGAGAAAATGAATTTATTTCTATTCTTGGGCCTTCTGGTTCTGGAAAAACAACACTTCTTAATATAGTAGGAGGTCTTGATGTCTATACTAGTGGAGATTTAGTTATTAATGGAGTTTCTACAAAAAAGTATAAAGATATTGATTGGGACACATATAGAAATCATAATGTAGGTTTTGTATTTCAAAGTTATAATTTAATTACTCATCAATCAATACTTGCTAATGTAGAGCTTGCACTTACTATTTCTGGTATTTCTTCAAAAGAAAGAAAAGTAAGAGCTAAAGAAATGCTAGATAAAGTTGGTTTAAAAGATCATATTAATAAAAAACCTAATCAATTATCAGGTGGTCAAATGCAAAGAGTTGCTATTGCAAGAGCTCTGGTAAATAACCCGGATATATTGCTTGCTGATGAGCCAACTGGTGCTTTAGATACTGAAACTAGTTCACAAATATTAGATTTATTAAAAGAAATAGCAAAAGATAAATTAGTAATTATGGTAACTCATAACGCAGAGTTAGCAGAAGAATATTCTACTAGAATTGTAAAACTATTAGATGGTGATATTATTAGTGATAGTAAACCTTATACTGGTAAAGATAAAGGAAGTTTAAATAGTGATAAAAAGAATAAAAAATTCATGTCATTTAAAACTTCATTATCTTTAAGTTTTAATAACCTACTTACTAAAAAAGGAAGAACTATTTTAACTGCTTTTGCTGGTAGTATAGGTATCATAGGTATTGCTACTATTTTAAGTTTATCTAATGGGGTTGATAGATTTATAGCCAAGACAGAAGAAGATACATTATCTAGTTATCCAATTGTACTAGAAAGACAAACAATGGATGCTACATCATTTATTGAAGGTATGTCAGGGGATGAAAAAGATGACTATGAAAAAGAGGCTAATACAGTATATTCTAATGATATAGTAGTAGATATGATGAGTTTAATGTCTAATCAGATTACTACAAACAATTTAGGAGAATTTAAAAAATATATAGAGAATACTAATACTGAAATTAATAATTATACTACTGCTATTCAGTATTCTTATGATCTTAATTTACAATTATATGCAAACAATATTGATGAAGTAATAAAAGTAAATCCATCTCCGCTTGGAGATGATCAATCAAATTCTATGCCAGCGGGAATTCCTATGAATACATCTAGCGATGTATGGAGTGAAATGATTGATAATGAAGAATTACTTAAAGCTCAATATGATATAGTTGCAGGTAGTTGGGCAACTGAATATAATGAAGTATTATTAGTATTAAATGAAGATGGCGAATTAAGCGATTTAACGCTATATACACTAGGTTTAAAAGATCAAGATGAATACTTTGACATCATAGATAGATTATCAAGAGGAGAGGTTGTAGAAACTCCAGAGAGAACATCTTATAAATATGAAGATTTATTAAACTTATCTTTCAAATTAGTTCTGAATACTGATTATTATGAAAAAATAAATAATGTATGGGTTGATCAAAGTGAAAATGAAGATTTTATGTTAGAAATTTTAAAAGATGCTCCTGAAATAAAAGTCACGGGTATTATTCAACAAAATGAAGAATCAAGCATTACATCTACATCATCTGGATTAATATTTTATAATAAAAGTTTAACTGAATATGTTATAGAAAAAGTTAATGATTCTGAGATAGCTAAAGAACAATATGATAATCCTGAAATAAATGTTTTTACAGGTTTAGAGTTTTCTGAAAGAGGAGAAACATTTGATTATAACAATTTATCTGCAGATGAAAAAGCATATTTAGCTTCACTTAGTACTGAAGAATTACAAAATGTAATAGCTGGTTATACAAATAATGCTGGTGTAGTATATGAAGATAATTTAGCTAAATTAGGAATGGTTGATCTAGAAAGTCCTTCAACAATTAGTATATTTTCTAAAGATTTTGAATCAAAAACTATGGTAGAAAATTATATAAAAGAATATAATGATATTCAAACAGAAAATGGTATTGAAGAAAATGTAATATCTTATACTGATTATATTGGTTTATTACTTAGTTCTGTAACAGTAATTGTAGATATGATAAGTTATGTTTTAATAGCATTTGTATCAATATCTCTTATTGTATCTAGTATTATGATAGGTGTTATTACATATATTTCAGTTTTAGAAAGAACAAAAGAAATAGGTATATTAAGAGCAATTGGTGCATCTAAAAAAGATATTTCTAGTGTGTTTAATGCTGAAACATTTATAATTGGATTAATATCGGGAGTAATAGGAATTACCATTACTATAGTTATTAACTTTATTGCTAATTTAATTATAGTAGCACTAACAGGAGTAAGTGACATAGCTGCACTTCCAATTATAGGTGCTATAATTTTAATAGCTATTAGTATTTTATTAACGGTAGTAGCCGGTTTAATACCATCTGGTATAGCTAGTAAGAAAAATCCCGTTACAGCACTTAGATCAGAATAATTTAAAGAAATGATTTTCATTTCTTTTTTTATATAGTATAATATAGTTAAGAAAGGTAGAAATATATGAAAAATTTCAAAAAAACAAATTTATTAATAGCTCTATTTTTAATATTATTTATAGCAACTTATATTATGAGTATTAATATATTATTAGAAACAATTTTATTTATACTATTAATAATAGTTTTTATAATAAGAATATTAAATGCAAATAGCAAATCATTATTATTTAGAGGCATTATAGTAACCTTATTTATGTTTATTATAGGGTGTACTTCTATGTATTTAGTAGATACTGCTCTAGTAATTAATGAAAATGATCCGATTTTTGCAAAAAAACTAAGTGATAATGGAATGTATGTTTTATATGGCGGTATAGGTTATGAAATGGAAATGGAATATTCTTATATTGATCAAGAAGGAAATAAATTAGATGAAAAAAACAGATACTCATTAGAAATATATTTATTTAATCAATTAAGACATGGGTATATAGAATAAATTCAAGATTTTCTTGAATTTTTTTATAGAACTATTGTTTAAATTATAATATAATAACTTTAAGGGATATTTAAGGTATGTAGGTTATAATAATTAAGTGGAGGAACTATGAAAATATTATTAGTAGAAGATCAAAAAAATATGGCATATGCCATAGAAGAAATATTAAGAAAAAATAAATACATAGTTGATTTGGCTTTTTCTGGTGATATAGGCTTAGACCAAGCCTTGAATTTTGAATATGATCTAATTATACTAGATATAATGTTACCTGAAGTAAATGGGTTAGAAATACTAAAAGCAGTAAGGGCAAAAAATATAAATACCCCTATATTAATGTTAACAGCTAAATCAGAAGTAAGTGACAAGGTTAAAGGTTTAGATTTAGGTGCAGATGATTATTTAGCAAAACCATTTTTATCAGAAGAATTACTTGCTAGAATAAGAGCTTTATTAAGAAGAGGTACAGATATTAATTTAGATGCAGAATATTCATTTAAGGGCATTACATTAGACATGAATAAACTTGAATTAAAATCTAAAAATAAATGTTATTCACTAACAGTGAAAGAAGCTCAGTTAATGCAACTATTTATTAGTAAACCAGAAATAGTAGTGGCTAAAGATACTATAATTAATAAATTATGGAGTCTTGATAAAGTAGTAATTGATAACAATGTGGAAGTATATATTTCTTTTTTAAGAAAAAAACTAGCTACAATTACTGATAAAGTAAAAATAAAAACAGTAAAGGGATTAGGATATAAACTAATTAGTGAATAAATATGCTTAAGGAAATGAAAAACAAATTATTGATATTTAATATTGTAATAATATTTATTATTATGTTTTTTTCATTTGCTGCTATTTATGCAATAACTTATATAACAATTACTAATAATGATTTTCAAAGGTTGGAAAAAATATCTTATGGAACATTTAATAATTTAAGGGATCCTGACTCAACAGAAGAAATTTATAGTGAATTTGAAACAGAATTTGATACATCTTTTAATTTATTGGTTAATAGAAATGGTGAAGTTAATGTACGAAAATGATATATATATTGATATATCTGAAAAGATATTTTCAACAGAAAATACTGTTGGCCAAACAAATATTGGAAATAGAACCTGGTTATATTCAATTTCAAAAATACCTCAAAATGAATTATTAAATGATTATATTGGAGATAGTGAATATAGAATATCATTTTTAGATATAACTAGTAGCCTCGAAACACTTGATGATTTATTATTTAATTTTGGTTTTGTAGGAATAGCGATGTTAATAATCATATATTTTGTTAGTTTAATATTTGCAAATAAATCTATAAAACCAGTTGAAGAAATATGGGAAAAACAAACTAGGTTTGTTGCAGATGCTACGCATGAACTTAAAACTCCATTAACCATTATAAGTGCTAATACTGATTTAGTTTTATTAAATAAAAATGAAAAGGTAAAGAGTCAAGAAAAATGGCTTAATTATATTAAAAATGAAGTTACAAATATGAACAAATTAGTAAATGAATTATTATCATCTGCGAAAGCGGAAGAAGAAAAATATATACTAAAAGATCAAAATATAAGTACTGCATTAAATGAAACGTTATTTTCATTTGAAACAATAGCTTTTGAAAAAAATATTGAATTTAAATCAAAAATAGATAAAAATATAAAAGCATATGTAGATATCGAAAAGTTTTCACAAATTGTTAAAATTCTTTTAGATAATGCAATAAAGTATACTGACCCGGAAGGGAAAATATATATTAAGTTATATAAAGTAAAAAAAGATGCTGTTTTAGAGGTTATAAATAGTGGTATGGGTATAGATGAAAAAAATATTCCTTATATCTTTGATAGATTTTATAAAGGTGATGAATCAAGAACAAATAGAGAAAGTAGTTATGGTTTAGGATTGTTTATTGCCAAAACAATAGTAAATAAAATGCAAGGAAATATAGAATGCCAGAGTGTTAAAAATAAAGAAACTAAATTTATTGTTAAATTTAAGGTTAGGTAAAGTTTCATAATATATAATAATATTATGAAAGGCAAGGTGATAACAAAAAAAGATGTTATATTAAATAAGAAGTAATAAAATATTGAATAGATAATTTTTAATTAGTAGAAAGAAAGGTGATCCTATAAGATAAAATAACACGTACCTAAACATAAGACTCTAAACGCATAATAAACTCAAACAAAATGTAAACATTAGTTTACAAAATAACTCTCACTCTACACATAGTATTTAAAATTAATAACGTAACCACATACTGGTAAAGTATTTTTAAAAAGCGATATTAAATTTTAAATACTTTTTTTATGTCTAAATGACAAGTAATAAATATAATGATACTTTTTTTTATTAGTAAGTGTTATAATATATGAGAGGTAAAGATGAAAAAAACACTTGATATTATTTACGAAGATAAAGAAATTTTAGTAGTAAACAAAAAAAGCAAAATGTTAACAATTAATACAGATTCAAAACCAAGTATAAATTTATATAGTTATGCAAGGGATTATGTATATAAAAAGAATCAAAAAGTATTTATAGTTCATAGACTTGATCGTGAAACATCAGGTGTTATTATATTTGCTAAAAATGATAAAGCTAAAAAGCATTTACAAGATCATTGGAATACTATCAGTCAAAGACACTATCTTGCAATAGTTGAAGGTAAAGTAGAAAAGAAAAAAGCTGTCTTACAGGATTATTTGAGTGAAAATAACTTTTTAGAAGTGTATGTTTCTAATAAGAAAAATGGAAAGTTAGCTATAACTGAATATGAAGTGTTAAAACAATTTAAAGATAATGCATTACTTAAAGTTAATATTAAAACAGGAAGAAAAAATCAAATTAGATGTCAATTAGCTAATTTAGGTCATCCAATAGTAGGAGATAAAAAATATAATGCTAAAACTAACTATTATAGTAGATTAGCATTGCATGCTCACGTACTTAAAATAGTGCATCCAAAAAGTAAAAAGCAAATGGAGTTTATTGCTCCAATACCTAAAGAATTTAAAGTGGGAGAAGTAATTAATGAAAAAAATAGCAGTACTAACTGATATACATTCTAATGCAAAGATATTAAAAGAAATATTAAAAGACTTAGAAAAAGAAAATATAGATGAGTATATATTTTGTGGAGATTATATAACTGATGGTTTTGAAAATAATGAAGTTATTTCTATTATTAGAAATTTAAGCAATTATGTAATAGCTGGTAGTAGAGAAGAAGTAATAAGGAATTATGATGGCAAAACTTGGGAAGATAAAGTGGAGTGGTTACCGTCTTTATATGCTTACTATGATTTAACAAAAGAAAATATGAATTATATTAAAGGTTTAAAAACATTTGATATTTATGAATTTGAGGGGTATAGAATAGCCGTATCTCATGGAAGCCCATATAATGTAAAAGAATATGTTTATGAAGATAACTATGAATTATTTGATAAAATGATAAATGATTATAATGTGGATATATTTTTATTTGGCCATACACATATTCCCTTTTCTTTTAAATATAAAGATAAATACTTTTTTAATTCTGGAGCTATATCATTTAAAAAGGATGAGACAGCAGAATCTTCATGTTTAATAATAACATTAGATGAAAATATAAATGCAAAGTTTAAAAAATATGCACATAATATGGAAGAAATAAAAAAATATTATCTTAACACAGACTATTATAATAAGTGTCCTGATTGGAGTAATTTATTATATAATATATATAATGATGGTATTGATTACTGCACTCAATATGTAAAACATTTAAATGAAAAAAATATAGACATGCATTTATGTTGGGGTAAACATGCCGAAGAATATATACAAGAAAACAATTTAAAGAAAATGTAAACAACGATGTAAAATCGTTGTTTTTATATTGTAAAGTAAATCATATTTATGTATACTTTTATTATAGAGGAGGATTGATTATAAGATAATATCTTTAGTAGTTAGTAACGAATCAAGGGGTTGACTAGTTATAAGCACCAATTTGCTTTAATTATTAAAGAAGTAAGCAGTAATCAGTTTTAATTTAATTCCGCTATTATAAAATTATATTTCATTTGTTGTCATATAAAGACATACACTTGTTAAACTTGAAATATAATAAAAGAAATTCAATTATGAATTTCTTTTTATATTGACAAAATTAAAAACAAGGTATATACTTAAATAGTAATCATTACTAATTAGGAGGAATATGAGATTATCTAAACAAAGAAATTTAATTCTAGATATTATTAATAATTCATGCGATCATTTGAATACAGATGAAATATATGGTATAGCAAAAGAAAATATACCTAGTATTAGTTTGGGAACAGTTTATAGAAATATTAATCAACTAGTATTAGATAATAAAATCATTCGAATAAAAACAAATGAAGGTTTAGATAGATATGATAACCTAAACGTAAAACATCATCATTTTATTTGCTCTAATTGTAATAAAATAATTGATGTCTTTGATAGAATTAATTTTGATATTAACAATGTAGACGGTAATCAAATTGATGATTTCGAAGTTAAATTTGTAGGGATTTGTAATGATTGTAAACAAGGAGGAAAAAATGGAACTAAAAGGAACTAAAACTGAACAAAATTTATGGACTGCTTTTGCAGGAGAAAGTCAAGCTAGAAATAAGTATACATATTTTGCTAGCAAAGCAAAAAAAGAAGGCTATGAGCAAATAGCTGCTATTTTTGAAGAAACTGCTAATAATGAAAAAGAGCACGCTAAAATGTGGTTTAAATTATTAATGGGTGGAGAAATTGCTTCAACTAATGAAAATTTAAAAGCAGCTGCTGATGGTGAAAATTATGAGTGGACTGATATGTATGCTGAATTTGCTAAAATAGCTAAAGAAGAAGGATTTAATAGAATAGCTTACTTATTTGAAGAAGTTGGCAAAATAGAAAAAGAACATGAAGAAAGATATTTAGATTTATTAAATAATGTTGAAAAAAATACAGTATTTTCTAAATCAGAAGAAAAAGAATGGAAATGTAGAAACTGTGGACATATTCATGTAGGAAAAGACGCAATTAAAATGTGTCCTGTATGTGATCACCCTCAATCTCACTTTGAAGTTAAAGCAGAAAATTATTAATAAAAAACTGTTAACAACATTTGTTAACAGTTTTTATTTGCTTTTATTCCTTGATATGAATCTTTTTTAACAAGCATTTTATCTATATCATTTAATAAACAAAACTTCTTTACTAACCAGTTAGGAACAATTAAATCCTCAACATTTGGATCTCCAGTAATTCTTTCAATAACAATTTTATCATCAAGTAATTCTAATTGTTTACAAACAATATCTATATATTCATCTTTACTAAGTATATTAAATTTTTCTTTTTCATATAACTTTGCTAATTTAGTATTCTTAGAAATATAAAGAGCGTGTATTTTTATTCCATTTATCTTAAGTTTATTTAAATGAACAACAGTATTAATCATATCTTTTTCTGTTTCATATGGTAATCCATTAATAATATGCGCTACAACAAATATATTTTCTTTCTTTAATCTATTTACCGCATCATCAAAACACGCTACATCATGACCTCTATTGATGTATTTAAGGGTACTATCATTAGAACTTTGTAATCCTAATTCAATTGTTAGAAATGTTTTTTTATTTAATTCAGATAAATATTTAATACATTCATCACTTAAACAATCAGGTCTAGTAGCAATTGCTATTCCTACAACATTATCAATATTTAATATACCATCAAAGGTATTTCTTAAAATATTAATATCAGCATAGGTATTGGTTCCTGCTTGAAAATAAGCAATATATTTGCTATTTGGCCATTTTCTTAGCATTACATTCTTAGCATTTTTAAATTGATTTAGTATATTATCTTCCTTATTAATTATATTAGATTGGCTTTCATCTTTACAAAATATACAACCGCCGCTTAGTTTATGTGGACAACTAAAATTAGCATTAAGAGGTACCTTAAAAACTTTGTGACCGAATTTATTTTTTAAAAAATAATTAAAAGTATGATATCTTTTGTTATCAAGTGTATATTTAAACATAAAACCTCCATAAATATTGTAACATAAGTTGAAATTATCTGTAAAATTAATTATAATATATATACTTAAGAAGAAGGTTTTAATGAAAGAAGAATTTATAATATTAGGAGCGCTTGGTCATATTGGCTATAATGTAGTATCATTATTAACTAAGCAAAATAAAAAAGTTAGAGTATTAATACATGATAAAAAACATGAAGATAAGCTTCCTAAAGTTGTTGCTAAGTATTATGGAGATATAACTAAAATAGATACTTTACAAGATATATTTAAAAGTGATAAAAAAACTATTTTATATGTGATTAATTGTGTTAATTATTTTTCTATGGATGAAAATGATTGTTTATTAAAAGAAATTAATTTTCAAGGAACTAAAAACATAATTAAAATGTGTGAAGAATCAAGAGTAGATAAATATGTGCATGTTAGTAACTTTTTTTCTTTATCAAATGATCATGCTTATGGAAAAATAAAAAAAGAAGCGAATGACTACGTTATAGGTAAGAAAAATAATCTTAATGTTTCAGTGGTAGTGCCAGGACTTTTTGCTGGCCCTAATGATTTTAGAGGTAATATATTTAATAAATATTTTTATAATATATATACAAAATCAAGTAAGTATTTTGCTGATTTAGATTTATATTATATTGATGTAATTAATTTAGCAAACTCAATTATAAATGTTTCATTATATGGAGAAAATGGAAAAAGATATGAAATATACTCAGATAAAATAAAATTAAAAGAATTATTTGATAAATTTCTAACAGCTAGTGAGATATCTTATAAAATAAAATATATTTCTGTGGATAAGTTATTTAAACACAATAATTTAATAAATAAATATTGGAATCTAAAAAAAATAAAACCTAAATATACACTAGAATTATTATCTACTTTAAATACGGCAACAATGACGGATAAAGCAATAGGTGAATTAGATTTAAAATTCATTAAATTAGATAATTGTTTACTTAAATTAAGTAAGTTTTTAAAAATAAGTAAAGACTTGTAATGGGCTTTATTAAATTTTTAAATTATGGTATTATACAATAAACAAGGGAGTTAATATGCTAGTATATGGAAAGAAAATTTTAGAAGAAATAGATTTTAAAAAAATAAAAAAAGTTTATATTTCGCGTAAGGAATATATTACATTTTTAAATGATAATAAAATCAAATATGAATTTGTTACTAATAGTGTATTAGATAATAAAACTAAAGGTAATCATCAAGGTATAGCCATTGATATATTTGATTATGAGTATAAAGATATGAAAAGTATTAATAGTGAATTTATTTTAATATTAGATCATATAGAAGATCCTCATAATTTTGGAGCTATAATAAGAAGTGCAGCTTCAGCTGGTATTACAGATATCATTATTCCTAAGGATAGGGCTGTACTTGTAAATGATACTGTAATAAAGGTGAGTGCAGGAACTGCATTTAAAGTAAATATTATATTAGTTACTAATTTAGTAAATGCTATTAAAGAACTGCAAAATAAGAATTATTTTATATATGCTAGTCATCTTGAAGGGGAAGATTATAAAACTTTAGATTATTCTGGTAAAAAAGCACTTATTATTGGAAATGAAGGCAAAGGTATTTCTAGGTTAGTGAAAGATACAAGTGATCAATTAGTAAGAATTCCAATGGCTAATAATATAGATAGTTTAAATGCTTCAGTAGCAGCTGGTATTTTAATATTTGAAATGAGGAATTAGATTGAATACTGAAAAAATATCAGATGAAGAAATAATAATGTTAATACGTGAAGAAGATGAAGTTGCTAAAACCATATTGTTTAATAAATATAAACCGACTATTGATGTCATATTAAGTAAGTTTCATCCTTCATTTAATAAATTAGGTATAGAAAGACAAGAAGCTTTTGGAGAAGCTTTAGTTGGTTTTTCAGATGCATTAAAAAGCTATAAAGATAATAAAGATGCAAGCTTTGCTACTTTTTTATCTTTATGTGTAAAAAGAAGAATAATGAAACTTATTAGAAAGTATAATACTGAAAAGATGAAAATACATATAGATTCTTATTCACTGGATTATATTTATCAAACAGTAGGAGTTCCACTAGTAGAAATAATAGAAAGTTCTTATGTAAGTGATCCTCTAGAACAAATAACTGATGAAGAGGATTTTAAAAACTTAGAAAGTAAAATCAGAGAAAATTTATCTGAATTTGAATATGAAATATATGAATATCTAGTAGATGA
>CAYJJQ010000010.1:0-31205 GCA_964370545.1 uncultured Muribaculaceae bacterium | reverse complement strand
TTGCTTTTTTATAAGTTTTAGTCTCTCCAGCGTATTTTCCTACTCTTCTTCTTTTAGGTTTAGTAATTGATGTATTAACACTTTTTACTTTAACACCAAAAGCTTCTTCAATAGCCTTTTTAATATTTACTTTAGTTGCTTTTTTGTTTGTTTTAAAAACATATACATTTTCAGCTCTTAAAGCCATTGTTTTTTCAGTAATTACAGGTGCATATATAATATCACTATAATGTTTCATTATTTAAGCGCCTCCTCTACTTGTTTAACTGCAGCTTCATCAAATACTACTACATCAGCATTTACTAAGTCACGACAGTTAATTTCATCAGCTAGAAGATATCCAACATTTGCTAAGTTTCTTCCTGCTAAATATAAATTTTCATTATCTTCAGCTAAAACAAATAATATTTTTTTAGCAAGTTTTAATTTACTTAAAACTTCTTTGAAATCTTTAGTTTTAGATGATGATAAATTAACGTTATCTAATACTACTAACTCTTTATCAAGCACTTTATATGTTAAAGCTGATTTTAAAGCTAGAGTTCTTTCTTTTCTATTAATTTTAAATGAATAGTCACGAGGTTCTACACCAAAAGCAATACCTCCGCCTCTCCATTGTACAGATCTAATAGAACCTTGTCTTGCTCTACCAGTTCCTTTTTGTTTCCAAGGTTTTCTTCCTCCTCCAGATACTTCCGCTCTAGATTTAGTTTTTCTTGTACCTTGTCTTGTAGCATCAAGTTGTAACTTGATTGCTTTTTTTAATGAGTCGTCATTTACTTCTATGTTCCAAACAGAATCTTTTAAAGTTAAATCTTTTACTTTTTCACCACTTAGGTTTTTAACACTTATCTTTGTCATATTAATTCCTTTCTAAAGCCTAGTTACTTGCTTCTTCTTCAGTTACTAAAGTAGTTTCTTCATTAACTTCTGTTTCTATTGGCGCATCTTCTATTTCAGTTGGAGTTATAGTAACTTCCTCTTCAATAATTGCGTCTTCATATTTTTTTAATTCTTTTGGATTAGCTTTACGACTATTTTTAACAGCAGCTTTAATAACTACCATTGAGTTCTTAGCTCCAGGAATATTTCCTGACACTAAAATATAATTTTCAGAAGCATTAACTTCTACTATTTCTAAATTTTGAACAGTAACAGTTTCATCTCCCATGTGCCCAGGCAATTTTTTACCTTTTGGCACTCTCATGTATAACATTGTACCCATTGAACCAGGTGATCTATGGAAATGTGATCCATGACTCATTGGTCCTCTTGATTGGTTATGTCTTTTGATTACCCCTTGGAAACCTTTACCTTTACTTGTTCCAGTTGCATCAACAACATCTCCTACAGCAAATACATCTGCACCAATTGCATCCCCTAAATTATAAGAGCCTTCAAAATCTCTTATTTCTTTAACGAAGCGCTTAGGAGCTGTGTTTGCTTTTTTTGCTATTCCCATTTCTGAGTTATTAGCATTTTTTTCTTTTTTGTCTACTACGCCTAGTTTTAATGCATTGTATCCATGTTTTTCAACAGTTTTAACTTCAAGTACAACATTTGGTGTTACTTCAACAACTGTTACAGGAATTAATTTTCCTTCATTTGTGAATACTTCAGTCATCCCAACTTTACGTCCTAAGATTCCTTTCATAATAATTTTCCTTCCTTATCTTATAATTTAATATTGATGTCTACACCACTCGGTAAATCTAAATGTGTAAGTGCATCTACAGTTTCTTTGCTAGGCTTTTTGATATCAATTAATCTCTTATGAGTTCTTTTTTCAAATTGCTCTCTAGCGTCTTTGTATTTATGTACAGCTCTAAGTACAGTAATTTTTTCAATTTCTGTTGGTAGAGGTACTGGGCCAAAAACTTCGCCCCCAGTTCTTTTAACAGTTTCGATAATTTTTCCTGCTGCTAGATCAAGTAATCTATGATCAAACGCTTTTAAAACTATTCTCACTTTTCCTGCCGACATTTTTCATGTCCTCCTTTCGCATATATTTTATATATACTTGCTCCGGACGAATTACCCGATTTATAGATAAATTGCTAGCAACTTAACCTAGTGTATCGGCAACCTCGCACATCACAGCCAGTCATACGTATATAAGTATATCACACAAATATACTGATTTCAAGCAGAAAATGAATATTTTTAGATATAAAATTTAGACATAAAAAAACAACAAAAGTTGTTATTTTATGTTTTATAAAATTAATTCTAATACATGATCTCTTTTTAATCTAAAAACATTAGCTTCATCAGCATCTAAATGAACATGACTATTTGATATTTCAACTAGTACTACCAATTTATCTTCTTTTTATATTGCTAGTTCTTAATTAAAACTTCTGTTTCTTTCATTTCACTTGGAACTGCTATATCCATATAATGAAGTATCGTAGGAGCAACCATAGTTAAATCTCCTCCATCTTTTAGTGTAATAGATGTATCTTTTATTATAAATGGTACTTTAGCAGTAGTATGCGTTGTGCATATATTACCATTTTCATCATGCATATAATCTGCATTTCCATGATCTGCTAGTAATATAACTTTATAAAAATTATCATCAGCTTCCTCAAGTAGCTTTCCTAAACATATATCAAGTGCCATACATGCTTTTACTGTTGCGTCCATGTCTCCTGTGTGTCCTACCATATCTGGATTCGCATAGTTAACTAAAATAAAGTCAATATCGCTTTTCATAGCAGATATTACTTTTTTTGTTACTTCAATTGCACTCATTTCTGGCACTTTATCATAAGTTTCAACATTTGGAGATGGAATTTCAATTTTTGTACATTTATCTATTTTACCTTCGTAGCCGCCATCAAAAAAATATGTTACATGCGGATATTTCTCACTCTCTGCTATTCTAGCTTGAGTAATTCCTAAATTAGACAAATATATACCTAAAGGATTAGTTACTATTTCATCTTCTATAAAATTAATTACCTTATGTGAATTTAATGTAGGCAAAAATGAAAATACTTTTAAATTAGGCATGGGCTTGGTTTTAAAGTTATCATAATCTTGATTTGATAAAGCATTTAATATTTGCGTTGCTCTATCTTTTCTATAATTCATCCATATAACTATATCATTATCTTTTATTACATTATTTAAATTGATTATTATTGGTTTTATAAATTCATCAGTTATTTCTTTATCATAACTACTTTGTATTGCTTTCTTAGGATCTAATGCTCCGATACCAATACCTTTAGTAATTAAATCATAATAAATCTTAGTTCTATCATAATTATCATCTCTATCCATCGCATAATATCTGCCACAGATTGTTGCAATATCTCCAACTTTATATTCCTTAATTTTATCTTCTATCATTTTTATGTGATCAATACCTGCATTAACATTAGTATCTCTACCATCTGTAATTAAATGAAAATGAATACTAGTAATTTCATTTTTAACTAGTAATTCGTAAAGTTTTAAAAAATGTTCTATATTAGAGTGCACAGCCCCATCAGAACATAAACCCACAAGATGAAAGTTTTTATCTTTTTCTTTTAGAAGATCATTAAACTTATCGTTTAATTCATATTCTTTACTTAAAAAGTCAGTTACCTTAACTTCATTTTGTTTAATAAGTCTACCAGCTCCAATAGTCATATGACCTACTTCACTATTACCAAATTGACCATTTTTTAAACCTACATATTCTTCTGATGCATTTAGTTTTGTGTTCGGATACTCTTTTAATAATGTTTCAAAATTTTGCATATTAGCATGTTTAATAGCATTACCATTTTCTTCTTCTCTTACTCCAAAACCATCGAATATAATTGTTAATATTTTTTTCACTTTTTTCGCCTCTTTACTAATTTTAACACATTTTAACAAAAAACAAAAGTTGCTACGCAGCAACTTTATTTTTTAATTTCATTCTATCTGTTATTGTATTTATAAATTCTGAGTTAGTTGGCTTGCTTCTATTATAATCTATAGAATGCCCAAACAAATTTTCCATCAAGTTTAGATCTCCTCTATCCCAACTGATTTCAATGGCGTGTCTTATAGCCCTTTCAACTCTGGAAGCTGTCGTATCATATTTCATTGCTATTTCTGGATAGACATCCTTAGTTATATAACTAACATAAGAATTTTTATGATACATATACATAACACCTTCTCTAATATATTGATAACCACGTATATGTGAAGGAATTCCTAAATTGTGTAATAATTCACTTATTTCAACTTCTATTTTTGCTCTCTTATTACTTACCTCGAAATAATTTTCTTTGTATAAATCTCTAATTCTATCTTCTAAAGATTCTAAACTAAATGGTTTTACCATTAGATAGTTAATGTTATATTTAGATACAGATTTAATCATATCTTCATTATTATAACTAGTTAACACTATTATCTTCTTATTAATATTGTTTTTAGATAGAGTATCTAAAATTTTAAGTCCATCTACTTTAGGAATAATTAAATCCATTAGTATTACATCATAACTTTCTTTGTTATCACATAAATATTTTATTGCTTGCTCCCCATCTTCAAAATTTTGTACAACTGTTATATCACTACGAACTTCAAAATACTTCTTAATACTTTTTGTTACTTCCTGATTACCATCAACAACAACAAGTTTAATATTTTCCATTTTCGCCCTTTCTTACAGCAATAAATACATTATAAAGTATTATGTGACAAAAATCCATAAGATAATTTGTCGAACAGTGTAAAGCGTTGTCAAATATTTACGAATTAAGTCAAAAATAAAGAAAAGGTAACGCTCGTTACCCTTTCATATTAGTTATCATATTAATTAAATGATTTGAATCAACGGCACTAGTAGAACTAACAAAACCATCGATATTTTTTATTTGATTATACTCTAATATCAATTCTGAGTTAATACTACCTCCATATAATATTGGAGAATTAGTTATGTTAGTATTCTTTAAATAATCTTTTATTTCGGCAAGAATTTCTTTTATATGATTTACTGAAGCAACATCTCCTGTTCCTATTGACCACACAGGTTCATATGCAATAATTAAATTACTATTAATTTTACTATTAGATATGATTTCTTCTAGCTGATTTTTTAGTGTTACAATAGGATCTTCATTCACATTATTCTCACCAACAAACAATATAGGTATAATATCATTAGCCTGCAAATTACATATATCTTTTATTATATCTTCATTTGTCTTACCTTGCATTCTAACACTAGAATGCCCGCACAGCGCATATTTTACATTTTCTTCTTTTAGTAAATCAATATTATTAAAATTTTGAGAACCTTTAATAAGGTTACTTCCTTTTAATAAATTTAATTGATTTTCTAGTACACACACTATTACTTTTATGTTATCAAAAGATAACTTTTGCACACTATCAATATATTTTACTAATTTTTCATCAGAAAAATTATTTTTCGTATTAATTATTAAATATTTCATTCTTCCATTTCCTTAATTGCATTTAAATAACCATCAGCAAGGTATTCTAAAGTAGCTCCTCCGCCCGAAGATATAAAAGAAAAATACTTTTCTGCGTCGTATTTATTTATTGCACTTACAGTATCTCCTCCCCCTGCTATTACTTTAGCTTTAGATTGTTTAATATAATCTAGTAAAGTTTTGGTTCCTTCAGCAAAAGCTTCATTTTCAAACATTCCTGCTGTACCATTTAGAAACATTAATTCACTTTGTATAATTATATCTTTGTATTCAGTGGGTATTATATCTAGTATTTTATTTTCATGCATCACATGATTTTTAGACATGATTATTTTTTTAGAATATTTTTGCAGCAATTCCTTAAGTTCTAATAATATTTCTTCATTACCAGTTGCTAGAGAATCTTTTACATCTTCTCCTGATGCTTTTAAAAATGAGTTAAGGATTCCTCCACCCAATAATAAATAATCACATTTTGTAATTAATTTTTTTATTATAGGAAGTTTATCTTCAACTTTTGCTCCACCCATAAAAATTGTATACGGTCTGTTTCTTATATTAAATAATGGCTCTAAAGAAGATAATTCACTTTCCACAAGAAACCCAACTGCGCTTGGTATATGTTGGCCTACTCCACTTGTAGAAGCATGAGCTCTATGCATTGTGCCAAAAGCATCGTTTATAAATACATCACCTAAAGATGCCCAAAATTTTGATAAATTAGAATCGTTATTACTTTCTAGTTTATTTGGATAATCTAAAAATCTTGTATTTTCAAGCATAATTATTTCCCCATTATTAGTTTTATCTATAATTTCTTTAATATTCTCATTATATGAATCTGACAAAAAGGTTATTTTTTTATTTAATATAAGACTTAACTTTTCAGCAATTATTGATAAAGAATTATCTTTTTTATCACTTTCGCTTTTTATTCTACCGAAATGACTTAAAATAACTATTTTACAATTCTTTTCTAACAAATAATTTATTGTTTTTAAACTTTTTATTATTCTTGTTTCATCGGTTATTACTCCATTTAATACAGGAACATTATAATCGCATCTTAAAATAACTGTTTTATTTTCCACTTCTATTTCTCTTATTGTTTTCATTTTATCACCATACTCATTATATATTTTTACAAGAAAAAAAGCAAATCACTTTGCTATATTTCAAATAATTTTTTTGCACATCTAAGCATTTGGCAAGTATAACCATATTCATTATCATACCAAGTTAATACTTTTATTAGTTGTTTGCCATCAACTTCTAAAATAGACGTTGATAAACCATCTACAATAGATCCATATTTTTTACCAATTACATCACTAGATACTATTGGGTCCATTGTAAATTTCAATGTTTCATTTTGATTAGTTTTAAATAAATTATTTAATTCTTCTACTGTAGTATTCTTTTTTGCTTCTAAAGTTATATCCACTATAGAACCAACTGGTACAGGCACTCTTAAACTTGTTCCGTCAAATTTACCTTTTAATTCAGGTATTACTAATCCAATTGCTTTAGCAGCACCTGTAGATGCAGGAACAATATTTTCTGCAGCACTTCTTCCTCTTCTAGCGTTTATACCTTTTTTATGAGAACCGTCTAATACCATTTGATCAGAAGTATAAGCGTGAACAGTTGTCATATAACCTTTTTCAATTGTTAGATTGTCGTTAATAACTTTAAGTACTGGAGCTAAACAATTAGTAGTGCATGATGCTGCAGATATTATTTTATCCTCAGGAGTTATAGTGTCGTGATTAACATTATAAACAATTGTTTTTACATCATCTTTAGCGGGTGCTGATAATAAAACTTTTTTTGCACCTGCAGTTATATGTTTTTCTAAATCGCTTTTTTTAGTAAACACTCCTGAACATTCTAAAACTAAATCTATATTATTTTCTTTCCATGGTAATTCTTCAGGATTCAGTAAACTATATATTTTTATTTTTTTAGTATTTTTTATTATAATATTATTTTCATCAAAAGAAATTGAATCTTCATGAAATGATTTATGTGAACTATCATATTTTAATAAATATGCCATTTCTTCTGCAGTTCCTATTGAATTTATTGCTACAACATCAAAGTCACTACTAGTAATCATTTCTCTAAAAGCTATTCTACCAATTCTTCCAAATCCATTTATTGCTACTCTAATCATCATTTCCTCCTATAAATTCTCTTAATATTGAATCTTTATTAACATATTCTCCAGGTATTGGAAAAAATTGTTTTAAAAAACATAGTAATCTAACTGCTTCTGCTCTATATGCAGAGGTTATCCCAACACTTAATAATAGTGGTTCTATATATACTTTTAAAACACCAACTTCAAACGCTAATGCAGTATTAATTACTACATCTGCTTCCTTTATAAATGGGAATATATATTTTTCTTCACCATTTCTAACTATTTGCCAATTTTGAATTGTTGTTGCAACACCATAACCTCTTGTACGGTTATCCCTTACAATTCTTCTTAAAAGTCTTATATCTATAGTTGATACATAGTTATGTCTATCTATATTTAAAGGAGTAAATGGACTTAAATATATTTTGTATTTTAATTTTTTTTCTATGCTTGGAACTAAATCATCATTTAGTGAATGTAAACCTTCTATAATAAAAATACTATTATCTTTCATTTTAGTAGGTTTAGTACCAGGTTCTTTTTTACCTGATATAAAATTATATGTTGGTGTATAAATTGTCTCTCCATTTAATAATTTTTTTAAATCATTATTTAAGTATTCAAGATCAATAGCTTCCAAACACTCATAATCAATAACGCCATTTTCATCTCTTGGTGAATCTTCTCTATTTACAAAATAATCGTCTGTTGATATTTTGATAGCATCATATCCAATTGCTTCTAAATATGCCGCCAGTTTTTTCGTTGTTGTTGTTTTACCACTCGAAGATGGCCCTGCTATCATAATAAATTTCAATTCAGGTCTCTTCATAATTTCAGCAGATACTGTTGCTATACTTAAATCAAAGCGTATTTCATCTGATTTAATGAAATCTTTAATCTTTCCATTTCCAACCTTAATATTCAAGTTTGATATATAAGGCATTTTTAATTTATTTAACCAATTTTTACTTTCTATAAATGTATCAATTATTTTTGAATTATGGGTATATTCAGGAATTTCATAATCATTCTTAGATGAAGGCATAACAAATACGATATGATTTTCACCTATTAAAATTATTTCGTACTTGTCTATAGCTCCTGTTGAATATGGCATATCACTATAAAAATAATTATATGACCCCATTAATTCATACAATACTACTAATTGATCTGTAATATTTTGAATATTATCAGCTTTTTCAAATTCTTTATTTTTATTACTAAAATCTATCGCATCTTTTCTTTTTATATTATATTTCACAAATTTAATATCTTTAGCAATAATCTCATCCATTTCCTTTTTTATTAACGTAAGATCATCATTACTTAAGTATTTATCATATTTAATTTCACCCAGCATACCCTGAGGCACTGAATGCTCATAGTGTATATCAGCTCCGGGAAAAACTTTTTTCAAGGCAACCAAAAATATATGTTTAATTCCAGATTTATAAATAAGTCTGCCGTCTAAACTAGCTTTTGATACAAAATCTACATTTACACCTGCTTCAACTTTATCAGACAAATCTGCAACCATATTGTTTATCTTTACAGCAATAATATTTTTTTCCACATTTAAAGACTTACATAAATCATAATATGTAGAATTTTCTGGAACCTCAATTTCCTTGCCATCATATTTTATTTTTACACTATTCATAATAATCCCCTTTATTATACCTTTTATTATAACATATAAAATAATCATTTTGTTATATAATATATATTTAATTATATTAATTTATGTAAATAACTTGAATAAAAACTATGTAATTTGATTATTATAGTTATAGGAGACAATATGAACATAATACCTACTATAATTGAAAAGACAGATAATAAAGAATATGCCTACGACCTGTATTCCAAGCTTTTAAAAGATAGAATTGTATTTTTACATGGCGAGGTAACAGATGTTACTTCCAATATAATTGTTAGTCAATTACTATATTTAGAATCAATAAGTAACGAAGATATATATTTATATATAAATAGTCCTGGAGGTTCTGTTACTGCAGGTTTCGCTATATATGATACTATAAATTATATTAAATCTAATGTAACAACGATAGGAATGGGTCTGTGTGCAAGCATGGGTGCATTTTTGTTATCCTCTGGTAATAATAGACTTTGTTTGGAGAATACAGAAATAATGATTCATCAACCATTAGGCGGAGTATCTGGTCAAGCAACTGAAATAAAAATTGCTGCAGAAAGAATATTGAAATTAAAGAAAAAATTAAACAAAATATTGGCTAGTAATACTGGCAAAAGTATCAAGGTTATTGAAAAAGATACTGAAAGAGATAATTTCTTAGACGCCCATGAAGCATTAGCTTATGGATTAATAGATAAAATCATAAAAAAAGATAAAGACTAATCTTCATCTTCCATTAGAATAATTACATCACCTTCTGAAGAGTAATGATATTTTTCTTTTGCATATCTCATTACATATTCTGGATCTTTTAATTTTATTACATCACTTTTTAGTGATGTTTCTTTATCTATTAAATTTGCATACTCTTGTTCTAATAATTCTGTTTTATTAGTATTTTCCATAATCATTAACCAATCGCCATATGTGCTAGTAACTAAAACTAGTATTAATATAGCAATTACTGAAGAAATTATTATTAATCGTTTTTTTTCTTTTTTACTAGTTTTCAAGTCCTATCCACCTCTTATTATAAGGATAAGTAATTTATTTTAAAAAAGCAAGTCTTTTTTTTTGCTTTACAAGGAGTTTACGTAATTTGTATCCACAATAGTATCCAACTAACATTAATATCATAAAGTACAAATGAAACTCTGCATAATTTAACTTATATAAAATAATCAAATATATAATTACATTATTACTAATAAATAAGAATGTAATTATAATTTTTAAAGGCATACTTTTAGATTTGATAATTGATTCGTTTATAGTAGATGTCACATAATAAAATACACCAAACATAAAAGATACTATAAAAGAAACAATTTGCACATAAATATTCACTATCTGAAAAGTTTAGCGACTAAACTATCCTCTTTATTTTTTTGTTTTGAATCTAAATAATTAAATCCAGTAATATGCCCTCTAATTTTAACATTACCATCTGTTACATCCATTTTTATAACTTCTAAAGAACTTCCTTTAATATGAATGTTACCTAAGCTAGATTCTAATAAAAACTCTTCATCATTAAAACTAATTATTTTACTTATTGATGTCAAATTGATAAATGATCTATCCAGTATTTTGACTTCATGATTACTCATATTTATTTTTTCGTTCATAATAATCCTCTCATAAAAAAATATGCTAAAAAGCATATTATTATGAAAGAATCAAATTATTATTTATTGTATTCTTCTAAAATTTTATCCACAAATGTTTTTCTAGTTTCTGCATTTAGCGGATGAACTATGTCTTCGTGTCTATCTTCGCTTACTTTACGACTAGGCATAGCGATAATCATTTTTTCTGGTCCTTCAATAATACGAATATTATGAATCATTAAACAATCATCAATTGTTACTGTCGCGAATCCTTTTACACGCGAACCTTCTCTTTCAGTTTTAAAAACTTTTACTGATGTAATTTCCATACTTTCTCACTCCTCCACAGTTTTATCAACCATATCTTTATTTTAAAGCATATGTGATTTTAAATCAAGTAATTTTAACTTAAATATTTTATTTTAACATCACCGGTGCATACATCTGCATAAGTAAAACATTTTTCTCCTAAACTTGTTTGAATTGCAAATAAATTTGGATATACTTTTTTGATTTTACCTACATAGGTGTTTTTTTTATTTCTCATTCCGTACACTATTATTTGAACATCTTTACCGACTTTTGTTGAGACTTCATTTTTAATGTTGTCTAAGTTCATAGATCTCCTATCTGGGATATCCTACATACATAAGTCCATTAATAATTATTCCACCCATACCTTCATAACCATACTTTGTTTGTTTAAGTATATTGAGCAAATCTATTTCTTTATTTTTTTCTGTTAATGCTATATTTGAAGCTATAATTGCAGGATCAAGTGCATGTATGTTAGTCCTCTTAGGACTAGATGCAAAGTTAGCTCCTGCTTTTATTAATTCTTCATAAAAACTTTGACATGCGCCTGCAATTATTACTAGTTTATCATGACTTTTTTCATAGGATCTAGCTGCTTTTATTGCCTTAACGAAATTTGAAGAATTTTTATAATTATTTATGTTATTTGGATCTCCCTTTTTTCTATAATATGCATCATGCCCAGTTATTATGACAATGTCAGGTTTATATTCATCTAATAAATCCGTTATTTGTTCATATATATTTTCTTCTTTCACTTTTTTTCCTATAGCATATATTTTTTTACTTTTGTAATATTTAAGACATCTTTCCAAATATTCACTATCTCCATCAATATGAAGTATTTTAGCAGGTAAGTAGAAAAAATCATTTTCTTTTTTTATTTTTACTCTACTATTATCAATTTCATCATATTCATAATCTGAATTTATTTTTAAATCCTCTAAATCGCTACTAGCATATAATCTCGCTTCTATACCTTTTAAATAATAAGTATCGTCTTTTATGTTAATAACTTTAAAAACAGTATCATGATCGTAACTTCTTCTAGTTACTATATCTCCTTTTTTTATTTCCATATTCACCACATTATATTTTATGTATTTTGTATTTCAATGTTAAAAAAAAGAGCTAAGCTCTTAATAAAGTATATAATTTATAAAAATTATCTGCAGAAATTTCTTCTGCCCTTGCAGATTCGTTATAGCCATTTTGTTCTAGAAAGTTTTTTATTACTTCAAAGTCATGGTCTCTTAAATTATTTCGTAATGTTTTTCTTTTTTCTTTAAAACATTTTTTAACAAAATTAAAATATTCTTCTTCATATATTACATCTGAATTTTTAGGAGTTAATCTAACAACTGAACTTAAAACCTTGGGAGCAGGACTAAAAGCCTCTCTTTTTACATTTATAATTCTTTCAATATTATAAAAATGATTTAAAAATAATGTGAAATACCCATATTCTTTATTTCCAGGAGCTGCAAGGAATCTATCTGCTACCTCCTTTTGAATCATTATTGTAAATGAATTGAATTTTATATTACTTTTAGTTATGTGATCAATTATTGGCGTAGTAATATAATAAGGCAAATTTCCTACTAAATATAAATTTTCATACGTAATTTCACTTATATCCTTTTTTATATCAGATGTCAATATATCATTATATATAACTTTAAATTTATTAGTTTCTAATTTGTTAAGATAAGGTTTTAAATCATTATCTATTTCATAGGCAATTAACTCACTGTTTTTTTTTAATAACCTTTCTGTTAAAGCTCCTCGACCAGGGCCTATTTCTATAATCAAATCTTTATCAGAAGCAAAAACTGCATTAGAAATTTCTTCTAATACAGTATTATCTATTAAAAAATTTTGACCAAAATGTTTCTTGGCTTTCATTATTATTCACCATTTCCGTATCTTAGAATTTCATAATCTATTGTAGATCTTCCAATTGTAGTATATGCTGCATCTAAGTTTTCAACTAATAGGTCTAAAGAGTTACCACCCACACCTCTATCTAAAACAATCGCATAAACTGGCTTATCAGAAACTCTATCTGATTCAAACCTAACGATTGATTCACACGGTAAATCTCTAGATGAGGCTACTATTCTTACTTCACCGTATTCTGAATCTATATAAGATATAGTACCATTAGATAAATCCATATTACTTTTACAAGCTAATCTGCCCGTACACAAAGGACAGTTATAAACATATCCCGTTAATTCTCCTGTTAAAGTATCTTCTGGAACGTATAAACCTTCCTCATCAACATCAGTTATCTTTGTTGCCATAAGTGATAAATTCACTGTATTATGAATACTAGAATTGCTAATACTATTTTCATAAACTGTAGTGCTTGAATATATTAGAAGTGTAATTGCAATGATAAGTGATGCTCTAATAATTCGACTATAATTTTTCATTTTTTCTCCTTAAATATACTAGTTATTTTAACATATTTTATCTAATTTGTCAAAAATCCTATGTACATTTTCATTGGTAATCTTTGCTAAGGTAGAAACTGGAACATCATATAACTTTGCTATATAATTAGCTATATGAATAATGTTTGCCGGTTCATTTTTATGTCCTCTGAAAGGCACAGGAGTTAAATAAGGAGCATCTGTTTCTAAGATAATATTTTCTAGTGGTATCTTACTTATCCATTCTTTCATTTTTGAATTTTTAAATGTTAAAACCCCATTAATTCCTAGTAAGTATCCCATATTAATATATTCTTTTGCAGTTTCATAAGAACCAGAAAATGAATGGATAACACCTGTTACCTTATATTCTTTTAATATTTTTATAGTATCTTCAGTTGCATCTCTGCTATGAATTACAACTGGCATGTTAGCATCTTCTGCTATTTTTAATTGCTTACGAAAATAATTTTGTTGCAAATTTTTATTAGCATTATCATAATGATAATCTAATCCAATTTCACCTATAGCTAATACTTTTTTATGTTCCATGTTATTTATAATGTGTTGTAAATTATCTTCATTGCTTTGTTCATCTTTATAAAATGGATGTATTCCAATAGTTGCATAAACATTATCAAACTCTTCAGCCATTTTCACTACTTCATAAATAGAATTTACATCAGTTCCTGAATTAATAATATAGTTTACATTATTATTAATAGCCTTATTAATTACATCTTCTTTATTATCAAAATGTTCATCGACAACGTGAGTATGTGTATCCCAAAAATAATTATTCATTTTCTATATCAATTCTACTAAATATTTGGATAGCCTCGTTTAATTTTAAATCTTCTTCTAAAAGTCCAAACTCTAGATATTCAAATGAATCTTTTTTTGTGTTAATAACTGTTAATATTTTATCACTTGTTGAAGGAATAAACGGTTTTAATAATATGCTAGCTACTCTAATTGATTCAATTAAATTATAAATAACAGTTGCTAATCTATCTTGTTTTGTTTCATCTTTTGCTAAAATCCAAGGAGTTGTTTCATCAATATATTTATTACATTTTCTTAAATGTTCTAAAATTATCTCTAATCCCTCATTAATCTTTAGCTCATCTATTTTTTTATCAAGCTCAGCTTTTAATTTATTAGTTGAACTTATTAAATCATTATCTATTTCTTCATTAACTTCTTTATTATTTACTATACCATCAAAGTATTTGTGGCTCATTGAAACAGTCCTAGTAACTAAGTTACCAAGAGTATTAGCTAAATCAGAATTAGCTTTTGCTACTAATGCTTCTACAGAAAAATTACCATCTGAACCAAAAGGAACCTCTTTAAGAGTATAATATCTTACAGCATCTACCCCAAATTTTTCAGTATATTTTCTTGGATCTTCATAATTTCCAAATGATTTACCTATTTTTGCGCCACCATTTATTACTAACCATCCATGGCCAAAAATTTGTTTAGGTAAAGGCAAATCAAGAGCCATTAATATAATTGGCCAAATTATAACATGGAATCTAGTAATTTCTTTACCTACTAAATGTAAGTCAGCAGGCCAATACTTTTTAAATAGTTCACTATTTATATCAGGATAGCCTAATGAAGTAATATAATTTGTTAAAGCATCAATCCATACATAGATTGTATGCTTTTCATCAAATGGCACTTTTATTCCCCATTCAACTGATATACGAGTAACACATAAATCTTCTAATCCAGGTTTAATAAAATTATTTATCATTTCATTTTTTCTAGATTGAGGCTCAATAAATCTTGTATTAGCATCATAATATTCTTCTAATCTTTTTTGATATTTACTTAATTTGAAGAAATATGCTTCTTCTTCAACTATTTTTACTTCTCTACCACAATCTGGACATTTACCATCAATTAATTGTGTTTCTGTCCAAAATGATTCACAAGGGGTACAATATAAACCTTCATAAGTTCCTTTATATATATCCCCTTGATCATATAGCTTAGTAAAAATTTCTTGTACTCTTTTTACATGATTTTCATCAGAAGTTCTTAAAAAATAATCATATGTTATTCCTAAGTTTTCCCATAGATTTTCAGCATCTTCTACAATTTTATCTACATACTCGATAGGCGTTACACCTGCTTCTGTTGCTTTTGCAGCTATCTTATCGCCGTGTTCATCGGTACCAGTTTGAAAAAATACATCATATCCATCTAATCTTTTATATCTTGCTATAGCATCTGCTATTATTGTTGTATAACAATGACCAATATGAAACTTACCGCTTGGGTAGTATATTGGTGTTGTTATATAATATTTTTTATTCATTTTCTTCTTCCCTTTCATTTGTGCTACCAAATCCGCCCTTTCTATGGCCGACCGCAGCATCGTCTTCTGTTAACAAAAATTTAGTAAATACGCCTTGTGCATATCCCTCACCTTTTTTTATTAATAATTCATTTTCACCCTCGTTTTGAAGTGCTATAAACATGTGCCCTTCATTACTTATATTGTTATAATAATCACTTTCTATTAAACCTACTTGATTGCACATTCTAACATTATATTTAAATCCTATACTTCCTCTAACTATAATTATTAAAGCTTCATCCGTTTGCATCCGAACTTTATATCCAGTTGGCACTTTAACAATTTGTCCAGGTTTAATATTTATATCTTCTATAGCTAAAAAATCATATCCAGCACTATACTGTGTTTTTCTAATAGGCAATTTATATTCAGCATATAATTCCTTACTATTAGATATATCTTTAGAAAATTGACTAAAACTTATTTTTTCGAATTTTCTCATTTTACCTCCAAAAAAAATCACGAATAAAGGATAAGGACGAAAACATTTCCGCGGTACCACCTTAATTCATGATTACATGCTCTTGTATGTTTTAACGCAACAACACGATTTAACTCCAAAAACCATATTCCAAATTATTATATGTTAATTTTCACCAAACATTAACTCTCTACAATACTTTAATTTGTACTCATTTTCTTCGCTGTTAATTACATTGATATTATCATAAAAATAAGTATTTTACAATAAAAAAATAGTCATTGACTATTTTCTTAATTTTTTTGCATAATCATTTAGTAATTCTGGAAAGTCAGATACTGCATTATATTCAACATCAACAATACTTTCTGTTTCTGCTAGTTGATTAACAGTTCTAATATTCCAAACACCTAATTTATTATTATCTTCAAGCACATATTCAGCAACTGATTTATTAGTTCCAGGAACTGTATGTAATAAATGATTAACAGCTGCAAAAGCACCATCTTTAATATGAGTTACTTTTTCTGCATCATTATAACCAATAACAGGTAAACATGAATTTAACGGAAAACTATGTTTAATTTTAGCCAATAAATCTGTATCTCCTGATATAAATACCACATTACTTAAATCATATACTTTACATACTTCTATAACTCTAGAAGCATATTCAATATTTGCTTCATTACTAGGATTTAAAAGTGGTTTTACTTCTATAAAAAGTTCCTTACCATTTCTATTTATTCCTAATACTTCTTCAAGTGTAGGTATTTTAGCACTAGCTAATTGTTGTTCTTTATAACTTTCAATTATTTTAGCACTATAATTACCAAAATCTTCTGGATTAGCTTTCATTACTTGATCTAACATTGCATTGTTAAACATAAGAGTCATTTTTGATAATTCATCATATGTATAATCTAATACAGTATTTTTTCCTTCGCTTAATCCGATTACTGCTGGTTCTAATGTTTTATAATTCATTAAAACCAATCTTCCATCTTTTGTTAATTGAATATCTATTTCCACTGAATCAATATCATTACTATTAAATGCATATTTGATTGCTTCCTTAGTATTTTCTAAATAACCAGAAAATGAATTAGCTCTATGAGCTGTTGCTTTAAAATTTTTCATACTTAACCCCCTTAAGCAATACAATTGTATCACATTTACTACAATTTGTCAAATTCATTAATTCAAATTTAATTTTTCACTAAGCATATTAGCAATTAATTTAGTTATTTTCAATTCTTCACTTTTAGTATTTGATTCACTTCTTAAACATATGACCAATCCTAAACAATCTGTTTCACTTATTATTGGAACAATAATAAATCTACCAAATAAATCATGTTGATCAAATGTTATTTTAGTTTCTTCTTCATTTATTAGGCTTTCCCTATTATCAATTAGTTTTAGTAGTTCAACATTTATTTTTTGATTTATTAAATAACTGTATGTATCACTAGTAGATATTATTTTTTCTCTATCAGTTATTAATAATTTTGAATCAAGAACACTAGAACAAATAATAATCATTTGATTACTTAAATCAACCAAGCTTTGCATAATGAGATGTTTTTTTAATACAATTTTATTATCATCTACAAATATTTCTAAATTTTCTCCATCTCTAATACCTAGAACTTTTCTTATTTCTTTTGGAATCACTACTCTTCCTAACTCATCTATTCTTCTAATTATTCCAGTATTTTTCACTAAATTCACTCCACTTCTTTAGTAGTTTGTGAAAATTTAGTTTATTTATTCATATCAAAATAGATTAAATCTAATAATTTTGCCAAATTATATACATATTCTTCTTTTTCATTAATGTAATTATAACTTAATATTATTTGACCACTTAAATACTTAATATTAAAAGAACTACTTATTTGGAAAGTATGAATTAATAACTTATCCCCTTTAATTTTATCACTAACTTCTTTTGGTATAATTATTTCAATTACTCTTCCACTGTCTTTTATATGTTTTATAGAAAGTTTACCCACTAAATATTCAAAATATTTTTCATACATATATGTAATTAAATATTCGGGTATAGTTCCAAATCTGTTTTCTATTTCTGATTTTATTTCCTCTATTTTAGCAAAACTATCTACTGAATTAATTAATTTATGCACTTCAATTTTTATGTCCTCATCTGAAATATAATCATCAGAAATGTGAGTTTTAACATCGATAAGAGCTTTAGTATCTATATCTTCTTCAATTACTTCTTCACCTTTTTGTCTACGAATTTCATCTTCCATCATTTTTAAATACAGTGAAATACCAACACTATCAACAAATCCTGCTTGGCTAACTCCAAATACATCACCAGCACCTCTAATAGCCAAATCTCTCATGGCTATTTTATAACCACTTCCAAGTTCAGTGAATTCTTTAATTGTTTTCAACCTTTTTGTAGCTACTTCAGTTAAAACCTTTGATGGATTATAAAGTAAATATGCATATCCTATTTTGTTGCTTCTTCCAACTCTTCCTCTTATTTGATATAACTGAGACAAACCAAATTTATCTGCATCATATATGATTAAAGTATTAACATTAGGTATATCAATGCCGCTTTCTATAATTGTGGTACAAACGAGTATATTTATCTCGCCAGTAACGAATGTTTCCATGATATTTTCTAGTTCATTTTTAGACATTTGGCCATGTGCAAAAGAAACATTTGCATCTGGTATTAATTTTCTTATATGATTAGTTTTTATTTCTATATCTTCTACTTTATTATATAAAATAAATACTTGTCCATCTCTAGATAACTCTTTAAATATAGCATCTTTTATTAACATGTCGTCTTCAGAAATTACATATGTTTGAATTGGATATCTATTAAATGGTGGAGTATCAATTACTGATAAATCTCTTATACCAGATAGAGCCATTTTTAATGTTCTAGGTATTGGAGTTGCAGATAATGTTAGTATATTTATATCTGTTTTAAGTTTTTTTAATTTTTCTTTATGAGTAACACCAAATCTTTGTTCTTCATCAACTACTAATAATCCGAGGTCTTTAGGAATTACATCATTGCTTAATATTCTATGCGTTCCTATTAGAATATCTATTTTTCCATTTTTAAAATCTTCTATGGTTGTTTTAACTTTTGATGGAGTGACTAATCGATTAAGTACTGCAATAGTTATTGGCCAATTTTTAAATCTATCTACTGCCACTTTGTATTGTTGGTCAGCTAATATTGTTGTAGGGCACAAATACATTACTTGGTGATTATTTAACACTGTATTAAACATTGCTCTAAAAGCAACTTCTGTTTTACCGAATCCTACATCTCCACATAATAACCTATCCATTGGGTAATCCTTACTAAGATCACCTACAATGTCTCTTACTGAGTTGTGTTGAGCTATTGTAAGGTCATACTTAAATTCGGAAGCAAACACTTCTTCTTCAGGATAAAACAGGTATTTATCAGTTCTTAAACCTAATCTTTTCTTATATAATTCTATTAATTCTAAAGAAATATCTTTTATTTTTGCTTGAATATAGTTTTTTGTTTTCTTCCATGAATCACCACCTAGTTTATTTATTTTTGGTGGTGTTCCTTCTTTATCTGAGTATTTATATATTGAATTTATTTTCTCAGCAGGTACATATATTTTATCATTTCCCGAATATAAAATTTGTAAAAAGTCTTTCTCAATTTTATTTTTACTTAATTTAGTTAAACCATTATATATACCGATACCATGGGCAACGTGAACAACATAATCTCCAATTTCTAGTTGTTCATAACTTTTTACTCTTTTACCAAATTTATAAGAACTTTTAAATGAATTATTTATTTTTCTGGTATTTTCTATGTCAGATTCGCCTATAAGAACTAAATCATTTATAATAAACCCTTTATTAATTTTTTGTTTAATAATTTTGGCTTCTGGAATAAGTTTTGCTATTATTTGAATTTGTTTTTCATTTGATAAGCAGAATATAACAGTTTTCTTTTTGTTACTCCATTCATGATATTTTGTTTTCAATAATTCAAAATCTTCATTAAAATTAATAAGTTCCATTGAATCTATTATAAAATCACTATTTTTGGAATCAATCGTATTTATATATAAAGAAAATTTAGAATTTACTTCATCTAAATCATACATATGCTTTTTATTGATATTATTAGCATTATTATAATTAAGGATATCTTCTGCCAATTTTAAATATGAAGCTTTTATTTGACTATAATCTATATAAAATACTGCTGGATTCCCTAAATAATTTACAATATTATCATAATTTGTATTAATATTTTCATTAATAGCATCAATTGATATTTCTTTTATTTTGTCAGTTGTTATTTGACTAACTTCATTAAAATAATGGATAGCTTCTATATTATTTCCATCCAATTCTATTCTTACTGGGCTTTTTTCATGTAACAAAAAAACATCAATAATAAAACCTCTTACAGCATATTCTCCAGTCGATGTAACTAACGATTCTTTATTATAGCCATATTCTTCTAATTTTTCTATCAGTTTGCTTCTATCAATAGATTTTCCTGTTACTAAATTATATTCCTCTTCAGTATCTTTTTTAGGCATATATTTTAAGTAAGACATTAAATTAACTATTACTATATGTTTTCCAGTTTTTATTTTGTTTAATGTTTCTAATCTAGTAAATTTTAATTCTGGTGACTCTGCTATAGCTACTGATGTTAAAAAATCATCCATTGGATATAATAGCACTTTTGAAGTATATGTTATTAATGAGTTATATAACTTAGTTGCTTCGTATAATGTACTTGTAACAACAAGTGTATGATTATTATTTTTTTTAAAATAATTAAGCAAATAGAAAACGTTTAACTCGCTAGTTAAACCGCTTACATTAATATTGTTTTCATATTTAAAATATTTGCTTAAAAAATCCATAGTTACTCACAATATTCACTAGAGTAATTACCTAGACCTTCACTAATAAATGTATTTATTATTTCTTTGTAATCAAACTGATTAATTAAATCCATTTCTGTTTTAGAGAACTTATCTAGTACAAAATCTGATGCATTTGATAATTTCTCCGTTTTTACCCCTATTTTTAGTCTAGAAAATTCATCTGATTTTATATTTTCTATAATTGATTTAATACCGTTATGTCCACCAGCTGATGAATTGTTTTTGATTCTTATTTTACCTAATTCAATACTTATATCATCCTGTATAATTAATATATCTTTAATATCTATATTGTAATAATCCATATATTTTTTTACACAATTACCTGATAAATTCATATAAGTAAGAGGCTTTATAAATAAAACATCTACATTATTTATATTAACTTTATAGCTTAATCCATTAAATTTTTCTTTAAAAGAAATATCACCTAAAAAATTATCTATAATCTTAAACCCAATATTATGTCTTGTATTTTCGTATTCTTTACCCGGATTACCAAGTCCTACTATTAATTTCATATAACCTCCTTAAATATATTTTTATATGTTTTTACATTTTGCACATCAACATGCATGATTTTAACACCGTTTTTACTATTTTTCAAACATTTTACTAACATAATTTTATATTCATTAGAATTATCAGTTTTTATAAACGTTATTTCTTTAACATTCATTTTGTTTTTACTAGCCAGTGATATAATTTCGTCAACTCTATTTGCGCGATGCACTAAGTAAAACGCACCACCATTTTCTAAATTGCTACCACATATTTCAAATATATCTTCTAATGATATAAGGGTTTCGTGTCTTGCATTTCTTTCAATTTCATTATTTGAAAGAGGCGCACTATTTAATTTAAAATACGGAGGATTACAAGTAATTACATCTACTTTACCATCGATATATTTATTTATATTTTTAACATCATCATTTACTATTTTAATTTGCTGATCCAATTTGTTATATTCAATTGATTTTTTACCCAATTCAAATACTTCTTTTTGAATTTCAAAACACAGTATTTTATTAGAATATTTACTTGATAAAATTAAAGGTACAGGGGCATTTCCTGTACATAAATCTACAACTTTATCATTTTGTTTTAATATTGTGTATTCTGCTAATAATATTGAATCTAACGAAAATTTAAAACCATCTTCACACTGAAAAATATGTCTGTTTTCATAATCATATAAATCATTTTTCTTTATTTTCATCAATTTTTATTTCAACTCTCTCTCCGTCAATATTTAATGTATACGAACTGTTGAGAATATTCAAGGCTACAACGGGACCGTATCCTGCTGGACTTTTTACTTTTTCACCCATTTTCGGCAATTTTTTTCTATGCTCGCTATATACTTCATCTTCATATGCTAAACAACATAATAATCTATTACATGCACCATTTATTTTATTCGGATTTAATGCTAAATTTTGATTTTTAGCCATATTAATTGTAACAGATTCCATTTGTCTCAGAAATTTAGTACAACATAATTTTTGACCGCATACACCTATTCCGCACACTTCCCTAGCTTTATCTCTAGCACCTACTTGTCTTAATTCAATTCTAGTTTTATAAATTGAAGCTAATTTTTTAGCAAGTTCTCTAAAATCAACTCTATCATCTGCATAAAAATTGAATAACAGCTGGTTTTTACTAAATGTATATGACGCACTAATAAAATTCATTTTTAAAGATAATTCTTCTGCTAATTCTTTGCATTTTTTTAATGCACGATCTGCATCTTTTAAATTTGAAAAGTATTTTGCTTCATCTTTTGCATCCGCAACTCTAGTAACTTCTTTTAAATCTTTATACTTATTTTTATTATCTGTTACTATAGATACAATATTACCATATTGTTCACCTTTTTCTGTTGAAACAATAACTTTATCATTCTCTTCTAACGTTAAACTTGATTTAAAATAATAAACTTTTCCACCTTTATTAAAATTAATTCCATATATATTATCCATTTATTTCACCCATTTCGATAACAAATTTATCTAGTAATAATTCATTATTTAAATTATAACCTAAATTGTTAATTAAAGAAACAATTATCTCTATCTTTTTCAGTAGGTTCTCTATTTCAAAATTTTTTAAAAAATTAAATCTTTTTATAATATCAGTATCTACATTATTATAATAATTGTCAACAATATTTTTATAAATCATTAAAACGATAGAAAAAAACACATCCATTTTTTCCTTAATATCTTCGGGAAGCTCAGTTTTATTGTATAAAATGCCATTTATTCTTTCTATTTCAATTTTTGTTATATAATTTTCTACTATTGTCAGGATATCATTATATTCATCTTGAGAAATGTTTAATAAGTTTAATTGACTTGATTTAGTATATTTTAAAGAAATAATTTCACATCTACTTTTGATTGTATTAATTACATTTTCTTTATTATTAGTTAAAAATATACCAAATAAGTTTTCATTTGGTTCTTCAATGAATTTTAACATAGTATTTGCCGATGAAGCATTTAATTTTTCGGCATTAAAAATTAGATATGCATTGTTTTTAGCCAGCACTGGCATCATTTGACATTGCCTTTTTAAATTAAGTATTTGTTCTTTCTTTATATTTTTTCCGTCTGGTTTAACAATAAAAAAGTTAAGCGAACTACCGTTTTCAATTGATTTACAAAAATTACAATCTGCTTGCAAATCATGATTATCAAGACATAACAGCTTTTTAATTACTAGTAGTAATTCATCGTAACATCGATTTTGATCATTTGTTTCAATTAAATAAGCATGAGAAAACTTATTCTCATTTACATGACTTAATAATTTACTAATTTCTTTGTTCATTAATATCTCCTTTAGAGCATTATAGTTAAAATAATAAGAGCTACAACACCAAAAGCGCCTAGAAACGTGCTTATTGCAATAGTAAACACATTTATAGGAACAAATATGCTTAAATTAAATAATATAACATTTATAGAATATAATAGGATAAATGCCAATAATACATTTTTGACAAGTTTAAAAATTATTTTTTTCATATATAATTATACTAATTATTACAATTTTTATTCAGTTTTTATAGAAATTTGTTTACGGTCTTCTAGTGCTTTGTCTAATGTCATAATATCTAAATAATCAATTTCTGCACCTATTGGCAACCCATATGATAACCTAGAAATTACTACTGGTTCTTTTTCTAATATTTTTTTGATATATAATGTGGTAGTTTCTCCTTCTATAGATGATCTAAGAGCTAGTATTAGTTCTGGATTTTCCAAAGATTTAACGCGTTTAATTAATTTTGATAAATTTATATCTTCAGGAGAAACATTGTCTATAGGACTTATTAGACCGTCCAATACATGATAAACACCTTTAAAGTTTCCTGCCTTTTCAAAAGCAAATACGCTCTTATAATCTTCTATTACGCATATTAGATTTTTATTTCTATATTCTGATTCACATATGTCACATACTTCTTCATCAGTTAAATGGCCGCATATAGTACACTTTTTTAATAATTTTTTAGCATCCGTTAACACTTCTGCATAATCAATAATATCTTCCTCAGTAAAATCCAAAGTAGCTAAAGCTAATCTTTCAGCACTTTTTTCACCAATTCCAGGTAATTTTTTGTAAAAACTTATTAACTTTTGTAATGCTGGTGGATAGTTCATCTAGAACAGTCCGCCCATTTTTGAATATGATCCCATTTTCTCTTCAGTTATTTTATCTAATTTTTTCTTTGCATCATTATATGCTATTTTTATCATATCCTCTAGTATTTCCATATCCTCTTCTTCTAATTTAGATATTTTAAATTTTATTTCACCTATTTCGTTATTCCCTTTTAATTTTAAATCTAGAAATTCACTTGTTCCTTCAAATTCCATCTTTTCAATTTCTTCTTGTTTTTTTGCAATATCTCTTTGCATTTTTTGTGCTTGTTGCATTAACGCTTGCATATTCATAATATTTATCCTTCCTCTATTTCTATTTCTATTGAGCCAAAAATATTTCCAATTACATCATCAGCCACATCTGCTTCTTCTATATATTCATATTTTATTCCATTTTTTATATTGTTCATGTAATCTGTTTTATTTTTATCCCAATCATTTGATGTTAAAAATACAAATTCAACTAATTTTTCGTATTTATCATTAAACTCTTTTTTTAATTCAGAAACATAGTCATACAACATATCAATGTCTTTTTCTCTATCTAATTTAATCATAATTATTTTTTCAGATGCAGCAACTACACAAGAATCAATAATTATACCTTTAATTTGGTTAGACGCTTCTTCTTTATATTCTTTCCATATATTTTCATATTCATTTTTAAATTGCTTATTAACACCAGCAAAACAGTTATTTATTCTTATTGCTACTTTATTATTATTTACTTTTTTTCCTTTTTTAGCACTAATTTTTTCATTTTTTACCAATTCTTCTTTTTTGTCATTTTTTTCTTGTGTATTAGCTAGTTCATTTGTTTTCGGTTCTTTAATAACTCTAGAATCTTTTAATGAGTAATCAATATAACTATTAAACACTACCTTTAATAAATCATAAATATCAACTGATATGTTATTTTTATTTAAACAATCAACTAAATCAAATATAAATTTTTTATATTCTGTCACTGACAAGCGGCTTTTCTCTCCATCAAGTAGCTTGATTACCATTTTAGAAGATTCCTCTATTAAATTTTTTATTAGTAGTTTATAATCAATTGATTTTTCAGACAATTCATTTAATAAGTTATTTATTTCCTTATAGTCATTTTTATCTAGCAAATCTAACAATTTAACAACATTTTTACCCGATACATTTCCTAAACTATTTAAAATAAATTCATAAGTGATTTTCTCTGTTTCTTTTGATAATTGATCAAGTATACTTAATGAATCTCTTAATCCTCCATCTGCTAATGAGGCAATCTCTTCTAATGCATCATCAGTAATATTTATATTTTCTTTTTCAGCAATTACTTTTAATCTACTAATTATGTCTTTCTTCTGTATTTTTCTAAAATCAAATCTTTGACATCTAGATAATATAGTTATTGGTACACTTTCAATATTTGTTGTTGCTAGTATAAATATAACATGTACCGGAGGTTCTTCTAACGTTAATAAAAGCGCATTAAACGCACTTTGACTTAACATATGGACTTCGTCAATTATATATACTTTATATTTTAAAAGATTAGGAGAAAGTTTAATATTATTAGTAATTTCCCTTATTTCATCAACACCATTATTAGATGCAGCATCTATTTCAATAATATCATTAGAATTATTATAGTTTAAACAGTTACTGCACTCACCACAAGCATTACCATCTTTACTTTCAAGACAGTTAACATTTTTGGCAAATATTTTAGCAGAACTTGTTTTTCCCGTTCCTCTAGGACCAGAAAAAATATATGCATGAGCTAATTTATCACTACTAACGCTGTTTTTTAAGATTTTTGTTATATTATCTTGCCCTACAAGATTTTCAAAATTATCTGGTCTATATTTTCTATAAAGTACTTTATAATTCATGATGCCTCCACTAATAAAATTATAACATGTAAAATTTCAGATGTAAATTTTTTAGCCTCTAAATTCACCAAAAAACGTTTTTAGGATGTTTTTATATTCACTTTTAATTTGTTCCATATTTTCAGACATATAATTACGTACATTTGTTCGTGTATATTCTTTTTTGTTTTCTTCTTTACTTAACAAATAATATACATTTTTAATTCTAGCTTGTTTTATTATTTCTTCACACATAGCGCAAGGTTTAAGAGTTACATATAGATCAGCATTTTCTAAATTCCAATTTTTTATTTTTTTTGAAGCTTTCATTATACACAATATTTCTGCATGATTAAACGCAAAACTCGTAGCCTCTTTTATATTATAAGCTTTACCAATAATTTTATTATTCATTACAATAACAGCTCCTACAGGCACTTCATTTTTTTTGTATCCCTTTTTAGCTTCTTCCAAAGCTATTTTCATATAATCCATATATTCTCCCATAAAAAATGTGCACACAATTAGAGATTGATGTGGCTGCTATCTTCCGATCCTGACCATTTTACAATATAATTGTTGCACGTATATATTATATCAAAAAGAATTCAATATTTCAACAATTATTAATATGTTTCTATGTTCCACGTGGAACATTATAATAATATTATTTCAGATTTATTATTATTGCCATTTTTATATTACATTATCCCATTTCAGTCATATTATCGCACTTTAATCAATGTTCCACGTGGAACATCAATATATTTTATATAAACAATATTTATATATTTCATAAAATTATTATAAATATAAGATAAACATATATAATAACTTTGGCATTATACGCGTTATTTATAGTATCGTACATAACAAAGGTAGATATAAATACTTCATCATCAATGTTCCACGTGGAACATTGATACATTTTATATAAATAATATTTATATATTTCGTAAAAACATTATAAATAAAAGATAAACATATATAATAACTTTGGCATTATACGCGTTATTTATAATATAGTATATAACAAAGACAGATATAAATACTTCATCATCAATGTTCCACGTGGAACATTGATGGTATAAAACAAATTTAAAGTTCTAGAACTATATATATAATAATATGATATCAAAATACAATTTAAAAATAAATATAATATAAATTTGCTAAAGTTATAAAATACAAAAAAGATAAAAGAAATAAAATGAATAACTAAAAATAAAAATTGTTAATATTAGTAACAAAAAATTCATTTAAATGATTCAAATTTCTTTTAATAATATTTCCCGGGAAATATTAAAGGCGAACATATGTATATTTTAACACACATATTGTGATTAATATGTTACAAAATATTTCCCGGGAAATATTTTTTATAAAAAAAGAAATTATTCTTCAATAATTTCCTCTTCAGGTTTTAATAATACCGCAGATGAGACACTTTGATTTTCTTTTAAGTTTATTAACCTTAATCCTTGAGTAACTCTACCTAAAATAGAAACTTGATCTAATGGCATTTTAATTGTAACACCAGTATTAGTCATTAATACTAATTCAACTTCATCGTTTATTACTTTTACAGTAATGATTCCTCCATTTTTATCAGTAATATTTAAAGCTTTAACGCCTTTAGAGCCTCTTTTCGTCTGTCTGAACTCTTTAACATATGTTTTCTTACCATAACCTTTTTCTGTTAATAACAATATTGTGCTATCTTCTGAAACAACCTCAGAACATACACAGTGGTTACCATCAAGATTTATTCCTCTAACTCCTGAAGCTGTTCTTCCCATCGGTCTTAACTCTGTTTCTATGAATTTTACCATTCTACCAGCATTAGAACCTAATAGTATAATGTCTTCACCAGATGTTTTTCTAACTCCAATTAATTCATCTTCTTCTTTTAAATTTATACAAATTTTTCCTGTTGCTCTAATACTATCAAATTCATCAATTCTAGTTTTCTTAACAATTCCTAGTTTTGTAGCGAAAAGTAAAAATTGGTTTTCTTCTTCTCTAGTGATTTGTACAACTGAATTTATCTTTTCTTCTTTTTCTACTTGTAATAAGTTAACAATAGGTATTCCTTTAGATTGTCTACTAGATTCAGGTATTTCGTAGCCTTTTAATCTATATACTTTACCTTTGTTTGTAAAGAATAATATATAATCGTGTGTTGATAAATTTATTAAATGTTCTACAATATCCTCATCATTAGTAGTCATACCTTTAATTCCGACTCCGCCTCTATTTTGAGTTTTAAACTCTCCAGGCAGCGTTCTCTTAATATACCCAGCTTTTGTAATCATTACAATGACATTTGATTCAGGTATTAATGATTCGTCTTCTATAAATTCTATAGCACTCATATCAATTGTTGTTCTTCTATCATCGGCATATTTGTTTTTTATTTCTAATAATTCTTCTTTAATAATATTAAATATTTTAACTTCGTCTGCTAAAACGCCTCTTAATCTATCAATTTCTTTTAATAGTTCAGCTAATTCTTCTTCTATTTTAGATTTTTCTAAACCTGTTAATCTTCTTAATTTCATTTCTAGAATTGCTTCAGCTTGAATTTCCGATAATCCGAATCTACTCATTAAACCACTTTTAGCTTCTTCGTCAGTAGAAGCAGCTCTTATAAGCTTAATAACTTCATCAATATTATCTAAAGCTATTTTTAATCCTTCTAAAATATGAACTCTACGCTCTGCTTTTGCTAATTCGAACTTAGTTCTTCTTATAATAACTAATTTTTGATAATCAGTATATTTTGAAATAATTTCTTTTAAATTAAGAGTTTTTGGTTCTCCTTCATCTAACATAAGTAAATTAATACCATATGATGTTTGTAATTGTGTATGCTTATATAAATTATTTAAAACTACATTAGCATTTGCTTCTCTTTTTAAAGTTACGACAACTTTAATTCCATTTTTTAGTGTAGATTCATCATTTAAGTCAGCTATACCATCGATAATTTTATCTCTTACAAGTTGACCTATTTTTTCAAGAAAACTTTTTTTATTAACTTGATAAGGTAATTCAGTAACTATTATTCTAGATTTTGAATTATTTTCTTCTATTTCTGCTTTACCACGTATAGTAATTGACCCTTTTCCTGTTTCGTAAGCTCTTTTTATACCAGAATTACCAAGTATTGAAGCTGCTGTAGGAAAATCAGGACCTTTAATGTGTTCCATTAGTCCATTAATATCAATTTCATTATTATCTATATAAGCAATACAACCATCTATTATTTCTCCTAAATTATGAGGAGGAATGTTAGTTGCCATACCAACAGCAATACCCATAGTACCATTTACTAAAATATTTGGATATCTTGAAGGTAATACTTTAGGTTCTTTTCTAGAATTATCAAAATTTGCTTCAAAATCAACAGTATCTTTATTAATATCTCTTAATAATTCAAGTGATACTTTTTGAAGTCTTGCTTCAGTATAACGATATGCAGCTGCTGGGTCCCCATCAATTGAACCGAAGTTTCCATGGCCATCAACTAAAGGATATCTATAACTAAAGTCTTGAGCCATTCTAACCATTGAATCATAAACTGAAGAATCACCATGGGGATGGTATCTACCTAGTACGTTACCTACAGTTGTTGCACTTTTTTTAAACATTTTATCTGGTGTTAAGCCATCTTCATGCATTGCATATAAAATTCTTCTATGAACTGGTTTAAGACCATCCCTTAAATCAGGAAGTGCTCTTGATACTATAACACTCATTGAATATTCCATAAAGGAATTCTTCATTTCTTCATATATACTTTGTTTTTCTAATTTATCCATAATTTCACCTCCTATATATCAATATTTTCTACATATCTAGCATTTGATTCAATAAATTCACGTCTAGGTTCAACTTCTTCACCCATTAATGTTTCAAATATTTTATCCGCTAACATAGCATCTTCAATTGTTACTTGTAATAAAGTTCTATTTTCTATATTCATTGTTGTATCACATAGTTCATGAGCATCCATTTCTCCTAAACCTTTGTTTCTACCTACCTCAACTCTTGACCTAACATTTTCTGGTAAAGAATTAATGTATTCATCTCTTTCAACATCGTTAAGTACATATTTCGTTGTTTTACCATGCTTAATGTTATAAAGAGGAGGTTGAGCTATATAAATATACCCTCCTTCAATAATTGGCTTAAACATACGATAAAATAGCGTTAAAAGAAGTGTTCTAATGTGAGATCCATCTACATCGGCATCTGTCATTATAACTATTTTATGATATCTTAACTT
>CAYJJQ010000009.1:0-32387 GCA_964370545.1 uncultured Muribaculaceae bacterium | reverse complement strand
AAACAAGAAATGATTATAATATGTAATCCAGAAGATTCTATGAAGTATTATGATAAAATGTGGAAACTATCTGTTGAATTTTTTGAAAGCTTAGATGTTCCCGTGAGAACTCTTGAATGTTGTTCTGGTGATTTAGCAGATTTAAAAGTTAAATCTGTTGATATTGAAGCATGGTCTCCTCGTCAAAAGAAATACTTTGAAGTAGGGTCATGTTCTAACTTAGGAGATGCACAAGCGAGGAGATTAGGCATCAGAGTTAAATCTGATGAAGGTAAATACTTTGCTCATACTCTTAATAATACAGTTATAGCTACTCCTAGAGGTTTAATAGCTTTAATAGAAAATAATTATAATGAAGATGGAAGTATAGATATTCCTAAAGCATTAAGACCATATATGGGTGGTAAAGATAAAATAAAGGTTAAATAGTAATATTTAACTTTTTTTATGTCTTGTTTTGACAACCTTTGTCGAAACTATTGCAATAAAAAATAAATAGTATAAAATAACTAATCGAAAGCAGATTATGGTTAATTTATCCTATTTAATTAGTTCATACAAACAATATATCTTACCCAACATTCATATCCAACAAAAACCTGATCTGCTTTCATTTTTTATTTAAATATGTTAAAATAACTACGTTTGGAAGTGAAATATGAAAAAACCAGAGTGGGATCTTGCTAAAGATAGAACTAAAAAAGAAATAACATATATAGATTTAAATAATGATTATACAAAAATAGTATCTAATAAAAAATATTTTATTAGAACCTATGGCTGTCAAATGAATGTTCATGATTCAGAACAAATAAAATTTTATTTAAAAGCTCTAGGATACACAGAAACAGATACTTTAGATGACTCTGATATTGTAGTACTTAATACATGTGCTATAAGAGAAAATGCTAAAGATAAATTATTTGGTTTCTTATCAAGAGCTAAGCATTTAAAATCTACTACTAAACCAGATTTGATAATCTGTTTAGCAGGCTGCTTAATGCAAGTAGCAGGAGAAGTAGATACAGTATTAAATAAACATAAATATATTGATATAGTTATAGGTACACATAATATAGAAGATTTACCTAAATATATTAAAAATAAAGAAGATAAACAAGTAATAGAAGTATATTCTAATAGTGATAGTGTTAAAAATAATATACCATACTATAGAGATTCTAATATAACTGCTTATGTTAATATAACTTTTGGCTGTGATAACTTTTGTACATACTGTATAGTGCCTTTTGCTAGAGGTAAAGAAAGATCTAGAAAAAGTGAGGATATAGTAAAAGAAGTAATAGAGCTTAAGAACCAAGGTTATAAAGAAGTTACTTTATTAGGTCAAAATGTTAATTCTTACGGAAGAGATTTTGATTATGATTATAGCTTTGCTAATCTTTTAGAAGATGTAGCAAAGACAGGCATAAGTAGAATTAGATTTGTAACTTCTAATCCTTGGTATTTTGAAGATCAGGTAATAGATGTAGCTGCTAAGTATGATAATATAATGCCTTATATACACTTACCGATGCAATCGGGAAGTAATAAAATACTTAAGAAGATGAATCGAAAAAATACCCGCGAAGAATATATAACTTTATTTAATAAAATAAAGTCTAAAATACCAGGAGTAGCTATTACTACTGATATTATTGTGGGGTTTCCAGGGGAAACAAAGGATGATTTTGAAGATACTATTAGTTTAGTAGATAAATTAAAATTTGATGGTGCATTTACCTTTATATTCTCTCCAAGAGAGGGTACTTTAGCAGCTAGTATGGAAGATATTACTCCTATGGAAGAAAAGGAAGAAAGACTGCAAATATTAAATAAACATGTTAATAAGTATTCTTTAGAAAATAATAAATTATATAAGGATAAAATAGTTAAAGTATTAGTTATGGGAGTAAGTGAAAAAAATAAAGAAAAAGCTTATGGATATACAGAAACAATGAAACTTGTTAATATAGAAAATGGTTTAGAATATATTGGAAAAATAATCGATGTAAAAATAACTGAAACTAAAAGTTTTAGTTTAGATGGAACTGCTATTTTATAGTAGTTTTTCTTATAATATGAAATTGACAATAATAAGTAAAAATGATATTATTTATAGTAGAGGATGATAAGTATGGAAGAAAAAGAAATTATAAAAGTAACTGATGAAAATGGAAATGTAAAAGAGCTAGAAGTAGTTCACTGTTTTGAGCTTAAATCAACAGGTAAAAACTATGTAGTATATACTGATAATGTTGAAGTAGAAGACGGGAAAGTTATAGTTTCTGTTTCTGAAATAGTTGAAAGTGAAGATACAGTTGAACTTAAAGCAGTAGAAGACGAAGCTGTAGTTAAGGAAATAACTGAAGTATTAAAAGAACTTAGTCTTGATTAAGGGGGATAAATGAAAGCAGAAGATAAAATAATAGTTAAACAAGTAATTGATTTATTTCCTTTACATAAAAGGATTATTTTAAGAAGTGGTTTAAAATTTAAAATGTTTACAGCATCTGTTAAAAAAATAATGAAAAAATTTCATTTAGGTGTTAAAGATGTGAAAAATAAAATAGTAAGTAGTACTGTTTCTAAATATGATAAAAGTAAGAAGTCATTTATGGAATATATTGAAAAAGAATTAAGACAAATAGATGATACAAGACTTGCTAGTAATAATAGTAAAATAGATAGTATAAGTAAAACTGTAGAGCCTGTTAGAAGTCAAAGTGATAAAACTGAGTTAGATAATATGGCTATAAGTATAGCTGATAAACAAATTGAAGTGTTAAAAGCTAAGAGTGTTAAAATAAAATCAGGTAAACATAGTTTTGGAGTTCTTTCTAAAGCTGCTATAAATACATTTATAGCAAATAGAAAAGCTAAGAAAGAAGAAAAAGTAGCAGCTAAAGAAGCAGAAAAAATAGAGAAATTAGCTGAAGAAAAAAGACAAGCTGATGAAAAAGTTAAACAAATAGAAGAGTTAATTAAATCAGGAAAAACTAGTGAAGAAGTTTTACTTACTATTCAAGCAATGCTTCAAAATAATTCTGTTAAAAATGTTAATGTAGATAATATTGTTAATAGTATAAGTCAGGCATTTAAACAAGAAGCAAAAAATGAAAATAAATTAGAAGAAATAGAACAAATAGATAGTAGTATAGTAATTGCTCAAGGTGAGCCTGCTACTAAAACTCTTTCGATAGAAGAGCAAATTGAAATATTTGATAATGCTTTATTAAAATTTATATCTAGACCAACAGATCCAACAGCATCTATTCAAATATCGCAAGGTAAAACTTATTATGTACCTGCAGAAAGTTTAAATGAATATTTAACACTTATTACGGGTAGAACTAATTTATTAATTGAAAGTAAAGAAGCAACTAAGGTGCCTGCAGTACCGATTATATTAGAAAATCCTAGAAGTTCTTTAACAGATAAAAAAGGATGGACTAGAAAACTTGCAGCGTTTGCTCTTATTGGAGCAATAGGCTTAGGTATTACTAACATAGGGAAAACAGAAGCAGTAGCTCCTGTAAAACCTTTAGAACCTAATACTGAATCTTTAGAAGATGTATATATACCAGAAACTCCTGCGCCTGATTATATAGCACCAGAAGTAACTATTCCAGAAGTAAGTAATGAAGAAATAACTATTGGATCAATAATTACTCTTAAAGAAGGATCATCAATATTTAATGATGAGTATAGTGCTTATAATGGAGAAAATGCTAAAACAGCATATTATAGTGCAGCCGATGAAAGAGTCGTAGAAGCTATTGTTTATGCTAATGATGAAGGTCAAATAAGAATAGTTTGGGATTCAGGTAATAGTATAGATCAAATTAAATCTTTAGAAGAAAATGGTTATAAACCAGATTCAGTTTTAGTAACTAAAACTGAATTATCTGGTAGAGGAGCTCATGAAGGTTTTTATCAAATAGAAAATGTTATATCTAATAATATTAGTAGAGGAGCTAGATAATGGATAATTTAAAAATAGTAACTGTAAAAGGTAAAGAGTATGTAATTTTAGAAAATGTTCAATTATATGATAAAAATTATTATTATTTAAATGAAGTAGATGAAAATGAAAATTTACTTGATAATAAACTAATAGTATATAAAGATATAGTTGAAACTGAAACAACTAATTACATGGAAGAAAAAGATTTAGAAATAGTTGAAGAAGTTACAAATATCTTTAAAATTATGATAGCAAAAAAAACATCGAATTAATTCGATGCTTTTTTATGTTAGCAAGAATGAATATATTAGAATGGATGTTAGGTCTATTTAAATATATTTGTAGTATTTTGCTAACAAATATATAATAACACAATTTTTTACAAAAAACAATAGTTTACTATGAGTTAATTAGTTTTTTTTATTATTAAATTATGATAAACTATATTTGGTGAAGAAAATGAGTTTTAAAATAGGTAATATAAATATAGAAAATAAAATAGTAGTTGCTCCTATGGCAGGTATTTCTAATACATCGTTTAGAAAAATATGTAAAAAATTTGGAGCAGGTTTAATAGTAGCAGAAATGGTATCTGATAAAGCAGTAGCATATAATAATGAAAAAACTATTGATTTACTTAAAATGACTGATTATGAAAGACCTTTATCACAACAAATATTTGGTAGTGATGTAGAGTCTTTTGTTATAGCTGCTAAAAAAATTATAGAGATACAAAATCCAGATATTATTGATATTAACATGGGGTGTCCTGTTCCTAAAGTAGCACTTAAGGCTCAATCAGGAAGTGCTCTTATGAAAAGTCCAGATAAAGTATATGAAATAGTAAAAAGTGTTAAAGAAGCAATAAATATACCAGTTACAGTTAAAATAAGAAGTGGTTGGGATAATAATTCAATTAATGCTACAGAAATAGCTAAAGTATGTGAAAAGGCAGGAGCAAGTGCTATAACAGTTCACGCTAGAACTAGAGCTCAAGGTTATACTGGTTTAGCTAACTGGGATATAATTAAAGATGTTAAAAATTCTGTTAATATACCAGTTATAGGTAATGGAGATATACTTAGTTGTTATGATGCTAAAAGAATGCTTGATATAACAGGCTGTGATGCAGTAATGATAGGTAGAGGTCTTCTGGGTAACCCTTGGCTTATAAAAGAGTGTATAGAGTACTTAAATGAAGAAAAAGAGCCTTTGTTAGTTACTCTTGAAGAAAGAAAAAAGATGATGATTAATCATATTAATTTATTATATGAAGATAAACCAGATAAACTAGCTACACTTGAACTTAGAACTATGTTACCTTATTATTTAAAAGGTGTAGATAATATAAAAGAATTTAAGAAAAGATTAGTAAAGGGAAATAGCAAAGAAGAATATTTACAAATAATAGAAGAAATTAATTAATTTCTTCTATTATTTTTTTAGCAACTATATCTATATCACCAGCACCTATAGTTACTACTAAATCATTTTCTTCTACATTAGCCTTTATATAATCTATTATTTTTTCATAACTATCTAAATATATTACATTTTTATTTAATTTCTTAATTTTTAAAACTAAATCATATTCAGAAATATTATAAGTATTTATTTCTCTAGCTGCATATATTGGAGCAATAATTATATTATCAAACTTAGATAAACTTATAGCAAATTCATCTAAATGGTTTTTAGTTCTAGAATATGTATGAGGAGAAAATATAGCCCATGATTTGTTATGTTTTATATAAGTTGTATTATCATAAGTAGTAAGTATTTCTTTAGGATGATGTGCATAATCATCATATACTAAAGTATTATTATATTTACCTATATATTCAAATCTTCTTTTTATTCCATTATAGTTTTCTATACCTTTTTTTATAACATTAATATCATTTATATAAATATTACTTAGTGCAATAGCACTAAGTGCATTATATATATTATGTATTCCAGATACTTTTAAAGTAATACTTGTTAATAAATCATTTTTATAATATAAATCAAATGTATTATTACTAATATTTTTAGCCATATAATCACTTATATTATTAATACCAATAGATATTATATTTTTATTTATTATATTTATTTTATTAATATCATCATTATTAATAATAATATATCCATTATCAGGTACTAAATCAGTATATTTATTAAATGAATTTATTATATTATCTATACTATTAAAATAATTTAAATGATCACTATCTATATTAGTTATTATAGTGCTAGTAGGATAAAAGTTTAAAAAAGAATCTACATACTCACAAGCTTCCATAATAAAATATTTTTTAGAACCTATATGTAAATTACCATTAATAGCTTCATAGTAAGCACCTAAATGTATAGTAGGATCTAACATAGCTTCTAAAAATATACTACTTACCATAGCGGTAGTAGTACTTTTACCATGAGTTCCAGTAATACATAATCTATTTTCATATTCTTTAGATAATAACCCTAAGAAAGTAGATCTTTCATATATTTCTTTATTTAATTCTTTAGCATAAATAAGTTCTTTATTATTACTATCTATAGCAGAAGAGTATATAATTATATCTGCATTATAAACATTATCTAAATTACATTTATTACTAACATTAATTCCTAAATTAATTAACTCTTTAGTTATATCATTTTGATTAATATCATAACCAGTTATTTTATTATCTTTATATAGCATTTTAGCAATAGCGCTTACAGATATACCTCCAATACCTAGCATATGAATATTTTTATTTTTAAACATAATATCTCCTTTAATTAAGTATATGTTTTAATATGTAAAAAACATGACTTTGGAGCATACTTGTTATTTTGAAAAACAGGTGTAAAATAGCAGTTGTAAAATATGTGAAAATCGAACATTGTAAAAAAGTAAAGAAATATATTTTTTTATTTTTTTAAACATTTGCCTTATTTAAAGGGTTTGTGAATAATTAACAAAAAATTAAATGCCGTAAAATGGTGAAAGTTTAAAAAAACGATGTTGTAAAATGTAAAAAAAGTGATTTACTTTTTTTTTATAAAGTATTAAAATTAATTTATAGAAGGTAGGTAGTATATTATGGCAAAAGAAGAAGAGTTTTTTAGTAAACTTACAGTAATTAAAAGAAATGGTTCAAAAACTACTTTTAATGGTACAAAAATAGCACTTGCTATTAAAAAAGGATTTGACAATTTAATTGTTGAAGATGAAGATGAAAATGGTGAAGTTAAATCAATTAATAATTATAATGAAAAAGATATACAAAAAGTATATAATGCAGTAATTAAAGTTATAGAAAAAGATTTTAAAGATAAAGAAAAAATTAAGATTGAAGAAATTCAGGATATTATAGAAATATCACTGCAAAAATGTGGATATGAAGAAGTATATGAATCGTTTTCAGATTATAGAGAAAAAAGAACAAAAGCAAGAGAAATGTTCCTATATGATAAAAAGGTACATAAATTTTTAAAAAATTTAGAAAACTTAGGACTTAAAAGTGCAGCAGAAAATGACGCAAAAAGAGAAAATGCTAACGTAGATGGTGATACTGCAATGGGAACTATGTTACAGTTTGGAGCAACAGTTTCTAAAGAGTTTAGTAAAGCATATTTATTTAAGAAGAAATTTTCTGATGCTCATGATGAAGGTATGATACATATTCATGATATGGACTTCGTGGCAATGGGAACAACTACTTGTAATCAAATAGATTTAGATAAATTATTTAAAACAGGATTTTCTACTGGCCATGGACATTTAAGAGAACCAAATGACATTATGAGTTATTCAGCACTTGCTGCTATTGCTATTCAGTCAAATCAAAATGATCAACATGGTGGTCAATCAGTTCCAGCATTTGACTTTTATTTAGCTCCAGGAGTACTTAAAACATTTAAAAAATTTGTTAAAGAAATTTTAAATGACTTCTTAGATTTAGAAGGAATGACAGAATTTGCTCCTATGGGAGGAATTGAAAAAGAAATTTCTAAGATATCTACTATTGATATTGATATAATTTATTTTGAAAAATTTTATAAAGATAATGAAGTTTTAAAAAGAATATTTAGTTTAACTTTAGAAAAAGCTATGAAGAAAACTAATAGAAAAACATATCAAGCTATGGAAGCTTTTGTACATAATTTAAATACAATGCACTCACGTGCTGGGGCCCAAGTTCCATTTTCATCAATAAATTTTGGAACTGATATTTCTCCTGAAGGAAGAATGGTTACAGAAAACTATATGTTAGCTGCTGAAGCTGGACTAGGGCATGGTGAAACACCAATATTCCCAATATCAATATTTAAGTGTAAAAATGGAGTTAACTTTAATCCTGGAGATCCTAACTATGATTTATTTAAACTTAGTTTAAGAGTTTCAGCAAAAAGATTATTTCCTAACTGGTCATTTATAGATGCTCCATTTAACATTAAAACATATAAAGCAGGAGATTATAGAACTGAAGTTGGATATATGGGATGTAGAACTAGAGTTCTAGCTAATGTAGCTGATCCAGATAAAGCAATAACTCCTGGTAGAGGTAATTTATCATTTACATCATTTAACTTACCAAGATTAGGTATTAAACATGGTATAGCAATAAAAAATGTAAGAGATAAAGCAGATATGAAAGCATTTTATGCTGAATTAGATGAAATTTTAGAATTAATTAAAGATCAATTAATTGAAAGATATGAAATTCAGTGTAATAAAAGAGTATATAACTTTCCATTCTTAATGGGACAAGGATTATGGCTTGATTCTGATAAATTAAAACCTACTGATAAAGTAAAAAGAGTATTAAAACATGGTACACTTTCAATAGGATTTATTGGACTTGCAGAGTGTTTAAAAGCACTTATTGGAGAACATCATGCTGAATCTAAGACAGCTGAAAAATTAGGATTTGAAATAGTAACATATATTAGAAATAGATGTGATGAATATGGTAAAAAGTACGGACTTAACTTTACTTGTTTAGCAACACCTGCTGAAGGATTATCTGGAAGATTTGTTGGAATAGATAAAGCGATATATGGTTCATTAAAAGGAATTACTGATAGAGAGTATTATACTAACTCATTCCATGTGCCTGTTCATTATAAAACAACATTAGCAGAAAAATTAAGAATTGAAGGTCCTTATCATTCACTTACTAATGCAGGACATATAAGTTATATAGAAGTTGATGGAGATCCGTCAGATAATCTAGATGCTTTTGAATCAATTGTAAGATTAATGCAAAAAAATAATATAGGGTATGGTGCAATAAACCATCCTGTTGATAGAGATCCAGTTTGTGGATACGTTGGAGTAATTAAAGATGTTTGCCCTAAATGTGGTAGAAGAACTGGAGAACCAATACCACTTGAATTATTAAAAAAATTAGAAGGAAAGGAGTAGTAGAATGAAAAAAGACAATGTTAGTGCAGTTGAAGTAGCAGAAACTACAGGGAGAAAAGTAGGAGAAGGCGTAGAATTTGATAGAATTCGTCGTATTACTGGATATCTTGTTGGAACTGTTGATAGATTCAATAATGCTAAATCAAAAGAAGAATCAGAAAGAGTTAAACACGATTAATTAAAGGCGTATTATAATACGCTTTTTTTGTCAAAGAATATTTTTTAGAACTTGAAATAAAATAAATTATAGTATATAATTATTACAGAATAAAGAAATGGGGCTTAGATAAAGTGAATAATAATGAAAATGGAGTATTACCTCCAATACCAAATGGTGATCCAGTAGTTTCACCAACTATAAATCAAGAGCAACCGGTTATGCCTACGCCTGCGCCGACTCCGATAGAACCAGTGCAAGCGCCAGTAGAACCAGCGCCGATTCCGCTTACTCCAATACCTACAGAAGGGGATGTGCCAGCTTTAGAGCCAGCACCAAATCCGCTACCAGCAGCACCTGTAAACCAGTCAGTAAATCCTACTGAGCTGCAGCCGCTTACTCCGGTGGAGTTAAAACCGGCTTCCGTAGGAGCGCAGAATTCTATTGGAGATAATCCTCCACCTGCTGCTGAAATAAAAGAAGAAATGCCTAGTAATAAGAAAAAACCAAGTGGTATTAAAAAATTATTATTTATACTACTTATATTAATATTAATGGGTGGTGTTGCTTATGGAGTTTATTATTATTTGAGTTTAGGTACTCAAAATAAAGTGACACTTATATCTAATAAATATGAAGTAGGAGAAGCGTTACCAACTGATATTAGTGCTTATGCTAAATTTAATGGTGTATCAGCTGCTAATTGTAAGCTTGATACAACTAAAGTAGATATTAATAAAGTAGGTAAGCATATGTATACAATTACATGTGGAGAAAGCGTATATACTGGAGAAGTAGAAATTGTTGATACAAAAGCTCCTACAGTAACCCTTAATGAAGTTTATGCTGTTATTGGTGAGGAAATTAAAATTGAAGATTTTATAGAAGCGTGTTCTGAAGAAAACTGCATTTATACATATAGTGATGAAAATGCTGTAACAGAAGCATTAAAGACTAGTGGAGCATATGAAATAAATATTAAAGTAGCTGATACTGGAGATAATGTAACAGAAGTGACTGGAAATCTAGTGGTTACAGAATCAACATTACATGGATATGTAGTAGCTACTAAAGAAGATACAGAAAAAAGTGATGATAAAGTTACCTTAACACTTGAAGATAAACTTGCAATAGGTAATAGTAATAAATACTTAGAATATGCAGTTAGATCATATTACTATAAATTTGCTAATGAAAGTGATTATACTGCTGCTAAAGAAGAAATAGGTACATCAAATGAGTATGATGGAATTACTGGAAAAATTAGCTTTGATGATGTTACTAAAACAGTTAAAGTAGAAGTTACTTTAACAAGAGAAACATTAGATTTAGAAGCTGGTGGTACATTCCCTGATAATTTCACAGACATTAGACAGTTATATCAAAACTTTGGTTATGATACATCAACAGAAACAAAAAATGGTTAGTTATTAACCATTTTTATTTTTTTGTGCAGCTTTTGAAATAATATTACTACCATACTTGTTTTTCAAATCATCAACAGTTTTATCTACTTTATTATCCATTTTATTATAATCAAATAAATTTAACTGTTCTTCATTCTTACTATCAGTCAAACTACTTAAATGTACTTCTAATTTTCTAATAGGCAAATTATTATATAATTGATCAAATATATTTTCACATATATCATAAATTACTTTAGAATTACTAGTACCTTTATTAAGAGAGATAGTTTTATTAAAACCTCCTTCAACTTCTTTAGAATAACTTATTCTAAGATTTATTGTAGAAGTATCTTTATTTATACTTCTTAGTTTAGTACCTAGTTCTTCACATGTATCAAGTAATAATGGTTTAATATCATGATCGTAATAATCTTTTAATAAAGCAGAAGAAGAAGATATAGACTTATCTTTAGCAGGAGCATTCATACTACTTATAGTTCTATAATCTATTCCATTAACATTATTCCATAATTCATTTATATGTGATCCTAGTTTATTTACTAATAAATCTTTATTAAAAGTAGCTAAATCTTTAACAGTTATAATACCAAGGTTATATAATTTTTTTTCTAAAGATGGTCCAATACCCCATATTTTACTTAAAGGATAAATATTCCATAAACTAGATTCTATATCTTCTCTAGTCCATTTAGCTATTCCATTTTTATGTTTTTTTGCTTCTACATCCATTGCTACTTTAGCTAAAAATAAATTAGGTCCTATACCACAGCTTGCTGTAAGTCCAGTTTCTTTATATAAAGTATCTAATATATCTTTAGCAAGCTCTTCATCAGTCTTTTTATATAATTTTAAATAATTAGTAACATCTAAGAAACATTCATCAATTGAATATTTACATATATCTTCTTTAGATATAAACTTTTCATATACACTAACAACTTTTTTAGAGTACTTAATATATAACTTCATATTAGGCTTTGCTATAACATATTTAATATGATTAGGTATTTCATATAACCTACATCTAGATTTAACTCCTAAACTCTTTAAATAAGGCGTTATAGCAAGAGTAATAGCACCATTACCTTGCAGCGCATTAGCAACTACTAAAGGAGTTTTATATGGATCCATATTATTGTGTACGCATTCAGCTGCCGCAAAAAAACTCTTTAAATCAATACAAAGTATGTTCTTTTCCATAGGTCTCCTCATATACTATATATTATAATACTTGCAATCTTTTAAGTAAAGTGGTATTATATTGCTTCACAGAAAGAAGAGGGAAAACAAATGGAACAGTTAGATTTAATTAAAAAAAGTAAATTGAATGTTTTAAAAATGATTGATACTTATGGGTTTATTCCCACTGAAATATCAATTAATAGTAATTTAAATGGTGTTGATATATTTAAATCATTATTTGAAAGTGGATATATATATACGGCTGTTGAAAACGGTCAAAATCCTTACCTAGATATGCTTGTTTATAAAATAACAAGAAAAGGTAAAGTGTTCTTATATCAAAATGAAAAAAATGAATTATATAAAGCGTTTGAAGATACTTTAAAACAAATGGGCTTTTATAGTGAGTATGCCATGTTAGGATACTTAGGAACATTAAATTTAGATTCTGAATTATCTTTTGAAGATTATTATAATTATTGTCTTTTAAATGATTTAGAACCAAATGAAAACAGAATTAGAAAATAATTTAGTAAAAAAGTTGCTTAAAGTAACTTTTTTTGCTATAATTTACTTGAAATCGAAGAAAAAAGACAAGATTTATATTTAATTAGTTATAGAGAGTTAACATTTGGTGCAAGTTAATACTAAAAATATAGATTACTCCTTTTTGAGAGAGTTAATAAACTCCGGTTAATAGCCGTTATATAAATTAAGATAAAAATAGGATGGTACCGCATATTTGCTCCTTGGCAAATATGTGGTTTTTATTTTAGAAAGAGGTTAATATGATAAATATTAAAGAAAATGAAAGATTAAGTATAGTTAATCACAGTTGTGCACATTTACTTGCACAAGCAGTAGCACATTTATATCCTGGTGCTAAGTTTTGGGTTGGTCCAGTAATAGAAGAAGGTTTTTATTATGATATGGATTTAGGATCTTTATCTATTACAGAAGAAGATTTTCCTAAAATTGAAAAAGAAATGAAAAAAATTAGTAAAGATGGTAAAAGAATCTATAGAGAAGAATTATCTAAAGAAGAAGCTTTAGAAAAATTTAAGAATGATGAATACAAAATAGATTTAATAAATAGTTTTGAAACTGATTCAGTTATTACTTGTTATACACAAGGTGATTTTACAGATCTTTGTCGTGGTCCTCATGTTGATACTGTTAAAGAACTGAAACATTTTAAAATATTAAAGTGTTCAGGAGCATACTTTAAAGGTGATTCTAATAATAAGGTTATGCAAAGAGTATATGGTATTTGTTTTGAAACAGAAGAAGAGTTAAATAACCATTTAACTTTAATAGAAGAAGCAAAACTTCGTGATCATAAAAAACTTGGTAAAGAATTAGAATTATTTATGATGAGTGAGTATGGTCCTGGATTTCCATTTTTCTTACCTAAGGGAATGATTCTTAGAAATGAATTAGAAAAATTCTGGTATGAAGAGCACACTAAAGAAAATTATGAGTTTATAAAAACTCCTATTATGTTAAATAAAGAATTATGGGAAATTTCAGGTCACTGGCAAAATTACCAAGAAAATATGTATACTTCACAAATAGATGATAGACAGTTTGCTATTAAGCCAATGAATTGTCCTGGTGCAATGATGGTATTTAATAACAAATTATATTCTTATAAAGATTTACCTTTAAGAATGGGTGAACTTGGATTAGTTCATAGACATGAAGCAAGTGGAGCTTTAAATGGATTATTTAGAGTTAGATCTTTTACTCAAGATGATGCTCATATATTCATGACAGAAGAGCAAATGCAAAGTGAAATAATTGAGTTAATTAATTTATACGATAAAATATATTCTGTATTTGATTTATCATATTCTATAGAGTTATCAACAAGACCAGAAGATAAATATATCGGATCAATAGATGTTTGGGATAAATCAGAAAAAATATTGGAAGAAGCTATTAAAGCATCAGGAAAAGAATATAAAATTAATCCAGGAGATGGTGCATTTTATGGTCCTAAACTAGATTTTAAATTAAAAGATTCATTAGGCAGAATATGGCAATGTGGAACTATTCAGTTAGATATGAATTTACCAGAAAGATTTGATTTAACTTATATAGCGCAAGATGGAACTAAAAAAAGACCAATTATGCTTCATAGAGCGCTTCTAGGTTCTCTTGAAAGATTTATTGGAATATTAATAGAACATTATGCTGGTAAGTTTCCTTTATGGTTATCTCCAGTACAAATAAATGTAATACCCGTTAATAATGAATATCATTTAGAATATGCTAAAGAGTTATTTGTAAATCTTAAAAATAAAGGCTTTAGAGTAGAGCTTGATGATAGAAATGAAAAATTATCTTATAAAATGAGAGAAAGCCAAGTTAAGAAAAATCCAATTACTTTAATTATTGGTCAAAATGAAGTAGATAATAACAAAGTTTCTTATAGATTAATGGGTAGTGCAGATACAACTACTCTTAGTTGTGAAGAATTTGTAAAATTTGTGCAAAATCAAATTGAAACTAGAAAATAATTTTGATATAATTTAAATATAGTAGTAGAGGTAAAATATGAGTGGTATGGTTATGAATTTAGATCGTGGAGAATACGAATTTTTGATGCAGGATGAAACATCGAAAATAACCTTTTTTCCAACGGAAAATTCAGGAGTTTGTTTTAATATAAAATCCAAAGACCCATACTGCTCTTATTTACTAGATGAAGATAGTACAGATCCCTTTATAATGCAGGCTTTCTTTCAAACTTATAATAATATATTTGAAAGTGATGATTGTTTATATCTGTTAAGTTCAGATGGAAGTGATAAAAATTTACCTAATATGTTTAGAATATCAAAATGTGATAATGGTTTAAAGTTGAACTTTATTAATAATACGCAAAAAGAGAATTTTGATTTTACAATTAATTTAATTGATAATAAACAAATTACTAAAGAATTATTTTGCTTATTACTAAATTTAGGAAGATCTTGTGAACGTAATGCACAGTTAACATTTGATACAATGAATTATGTTGAAAGAAAATTAGTAAAAAGTAATAATTAATATATATAGTTGACAAAAGTCATATATTTATAGTAAAATACTTATGTATTAAAAAGGAAAGCGATTTATATCCACCTGATTGCGTATAAGCGATGGGTAAAAAACCTAAGAATTTATTTTTATGTTTTTTAAGGTGGGTTTATACCCCCTTTTTAATTTGTGTGGAGGTGCTTTAACATAGCAAACAAGTATAATAATAAAAAAGATGATAATTATGTAAATGAGGAAATTAGAGTTTCTGAAATGATGGTTATCGGGCCAAATGGTGAAAAGATGGGAATTAAAAAATTAGCTGATGCATTAACATTAGCTGGTTACGCAAGTTTAGACTTAGTTCTAATGAGTGAAAATTCTACGCCACCAGTGGCTAAAATAATGGACTATAATAAATTTAAATATGAAAAGTCTAAAAAGGCAAAAGAGGCATTAAAAAAACAAAGAGAAACTAATAAAGAATTAAAAGAATATCGTTTATCAGTAACTATTGATATCGGAGATTTTAATACTAGAAAGAAAAATGCTGGAGAATATTTAAAAAAAGGACATAAAATAAAAGCTTTTATTAGATTTAAAGGTAGACAAATGGCAAGACCTGAATTAGGTAGAGAAGTTTTAGAACGTTTTGCTACGGAATTATCAGATATTTCTGTAATAGAACAAACTCCTAAAATGGAAGGTCGTCAAATGTTTATGTTACTTGCACCGAAAAAAGATTAAGAAAGAAAGGTAAGAAGAAGTATGGCAAAATGCAAACAAAAAACACATAAAGCATCAAGCAAAGTGTTAAAAAAGAAAAAAAATGGAACTGTTGTAGCTAAATCAAGTGGTGGAAATCATAAAACTGGTAAAGACAGTACAAAACAAGTTCGTCAAAGAAGAGGAACAAAAGTATTAAGTAAAGGAGAAACTAGCAGATTAAAATCTGTTATATAAGGGTGGTAAATAATGACAAGAGTTAAAGGTGGAACTGTTTCTAAAACAAGAAGAAGAAAAGTTTTAAAAGAAGCCAAAGGTTACTTTGGAAGTAAACACAGATTATATAAAACTGCACAAGAACAAGTATTTCACAGTGGGCAATATGCTTATAGAGATAGAAGACAAAACAAAAGAAACTTTAGAAAATTATGGATTACAAGAATTAATGCTGCATGTCGTATGAACGATATAAGTTATTCTAAATTCATTAATGGACTATTAAAAGCTGGAGTAGAAATTAACAGAAAAATGTTATCTGAAATAGCAATTAATGATCCTAAAGCATTTACTGCAATTGTAGAAATTGCTAAAAAAGGGTTAGAATCTGAAGTTAAAGTAGCTAAAACTGAAGCTAAAAAAGTAGAAGCTAAAAAAGAAGATTTATCTGATAAAACATTAACTGAACTTAAGGCTATGGCTAAAGAAGCAGGAGTTAAAGGTTATAGTACAATGAAAAAAGATGAACTATTATCTAATTTAAAATAATCAACGAAAGTTGATTTTTTTTTGACATAAAGTAATATATGTGTTACAATATCTATATTCATGAGGGGGAAGTAAAATGAATGAATTAGATTTTATAAATAAGATAATAGAAATTGATCTTATTTTAGATGCTGGTAAATTAACAAATGAAAAAAGACAAGAACTTAAAACAAAAAAATATAATTATGCTATGAAGTATTTATTCTTAATTAAATATGATGAAGAAAAAATGAATGACTTTATAAATAAATTTTTCAAAACTGATATGAAAAATTTTACAGCACTTGTTTCTAAGTGGGCTAAATCTAAATATGCTAATGTATTTCTTGGGCACATGGCTGCTATTAATAGTGAAACAAATAGAAAAATATTTAAATTATTTAGTAGTGTAGAAAATTGTCCAGCAGGGGAGTCTTTATTAGCTTTAGAAAGTTATATGTTAGAAACTAAAAATGGAGAAACTAAGTTTTCATTAACAAAATATAATGAATTAGTAAGATATTTAAAAAATCATTATTTTAATGTGTATTCTAATTTAGTAAAACATGTAGAAGAAAAAAAAGTGGAATATTTAAGTATAATGTTTGAACTTGATAGCATTAAAAATAATTATGTTGTTGAAGTAGTTAGAGAAGAAGTTAAAGATAATACTAGAAAATATGGATATGTAAAAAAAGAACATTACAATAGTTCATATTTAAATGATGAACAAAAAATGAATCATAAATATTATGAAGGTATGATGACTTTAAACAAGTTTTTTAAAGAAGGAATATTAAATAATGATGGTTCTGTTAGAAAAATGGATATCATTGATGTATTTATTCTTAAACCAACTGAATTGGATTATTCATCATTTTGTCATTATTTAAGAAGATTAAATGTTAATGATAATTTACTTGAATTTAAGAAGTTTGTACAGTACTATACTGATATAGTTAATAATAATAATGTTGGTACTGCTACAGAGGTTAGATTTAAATTAGATAATGGACTACTAGTAAGTTTTAATCCAGTAGAAGAAACTAGTTTATATGCGTTTTGTAAAACTTTCAAAATACCTTATAAAACATTATTCTTAGAATATATTATAAATAAAGTATCTAGAAATGAAATAATGATTCTTGGATTTAATATTGATAGTGTTATAGAAAAAGAACAATTACAAGTAAAATAAGGATTTATAGCAACTTTTAGTTGCTTTTTTCTTTAAAATATAATAAAATTAAAGAGAAGTTTTTACTTGGTTTTATGCCACTCCGACATATTACTAGGTTTTAACAGATAAATAAGAAAGGAGAATTATAATGGCTTTATCAAAAGATGAAAAAACAGCTATTGTTAAAGAATTTGCAAAAAATAAAAAAGACGTTGGTTCTGCTGAAGTTCAAATTGCAATTCTTACAAAAGAAATTACTGAATTAACTGAACACTTAAAAGTTCATATTCATGATTTCCATTCTAAAAGAGGACTTTTAATGAAAGTAGGAAGAAGAAAAAAATTACTTAACTACTTAAAAGAAAATGATGTTAAAAGTTATAGAGAAATTATTAAAAAATTAAATTTAAGAAAATAGGCACTAATCTTTTTAGTGTCTTTTTATTTAGAAAGTAGGATATATGAAAAAAGAATTTAAATTAGATTTTTTAGGTAGAGAACTTTCAGTTGAAACTGGAAGACTTGCTAAACAATCAAATGGATCAGTACTTGTTAGATATGGTGATACTGTTGTATTATCGGTATGTGTAATGGGTAAAACTCCAGTATCACAAGATTTCTTTCCCCTTCAAGTAATATACCAAGAGAAATTATATTCTGTAGGTAAAATACCAGGTGGCTTTATAAAAAGAGAAGGAAGACCATCAGAGGCTGCTACACTGGCTGGAAGATTAATTGATAGACCAATAAGACCTATGTTTAATGAGAATTTAAGAAATGAAATTCAAGTTATAAATACAGTTTTATCAGTAGATCAAGATAATTCACCAGAAATGGCTGCTTTATTTGGGACGTCACTTGCTTTAGGTATTAGTGATATACCATTTGATGGACCTGTTGCAGGAGTTAATGTAGGTTTAATAAATGGAGAATTTATTATTAATCCAACTGCTGAAGAAAATGAAATAAGTGAATTATCACTTACAGTTGCAGGAACTAAAGATGCTATTAACATGGTTGAATCTGGTGCTAAAGAATTATCAGAAAAAACAATGTTAGAAGCATTAATGTTTGCGCATAAAAATATTAAAAAATTATGTAAGTTCCAACAAGATATTATTGATGAAATAGGTTCTGATAAAGTGGAACTTGAAATATTTGATATAGATGCTGAAATATTTGAAACAGTTAAAAAATTATTTGAAGAAGATATGTTAGAAGCAATTCAAATAAAAGATAAACTGAAAAAATATGCTAAGATAGATGAAGTTAAAGAAAAATGTGTAGAGCATTTTACTGAACTATTAGCTGGAAATGAAGATGTAGATAGCAAACTTAAACATGTTAAGAAAGCTATTAGTCAAATTGAAGCTGATTTAGTAAGATATTTAATTACTGATAAAAAAATTAGACCTGATGGAAGAGCAATGGATGAAATTAGAGCATTAGATGCTTGGATTGATATTCTTCCAAGAACTCATGGTTCTGGAATATTCCAAAGAGGTGAAACCCAAGTTTTAGCAACTACAACTCTAGGAGCTTTAGGAGAGCATCAAATACTTGATGGATTAGGAATAGAAGATTCAAAAAGATTTATGTTACACTATAACTTTCCTCAATTCTCAGTAGGTGAGACAGGAAGATATGGCGCTCCAGGAAGAAGAGAAGTAGGTCATGGTGCCCTTGGTGAAAGAGCATTGCTTGAAGTTATGCCTTCAGAAGAAGAATTTCCTTATACTGTAAGAGTTGTTTCAGAAGTTTTAGAATCAAATGGTTCTAGTTCTCAAGCGACAATTTGCGCAGGTTGTTTATCACTTATGGCAGCAGGTGTGCCTATTAAGGCTCCAGTTGCGGGTATTGCAATGGGATTAATTCAATCTGGTAAAAAATATACAATATTAACAGATATTCAAGGTCTTGAAGATCACATGGGTGACATGGACTTTAAAGTTGCAGGAACTAAAAAAGGTATTACTGCACTTCAAATGGATATTAAAATAAAAGGTGTTACTGAAGATATTTTAAAAGAAGCATTAGCGCAAGCTAAGAAAGCAAGACTTGAAATATTAGATGTTATGAATGAAGTATTAGATGAACCTAGAAAAGAATTATCTAAATATGCACCTAAAGTTGAAATATTTAGTATAGATCCTGAAAAAATTAAAGAAGTTATTGGTCGTGGTGGCGAAATGATTACTAAAATAATTTTAGAATCATCAAATGTTGCTACTGTTAATGATAAAGATGCTGTTAAAGTTGATTTAGAAGATGACGGAAGAGTTATTATATACCACACTGATGCAAGTATTATTGCAAAAACTAGAAGTATGATTGAAGATGTTGTTAAAGTAGTTGAATATGGAAAACAATATGAAGGAACAGTAGTTAAAGTTGAAGACTTTGGTTGTTTCGTAGCACTTTGGCCAGGAGCTGAAGGTTTAGTACATGTTTCACAGCTTGCTCATGAGAGAGTTGAAAAACCTGGAGATATAGTAGCTGTGGGAGATCAAATTTTAGTTAAATCATTAGGTTACGATAATAAAGGTAGACTTAACTTATCAAGAAAAGAATGCTTACCTAAGCCTGTTAAAAAAGAGGAAAAAACTAAATAATGTTCGGATATATTAATACAGAAAATTTATTTTTATGTTTGATTGCTCAAGTTACAAACTATGAAAATGATTCAGTTTTCAGTAAACCTGTTAATTATACTATAATGAGAAGACATAAGCTTCATAATAATGTTTATATAGATGTTTTTACAGGAACAGTTTTAGAAAATAATCGCTATGGTTATCCTGCATTAGGAGGGTGTTATGTTAGAGAAACAAGACCTTTTGTTCTTCCTAAAAAATATGTGCAAAAATCTGTTTTATTTGAGCAATTAGAACTTGCAAATAATAAATTAAATAGTGAAAATACTCAAAGAAAAGGTAGATAATGAGAGAATTAATATTAAATGGTTATTACCAACATTTTAAAGGACATGAATATAAAATTATTCATTTTGCTCAAGATTGTGATACATTGGAAGTCGTTGTAGTTTATCAAGATATTAACAATCCTGAGAAAATATGGGTAAGAAAATATGATGAATTCAATTCATTTGTAGATAAAGAGAAGTATCCAAATATTAATCAAGAATATAGATTCCAAGAAAAAACAAGATAAATTATCTTGTTTTTTTAATACTTTAATATATGTATATCGTAATACTCATCATAAGTTAAACCTGATTCTACTACTTTAGTAGCAAGTTCAACACCTAAATATCTTAAATGCCATGGTTCTTCAATATAACCAGTAATATGTGTTTTATCTTTAGGGTATCTAACTATATAACCATATTTATGAGCATTTTCAAGTACCCAAGCATAATCATCATCATTAAGTCTAACACCTGTAGCAGCATAGTGAGTAGGATTATATATATCAACTGCTAAACCAGTTTGATGTTCAGAATGACCTGCTCTAGCAGAAAATGTATCTGCAGCATCAGCTCCATAAGTAATACTATAATCATTATATAATGTTGTTTGTCTAGAATATGATCTATAAGCACTAAATACTAAAAAATTATAACCAGCATCTGTAGCAGCGGCAAGTAAATTTTCAGCACCTGTAGCAGCATCATTAGTAAGCTGATAACTAGTTCCTGAAATACTTCTTAAACCTTCTGGAGCATAATCACTCGAAAGTACGTTATACTTATTAACTAAAACATTTAATGAACTGGGATTTTCAACAGCAGTAGGTGATTCATACTGGTTTTTATCTAAGCCAATATTAACATAAGTTACAATATTATTTATTTCATAATCATTGTCAGTTCCATAAAGTTCATATCTTTCGAAATTATCAACATTGAAATTAACTACATCTTTATATTTTGAAAAATCATAGTAGTTATTATTTAATAATTTTGATATATTATTTTCACTTAGAGTAAAGATATCATTTATTTCTCCAGGATTATATCCTTTACTTAAAAAATTATCAACATTTTGTAAAAAATCCTCATTTTCAATATAATCAATAGCCAGATAAGCTTCTAAATAATCCGGTTTAAACCAATTATTTAAGATTGCTTCTTCTAAAGTTTTGGAATACATATAATCATTAATTACATCTTCAACACCAAATTCAGCTGCTTTAAGTGTTACTTCTTCACTATAAGTTTGTTTATCATTAATATTAAAATACCAAATAGTAATACCCCCAAATATTATTATAAATATAAATATATATATACTTTTTTTCAAAGTTTTTTTTCTTTTTTTCATTATTACCTCTTAATAATTTTATCACAAATGCCTAAATATTACTATTTTTTTCATAAAGTAATATTAAATTAATACTTTTTATTGTATACTTAATATAGGTGATTAATATGAAAATAATTATAAGCGCAGGTGGAACAGGTGGTCACATATATCCTGCACTTGCTATAATAAATAAAATAAAAGAAAAAGAGTCAAATGTAGAAGTTAAATATATAGGTACTCATGATAGAATGGAAAAAAATATTATTCCTTCTAAGAATATTGAATACATTCCATTAGAAATATATGGATTAAGTAAAAAGGATATGCTTCTTAATATAAAAAATGTTGTATTAGTAAATAAAGCATATAAAAGATGTATTAAAATAATGAAAGAATTTAAACCTGATATAGTTATTGGGGCTGGAGGCTATGTTACATATCCTGTTTTAAAAGCAGCAAAAAAATTAAAAATAAAAACATTTATACATGAGCAAAATAGTATTCCGGGGAAATCTAATAGAGTATTATCTCGAGATATAGATTTAGTAGGAGTATCTTTTAAAAATAGTGAAGTATATTTTAAGGGTGCAAAAAGAGTATTTTACTCGGGCAATCCTTGTGCATCAAGTGCAGTCGCAGCTAAAGTTATACCAAAAAGCGATTTAGGATTAAGTAATGATAAAAAATTAATAATAATAGTTGCAGGTTCGCAAGGTAGTAGTACTTTAAACGAGAAATTCAAAGCGTTTTTAAAACTTGCCGCTAAAGAAAATTATGAAGTATTATATATAACAGGAGACAAACATTATAATCAGTTTATAAAAAATGAAATATTTCCAGATAATGTTTTAGTAAAGCCATATGTAGAAAATTTACCAGGCATTATGAAGAATGCAGATTTAATGATATCAAGAGCTGGAGCATCAACTATTAGTGAAATATTAGCCCTAAAAATACCTAGTATACTTATACCGTCGCCATATGTTGCTAACAATCATCAATATTATAATGCTTTAGATTTAGAACAAATGGGAGTTTCTTTATTAATAGAAGAAAAAAAATTAACTTCAGAAAAATTATTTGTTTTAATAACGGATTTATTGGGTGAAAAAAATGCTGCTAATGATTTAAAAAGTAAACTTAATGTTTTACCAGAAGAAGATTCTGCCGAAATAATATATAATGAAATAAAGAAGGTGTTAAAATGAAATTCCAAGAAAATGTCAGTTTAAAAAAATATAATACATTTAAAGTAGGAGGTAATGCTAAATACTTATTTGAACCTATTGATACTAATGAGTTAATAGATGGTTTAAATTATATTTCGGAAAAGGATTTAAAATATTATGTTTTAGGATTGGGTTCTAATGTATTATTACCAGATGAAGACTTTGATGGAGTAATAATAGTTTTAAAAAATATAGATAAGATAGAAATTGAAAATAATATTTTAACAGTGGGCGCAGGAACCGCCTTACCATATTTAAATACTTACTTATTAGAAAAAGGGTTTACTAATTTTATGTATTTAAGTGGCATTCCTGGCACCATCGGGGGAGCAATATGCATAAATGCATCTGCTCATGGATATGAGATATTAAAAGATTTAAGAAGTGTATTAGTTTTAAAAGATGGTCAAATAGTAAATTTAACTAAGAATGAAATAACTTATGGTTATAGATATACTAATTTAAATGAAGTAATAGTATTAGAAGCAACTTTTGATTTGCATGCTGGTCATGTTGAAGAAGCAAAAGAAGAGATAAAAAAAATAAGAGAGGAAAGAATAAAAAAGCAACCTCTTGATAAACCAAGTGCAGGTTCTGTATTTAAAAACCCAGAACTAGCTCCAGCAGGTAAATTGATAGAAAATGCTGGATTAAAAGGACTAAAAATTGGTGGAGCTAAGATTAGTGATAAACATGCAAATTTTATTATTAATGATGATAATGCCACTAGTAATGATATTTTAAAGTTAATTGATTTAATAAAAAAAGAAGTTTTAGAAAAATTCAAAGTTGATCTAGAAACTGAAGTAAAAATAGTTAATTGGGATAGTGTATGAAAAAGCCTGAAGAAAAAAAGAAAAGAAGAAAATTAAAAATAGGTGCATTAATAGTATTAATTTTATTATTGTATTTAATTGGAACCGTTGCTTATTATGTAATAACAAGTACTATAGATGAAATAACTGTTACTGGTAATGTATATTTAAATGATAATGAAATTATAGAGTTAGCAGGATTAGCAGATAACCCTAATAATTTGAGTAATAGTTCTAAGAAAATAAAAAATTTACTAGAAGAATCATCAATTATTAAAGAAGTGGAAGTAAGTAAAAGTATATTTGGTAAAATTGACATTAAAATAGTAGAAAATAAAGTATTATTTTATAATAAATATTATAATCTATTAGTATTTGAAAATGGCGAAACTATGGAATATAATAATGGTTTTTTAGGAGTACCTACATTAATTAATCAAGTACCAGAGGAAATATATCAAGATTTAATTGTTAGAATGGGTAACATCGATCAAAATCTTATACTAAAAATAAGTGAAATAGAATATAACCCAAATCGTAAAGAAGATGTTATGTTAGATGAAGAAAGATTTATATTAAGGATGAATGATACTAATACAGTTCATGTTAACTTAGTAAATTTTAGTAAATTTGCAAACTATGATAAAATAATGGAAATTCAAAGTGAAAGAGGTACTTTATACCTTGATAGTTCTAATTCGGGACATATATTTGATATTTATGAAAGTGGGGATATAAATGAAGAGGATATTACTTCATAGTTGTTGTGGACCGTGTTCAACACAAACTATAACAGAACTGGAAAAAGAATACGATATAACTGTTTATTTTTATAATCCTAATATAGAGCCTAAAGAAGAATATGAAAAAAGAAAGAAAGAACAAAATAAGTTTATAAATTCTTATAAAGGAAATAAAGTATCTTTTATTGAGGGTGATTATGATAATGATATATTTAAAAATAATATTAGAGGATTAGAATTAGAACCTGAAGGTGGAGCCAGATGTATTAGTTGTTTTAAACAAAGATTGGATAAGACAGGTAAATTAGCTAAACAGTTAAGTTATGATTTATTTTCAACAACATTAACTGTTAGTCCTTATAAAAATAGTGATAATATAAATAATATAGGGCAGTCAATTCAAAATAAATATGATATACCTTTTTTAAAATTAGATCTAAAGAAAAATGACGGTTATAAAAAAAGTATTATGTTATCAAAAGAATATGATCTATATAGACAAGATTATTGTGGATGTTTACATAGTAAAAGAGAAAATTAATTTTCTCTTTTTTTTGTAAATATATATAATAGTGGACCTGTTATAATTAAAAATATTCCTAAAATAGTTATTCCTGTAGCAAAAAAAGTTGCTATGAAACTAAAGTGTCTAGAAAAGAGTATAAACGATACTATAACAGATATTAAAAGTAAAATAGGTAAATATATATCTTTCTTTTTACTGATAAATAAATTTCTTAATTTAGATAATGATAATGTTAATAATATGAATGCATCAAAGTACCATATTATAGATGCAAAGTTTTCAACATTTTCAATAAAATCTAATATTTTTATTTTCCTTAAAACCATATATTCAGGATAACTATAGGCAGTTATTAAAAAATTACCTAATACACCAGTAATATATAAATTAATTATTAATATAACTAAAAATACTAAAGAGTAGCTATATAGTTTTGTTTTTAAATTAACTTTGTATTCTAATAATAATATATTAGGAACTGACGAAAATATAGCAAATATAAATGCTCCTTTAAAGATATTAATAGTATCATGTGTATATATAGGTAAAAAATCTGTTAAATCTAAAAAAGGAGTTAAAAATATTATACTTAGAATAGTAATAAATAAACTTATGGGAATAAGAATCATACTAAGTCTTAATATAGTATTTTCATTTTTTAAGGTTGCGTAATAAGCTGTAGCTAGAAGTAAAATAAGTGTTACCCAAATAGGAGTCTCAAATAAGTAATATACTTTAACAAAGTTAGTAAATATAATACTAATATAAATTATTAAGTAAAAATAAAGTAGAAAAAAGATAGCTTTATAAAAGTATGTAATTATATTTTGTTTACTAAAAAAATTATTTAAATTATAATCTACATTTTTACTTATTTTATCATATATAAATATAAATACATTGCCTATTAAGTATCCTAATATAATACTTATATAAGCATCTTTGCCACTATATTTAAATATATATGAGAAACCAACCCCTAAAAACATAGCTCTTCCTAAAAAGAAATTAGTACTGAAATAAGCTTTATTAATTTTTTGCATTATATATTAATCCCTTTCTAGAAATAGATAAATTAGTATTTATTTCAATATCTGCTGTTTGCCATAAATTATTATTTTCTTTTCTTGTATCAATATAATAAATTTTAGATAATCCTAGAATATCACTTTTATTATTTTGTAGTGTGATTATAAAGTTTCTTAATTTTTCATCTAAAACATCACTTAATGTATTTGCTAAATCATTGTAAGTATCATTTTCTTCAAGGTCAGCATCTATTGGATTTTTTTTAATTTCTACTATAACATCAGCATTTATAATTATTTTATTTGCTGTAACTTTGATATCTATTTTTTCAAATTGAGTAATAGTTTCTAAACTTGAATCTTCATAATCTGTAGTAAGAATTATACTAGTATTACTATTATTAAATGCATTATATAAATTACTATTATCTGTATCCGTATAATGAACAACCTCGGTATCTTTAAATAAAACCATCCCTTCTAAAATAAATTTACTATCTACTATTTTTATAACACTAACTGCTGGATCTATATTATCAAGAACTATGGTATCTACAAACTGAGCAAAGGGTAAGTTAATATAATAATTAGAACTATATATATTATCATTAATTAAACTACTTAAATAATAAGAAGCAGCAGGATATTCTTCACTAGTGTTATTAAATATTTCTTCTGGAGTATTATCTTTAGTTACTAAAAAATAAAATTCTTCATTTAGTTTTGGATTTCTTATAACATAATCTGTTATATCATTAAGTTTTTCTAAAGCTTCATCTGAAATTACTATTACTTGAGTATGAGCGTAATAACTAGTATTTTGTAATTTACTAGCAGCATCTATATGCGCTTCAAAATTAGTATCTCCATACCCATTAACAGTAAATGTGGAAGGTACTATTACATCGCCTTCTTTTTTATTATCCATAACTTCGTAAGTAACAATAAACTGATTATTGGTATAATCGATTCCAATACCTGTTATATATGCAAGAGAGTTTAATTCTTTATAATCTACACATCCAGTAGTAATAAAAATTATTAGTAAAACAATTAACTTTTTCATATTTTCTCCCTTGTTAAATTATCTTTAACTAAAACATTACTTCTTTTCACTTCTTTTGCTTCGTCACTTTTAAAAAATACTTTCTTAAAATATCCAGCATCAAATGGAGTAAGTGGGGTAGTATAGGGCTTGCCTAAAGCATAAGTACTACATATTTTTATTAGTAATATAAATAGTATTAACATCCATCCAAATAGTCCTAATACTGCTGCTGCAATTAAGAATAAATATCTATAATATCTAACAGAGTTGATCATATCAACATCTGTAAAAACCAGCCCTGAGATAAATGAAAGAGCTACTATAATTATCATTATAGGTGATACTATTCCAGCAGATACTGCTGCTTCGCCTAATATTAAGGCTCCTAATATAGAAACTGATGAACCATAGGAGGAAGGAAATCTTAAATCACTTTCTCTTAATATTTCACTTAATATTAAAATGATGAATGCTTCAATAAAGGCGGGGAAGGGCAAACCTTCTCTTTGTGCTGCAAAGTTTAAAAGAAGGTTTGTAGGAATTGCTTCTTGATTATAATTTACTATAGCAATATATAAACCTACACCCATTGTAGTAATAAAAAATGCAAACATTCTTATTATTTTTACAAAGTTTACATTTATGCTTTTAGTATAAGAATCAGAAGAAGGATGAAAAAAATCTATAAAAAATGAAGGTGTTACCAAAACAAAAGTGGCATTATCTACAACAATAACTATTTTACCAGATAGAAGTGCTTTAGCTGCAGCATCAGGTCTTTCAACATATTTTATGGTAGGAAATGATGATCTAGATTCACCATCTATTAAGTGTGCAATTTGTGATGAATCTATAATTCCATCTATATCTATGGTATTTAATTTATCATAGGTTTTATTAACTAATGATATATCAGTAATATCATCTAGGTATAATATTCCTACAAATGTTTTGGTTTTTCTTCCTAAAACTACATTTTTAGTTTTTAAACTATTAGATTTAATTCTTCTTTTAATAAGACCAACATTCATTAAATAATTTTCTACAAAAGAATCCTTAGGTCCATTAATAGATGCTTGTACTTGAGGAGATGACACACTTCTAAACACAGATAATCTAGCTTCTACAGCAAAAACTTCTTTATTATCTGTAACTATAGCATAACCATTGGTTAAAAAGAATTCTAATTGATCTAAATTATTTATTTTGACTGTATTGGAACCTGCTAATAAGTTTTCAATTTTACCTACAGATTTCTTAAAATTAACAATAGTTACTAAATTTTTAAGTATCTGATCATTTACTTTATCACTTGAAGTAGTGGTTTCAATATATATTACATGGATAGTTCTAGTTAAACTAATTTTATAGTTTTTAATAACTATATCGGGAACATCTTTAAATTCTTTGTTTATTCTTTTTAATACATCCATCTTAATCACCATTTGTAGTATTTTCGTTAATATATATAATATACTAAGTAAACTTGCAAAAATGTAACAAATGTGATATAATCTTTACATTCTTAGGGGGGATACTATGGAAAGTAAAACTTTTGATTTTATTGATGCGGCAATAGGTCTAAATGATATAGACCATGCTAAACCATCAAATTATTTTAATGATTTAATTTCCAATGAAGATATTGACCCTAAATATATTGAAAAAATGTTGATGATATACTATTTGAATAATGATTCTAATATAAAAAATTATATATGTGATATTACATCAATTCGTATGTTAAAATTATTTTTAAATAGTGAATTTGAACTTAATACTGAATTTTTCAAATATATACATGAAGAAATATTTAAGGATTTAGATTTAGGAATTCCTGGTTTTAAAGCAGGAGAGTTCAGAAAAGTTAATTTATCTTTTAAAGAAAAAATTCTAAACTTTGAATCAGTAATATATGCAGATTATAAAATGATTGAAGATTCACTTAATTATGACTTTTTAAAGGAACTACAAAAGAAAATAAAAGAATATGATATTGTAAAAAAATTAAATTCACTTGCTAAGTTTAATTCAAATATATGGCAAGTACATGCTTTTAAAAATGGTAATACCAGAACAGTAGCAGTATTTATGATGCTATATTTAAAGTCATTAGGTATAGAATTTGATAATTCTGCGTTTTCTACAAATTCATTTTATTATAGAAATGCACTTGTAAGAAGTAATTATTATAATTCTGAAAAAAGTATTAAATCAGATTATGGTTATTTAATTAAATTTTATGAAAATTTATTACTAGGTAAAAATAATTTACTTAGATCTAGTGATTTGATTGTTCCTGAATTATGGGAAGAAAATAAACCAAATGATATTAAAGAAATTATTAGAAAGTAATTGAAAGGGTATAAGATGAAAAAAATAAATGAAGTAATATGTAAAGCATCACAAAAAATGTTGTTTAATAAGACGGCTTCTAATTTTACAACAAAAACAGGCGCTAAAATCAGACAGTTTTTACATCCGTTAATGAGGGTAATTGTAGCGAAAAATGGTGTGAAAAAATTTGTGATTGATAATCAACCTAATTTTGAAAAAAATACAAAATACCTAATATTATCTACTCATGGTGTTGCAGATGATATAGTAGCTGGAATTGCTATTCCAAAAAAACATCCGTATTTATTAGTTGGAACAACTGAACAATTTTTATATAATCCAAAACTGTTTTTACTTTGGGTAAGTGGTGGAATATATATGAATAAACATAACGAAGAAAGTAGAAAAAGCGTTATTCCAAAAGCTTTAAAAGCTTTTGAATATGGTTCAGATGTTTGGATGTGTCCAGAAGGAGTTCATAATAATTTGCCACATAAAATGGCGGAAGAACTTTTTCCGGGTTTTTATTACATCTTTAAAGAAGCAAAAGAAAAATTAAAAAAAGATGAAAAAATAAAAATAATAATTATGTCGCCTTATACAAATCCCAATTTAGAAAGTTGTCATATTAAATTTTCTGAAGCTTTTGATCCTTTAGAACTTTACGCAAATAGAGAAAATGCTAAATTTGAATGGAGTAAAGATACTAGTGATTTAAGTGAAAGAGAATTTACTATGAAATTAACTGAGTATGAAATGTCAAAACTATATTATGCTCATGTGTTAGATCATGAACAAATTCAAGAAGTATCAGAATCAGTTAAAAATGATAACTGTAGAATTAATGAAACTGGAGAAATTGAAAATTATAAAAATCATAAAAATAAATTGTTAAATGATTTTTATGAAAATAGAATTTATGAATATGTAGTTAATGGTGTATGGAACTCTTATGGAGAAATAATTAATACTGAAACTAAAGGTTATGTTCCTTCTACTTATGCTACTGATAAAAACGATATTGAAAATTTAACTAACATGATAGTTAAATTAATAACTAAAAATAATAGTAATATTACTGATGATTTAGTTAATCAATGGAAACAATATTTTGAAGATTATGTTAGAAATACACCATTAACATATGTTAATGAGTTAATCCTTAATATTGCAACTGGAAATACAGATTATAAATCACTTGTAAAATACAGAGATGAATTTCATGAATATGTAAGAGAAAACTTTGATGAAATTTATGCTAGATACCATAAAAAATAGAATTGCAAAATTCTTTTTTATTGCTAAAATCTATAAGATATCTTATAATTAAAATGGTGATATAGTATGTTATTAGGATTTCAAATACCATTAGTTTCTTTAATATTTATTTTAGTTTTAGATATTGTTTATTTTGTGAAGAAAAAGGTGAACTTACAAGAAAATAAATATTTCACAATAATATTAGTTGTAGCAACAATAGAAATAATTTGGAATACAATCGTTCATATTATATGTTCTATTTTTCCATTAGAAGTTATAAACGATAAATTCTTCACAGTTTTTGATTATTCTAATAAATTTATTAGTACTTTTTTTGTTATTATTTTCCTTTCTGTTTTAGCATATGTACTTACCATTAGTTATGAAAAAGTAAGACAAAATCAAAAAATAGTTTTAAGTTTAATAACTGCAATATCTATTTTATTTTTCATCGTTCTTCTATTTACAAATGTAGAGTTAATACAATATGCTCATGTCATCAATGTTCAAGGTTCCACGATAGACTTTGCATTTTTCTTTGTAGCAATACTATTATTTATAACGTTCATTGTCACACTTAAAAATTTAAAAACTAAAGATAAAAGATATTACTTCATTTTTGGAATTATAGTTATTCTTGGTTTAATATATGTCTTAATTTTATCAGTACCCGGTATGATAATGTATGATCTTGCATTAGCAATATTATGTTATTTAATGTTTTTTTCAATTGAAAATCCAGATGTGAAATTATTACATCAAGTTACAATTGAAAAAGATAGAGCTGAGAAAGCAAATATGGCAAAATCGGACTTTTTATCAAGTATGAGTCATGAAATAAGAACACCGCTTAATGCCATAATCGGACTTTCTGAAGATATGCTTGATAATCCGATTATGCCTGATGGTTTAAAAGATGATGCTACCGATGTTGTTAATGCTTCAAGAACATTAGTCGAAATAGTAGGAAATATAATAGACATATCTAAAATAGAGAACAATAAAATGGAAATAGTTAACACGACATATAATTTACCAGAAATGATATCGAATATTGTTACAATTAATAAATTTAGAATTGGTGATAAAGATATAAATATATCATTAAGTATGGCACCGGATTTACCATATGAGTTATATGGTGATAAGAATCACATGCAACAAATAATTAATAATTTAGTTTCCAATGCCATTAAATATACAGAAAAAGGAAAAATAAATATAAATGCAAGATGCATAAATAAAAATGATAATAGTTTAATTGTTATTTCAGTAGAAGATACAGGAAGAGGAATAAAAAAAGAACATGTAGATAGACTGTT
>CAYJJQ010000008.1:0-35640 GCA_964370545.1 uncultured Muribaculaceae bacterium | reverse complement strand
TAACTAGTAGAAATGCTAAAACTCGTAAAGGTAAAGGAAAAGTTGTTGCTAACAAGAAAAAGGTAGGTAAATAATTATGGCTTATAATAGAAGAAAAAGAAAAGTAAAAAGAATTATCCCTGAAGCCTTAGTTCATATTCATGCAACTTATAATAATACAATAGTAACTATATCTGATAAAGACGGAAGTGTTGTAGCTTGGTCATCAGCTGGTTGAATCGGTTATAAAGGAAGTAAAAAGAAAACTCCTTTTGCTGCTGGACTTACTGCTGAAGCTGCTGCTAATGCTGCAGTTGAAAACGGAGTTAAAAAAGTTGACGTATTTGTTAAAGGTTTAGGACCAGGTAGAGAAAATGCAATTAGATCACTTCAAGCTGCAGGTTTAGAAATTTCATCAATTACTGATGAAACACCAGTTCCTCATAATGGATGTAGACCACCTAAAAGACCAAGAAACTAATAAGAAAGGGAAAAAGAATAATGATTAAATTTGAAAAACCAGATTATAAAATCGTTGAAGCTATTGAATCAAATAATTTTGGTAAATTTGAACTAGAACCACTTGAAAGAGGTTTTGGAACAACAATAGGAAATGCTCTAAGAAGAATAATGTTATCAAGCCTTCCTGGAAGTGCTGTGACTAGCGTTAAAATTGAAGGAGTTATGCATGAATTTCAAAAAATAGAAGGTGTTGCAGAAGATGTTACTTCTATAGTACTTGCTCTAAAGAAATTAGTGCTTAAAAACCATTCTAATGAGTTAAAAACAATTAAATTATCTGCTAGTAAAGAGGGAGCAGTTACTGCTGCTGATATTACTAAAGATGCTGATATTGAAATTATTAATTCTGACCTTGTTATTTGTAATTTAGTTAAGGGTGGAAAAATAGACATGGAAATGACTGTTGAAAATGGTCGTGGATATGTAGATGCTGCAAGTAATAAAATGCTTTTAGAAGATGCTAAAATAGGGGTTATAGCTATTGATTCAGCATATTCTCCAATTGAACTTGTTAAATACGAAGTAGTTGATACTCGTGTAGGACAAAATGAGAATTATGATAAATTAATAATGGAAGTAACTACTGATGGAAGTATGCTTCCTGAAGAAGCAATGGCACTTGCTGCAAAAATATTAATTGAACATTTTACTATAATTGCTGATTTAAATGAAATTAGTAATGTAACTGGTATAATGCAAGAGAAAAAAGTAGATACAATTGCTAAAAAATTAGAAACACCAATAGAAGAAGTTGAATTCTCTGTTCGTGCTTATAATTGCTTAAAAAGAGCAGGAGTACATACTATTCAAGATTTAGTAGATAAAAAGGAAATAGAAGTTACTAAAATAAGAAACTTAGGTAAAAAATCACTTAAAGAAGTGATTGACAAAGTTGCTGAATTAGGACTTACATTTAAGGAGTAGAAGATGGCTTATAGAAAGTTAAATAGAGAAACAAGAATTAGAAGAAGTATCTTAGCTGGACTTACAAAAACTGTTATTACTAATGGTTATGTAGTTACTACTGATGCAAGAGCTAAAGAAGTTCGTAAATTTGTTGAAAAAATGATTACTCTTGGAAAAAGAGGAACTTTAGTATCTAGAAGAAATGCACTTGCATTTTTACACAATGATAAAGAAGTTGTAAGTAAATTATTTAATGAATTAGCACCAAAGTATGCAGACAGAAATGGTGGATACACAAGAATGATTAAACTTAAAGAACGTCGTGGAGACGATGCTCTAGAAGTTAGATTAGAATTAGTATAGTTAGACTATACTTTTTTTATTGTTAAAAGTGGTAAGTTATGTTAGAATAAGGCACACAGGGGAATGTTTATGGATGAAGTAATTAGCGATTTGCTATCTAATATAAAAGAAGCAAAAACTAGAAAAAAAGCAATTATAGAATTGCTTAAGTTTAAATCTGAATTTTTATTAGAAACAGAGTATGAAGATGTTAGATATGTATATAAAAAAATGGAATTTTTAGATCATTTACTAAATAATGAAATATTTAGAAATAATCTGGAATTATTAAATGGTGAATCTGATGATGAATTTATTATCATTTTATTTGAACTTAATAAAATATTAATATATATAGAAGAAAATATTAATGTGGTTAATAATAAAACCGATGCTATTATTGAAATATTAAAATTAGAGAAATTTTTTCCTAAAGTTAATGACAAAAATCGTAAAAACATTAGTTTAATACATTCTATATTAAAAAATAATAAAATAACACAAAATATGAATTTAATTTATAATGATATTGATCAAAATGATCAAGGTTTTTTAAATGTGATTATTAATAAGTATATGATACACATTCAAAAAACAAAAAATTATGATAAACTAGTGAATTATACAACTATAGAAAAATATTATAGTAGTATATGTGAAATATACCCTATATGTGATAAATATGATAATGATTATTTACTTAGAAAATATAAAAAAACAAATAGTAAAAAATTAAAAGAATATATTATGTGTTCTAATATGAGATTAGTAATTAAACACGTTAACACTGATAATTATAATAGCAATAATAAAGAAGAATTAATTCAAGAAGCAATTATTGGATTATATGAAGCTATTGATAGATATAAATTAGAAGAAACTTCTTCATTTTCTTCATATGCTATGTATTGGTTGAAAGTATTTATTTATAAACATTTAAGAATAAGTAATAGTTTATTATTATTACCAGGTAATTTACAATCTAAATTACTCTCTTATAAGAAAGCTATAAATGAACTTACCATAATAAATAACGAAAGTTTAGTAAGCGATGAAGAAGTTGCAAAATATATGAATACTTCTTTAAAAAATGTTCTTTTTTATAAAGAATTAGCTATGAAAACATCTGTTACCAGTTTGGACAAACAAAAGTTAATGGAAGAAAATGATGAAAAAATAATAGATATGGCTATAGAAGAATCCTTTGAAGATGACTTGATTAATGCACTTGATGAAGATTTATTAGTAAAAATTATGAATAAACTATTAAATAAACTTGAAATAAATATAATTTGTAGAAGATATGGATTATATACTGATAAAACAGAATCGTTAGAACAAATAGGAGATAGTTTTGGTATAAGTAGAGAAAGAATAAATCAACTTGAGAAAGCTGCATTAGCAAAAATAAAGCAATATTATGAAAATCCTAAATCTATTAGAGTTAAACCAGAATTATATAATTTATTAATAGAGGAAAAACTAGTTATTAACAACTTATATAGATATTTTGAATTTGAAGGAGGTATATTAACTAGTATTAATTCTAAGAAAAAAGAAACACTAATAAAATATTTAGAGGAAACTATAGGCACTAGAAAAACAGGTATTTTTATAGATAAATCAAATATTTTTTCAATTAAAAAACCTTCAGTTCCTGAAATATCAAGAAAGTACAAACTAATAAAACATGAATTAGAAGATATAATGAAATTATGTATTAATATTATTAATGATGACTTAGAAGAAAGAAGAAGTAATAATATTAAATCTAATGTGCCAGTAGTTATTGATACAGATAAAGGTTTTATTTATAGAGAACTTGAAAGCATTATGATATCAGAAGGTGTTATTAATAATTCTGAAGAATTATTAAATAACCCTAATGTACTTAATATATTACGAACTAATTTAACACCATACTTTTCTGAAGTAATAATAAAAAAAATAGGCTTAGATGGAAGCGTTCCATTTACGGATAGAGAAGTAACTGAAAAATTTGGATTAAAAAAGGGCATTATACGTTCTACTATGAGAAGAGGATTGAAGCTATTAATTAAAGCATTAAATGAAGGAAGTGTAGATAAGATATCGAATTCAAATAGATTGCAAAATGCTTTAATATCGTGTAATGTAATAAGTGAGGGTGAAAGTGTTTATAATAACCCTAAAGTAATTACCTATTTTAATAGTATATTATCAGAACAAGATCGAGCGTTAATATTAACAATGTGTGGATATTATGGAGAAAATAGCTATACCGAAAAAGAATTAGCAAAAATGTTTAGCTTATCACTATCTAATATTTATAATATTAAATTAAAAGTATTAGCAAGAATGTATGACTTATCTGTAAAAAATGAGAAAATGAATTTAGAAATAGTTGATTTACACTCAATTGGTATTGAAGATTTAAACAATGATAAAAACATAATAATTAATTATTTATATTATATAGTAAATAATATCACTACATATGATTATTTAACTAAACAAAGTTTAATTAATCTTTTAAATAACATTAGCTTTGAACAAGATGTTTATGATGATAATAATGTTACTACTAAGAATATAATTAATGAATTTGAAATAATTGCTAGAAATACATTTGTAAATATATTTAAAAATTATTTATCTAAATCTAAAGAAATAAGCTGTGTTATTCAGTTATCTATAATTAATAAGCTGATAGAATACTTAGATGATGAAGAAAAAAATATTATGTATTATATTATTAATGGAGAAGATATAGAAGATATAAAAAGTAAATTATCAATTAATAAGAAAAAAATATTATTTACACAAGATAAAATTGATAATTACATGAATAGTTATAACAAAAGATTATTAGATGAAATATTTGAGGTATTACATAACAAACAAAATGTAAGAACAAGAAAATAAAAAATTACTTTATAAATGGAGGTAAGTAATGAGTTCACCAGAAATTGAAAAACTAGAAAGCAAATATTACTATTTAAAAAATAGTAATAGAGATAAAAAAGTATTAAAAAAATTATTAGAAGTAGCTCTTAAAGAAAAAAGTTTATTAGAAGCTAAAAGAGATTTAGCAATACAAAATAATGATGAAGCAGCAAAGTTAAAATATCAAATAAAAATTAAAGATGCTAAAGAAAAAATTAAAGCAATAGGTAAATATATGTCTTTAATAAAAAAACTTAATAATAGCGAAGATAAAATTTCTGTTAGAGAGCCTAAAAAAACAAAGAGAGTATTTACTAAAGAAGAAAGAAATGTATATTCTTTAATTACATTAAATACATTACATGAATTATATAATTCAATAATAGAGCTTAATCTAAATGCTAAAACAAATATAGCTAAAATAAGCACAAATGAATTATTAGAATTAAGATTATTTTTAGATAATGAAATAATACTTTATAATGAATATCTTAAAATAGCTAAAATATTAGAAGAAAATGATGAAATTACTAAAATTAATCTATCTATTGGTGAAACTTCAGAAAAATTAAAGAAAGTAAATGAAATTATATCGGCACTAAAAAAATATAAAGCCTTATCAAAAAAAGAGATAAAATTAGCTCCAGAAAAAATTAAAGTTGATACATCTGTATTTGAAAATAATGGTTATAAAGAATTAAGTCAATTAAAACTAGTAACATTATATAAAAATATTTGTAATTCAGATTTAGTAAATAATGAAAGATATTTATTACTAATAATAAATGAAATAATTACTAGATATAAACAAGATGAAGATGAGAGTTCTCTTTATGCTATCAATTTTATTAGAACAATTAATAAAAATTATGGTAATAAAATTGATGGTCAATTTTATTTAAATATAAATAGATTCTTAAAACAATACAAAAGTAAAGATAATGAAGTTAAAGAAGAAATAAATCCAATGGTTTTAATTATTTTAGAGCTAATGAAAAGTGATCAAAACTATGAAGTCATTAGAAATATAATAATAAAAAATGATTATTCATTTGATGTATATAACATTAGAGGAACTGATGATAAACATTTTATATTTGATTTACTTGAATTACTTTTTGCTAGTATTGATACAGAAATAAGAAATCAAACTTCTGTATTTATACGTAAAGAATTTTATGCTAAAGTAATTAAAATATTTGTAAATGGTAAAATGAAATTAGATGATGAAGAATATATTGAACTTCAAAATAAACTTCAAGATTATGTTTCTTCTTTATTAAAAAGAAAACCTCATGAAGCAGATAAATACTATAAACTACTAGAAAGTTTATTAGTAAAAGAACAAGTTGTTAAAGAAGAGGTTGATGACTTAGAGAAATTTTTCTATCCTCATCATACACTTAAAACAAAATATACGGAAAGTCCGGTATACAGTTTTAAAGGGGATAAATTTTATAATAATAAAGTATATTCTTTAGTAACAACTGAAGAAGGGGATCTTAAATTAACTATCTTTGTTTCAGATGCAACTTGTCACATTGATCAAATGTCTAAAGTATATGATGAAATGAAAAAAAATCCTGCTGAATGCAGTTATTTAGATAATGATGAATATAAAAGAAGTGTAAACTTAAATCAATTTGATTATAAACCTACAATATTTTTTGAATTTATTATATCGCAAGATAAAAATATAATAGGATATAAAGTAGGAAAAACTTTAGTACAAGTAGATGATATCATTGATAATGATAGTGCATTTAAATCATTTAATAAATTATTTCAAAATGATTTAAGTGCAGAAGAAAACATATTAACAATGGCTAGTGATTATATTGAAAAGAAATTATCTGAAAAAGAAATTCCTTTAATATATAGAGTGCAAGATTCAAGAGATGTTAATAATAAATATAACTTAATTACTTTAATTAATCACATATTAATTAAATTAGAAAAAGTTGATGCAAAAAAAGTAGTGCAAGCAATAGTAGAAGATGATAATTATGCATACTTTAGTATGCAAAAGAAACAACACTTTTCACTGGATTCTTATAAAGTAGATATTTTTAAACCAGTTAATAATTATTATAGATTACTATTACAAGAAATTATTATAGCAGCTTATACTAATAGATTTGATGTAAATGATATTCTTGGAGATGAAATAGTAAGAGTAATTGATTTACTTAATCATGAATTAAATGAAAGTAGAGTTAGAAAGACTATAAAGTTATAGAGGAGTACTATGAAAAATATAGATATATATAATGATGTAATAACAAAACTAGACTATATAATGCCAAAGCAAAATATTGAATGGACAATTAGTAAAATCAAATCAGGGTTGGATCAAGTATCAGCAGAAGAAAGTGGATATAGCAAAGCAACAGTAGGTAATATTGTGGCGGCTACTATATTTCTGGCATTATCTATTACTAATCCACTATTATACCCAGTAAGTACACTTAATGGTTTAGCAGCGGGAGTAGGTATTAAGAACGCTCATAGTCGTAAAATGCAAAAAGAAATACTAAGTGATCTTTTAGAAAAATTATATATTTTAAAAAATAATACAGAACTAAGTAATGATCAATTAGAAATATTCCTAAAGCAATATGATGAAAAATTAAAAAATAGATAATATAACCAAAGTAAACCTTTGGTTTTTTTGTAAAGTTAATGTCTATTAAAATGTAATGATTTTACAGCAAAAGTTTTCCGAAAAACAAATAAAATTTTCTTTTAATAACCATCTAATTATGATAAAATATTAATACATATTGTGTGTCAGTATTAAGGAGTGTAGAAATGTCTAAAGTTGTTTCATTAGTTAATCAAAAAGGTGGAGTTGGTAAAACTACCACTAGCATAAATTTAGCAGCTGCTTTAGGTCAGTATGGTAAAAAAGTATTAATATTAGATATGGATCCTCAAAGTAATGCTACAACAGGGTTAGGTTTATCATCTTCTGATTTTGATATAGATATCTACGAAGTTATAACTGGTAAAGCAGAAATAAAAAAAGGTATTAAAAAAACAAGTTTTAAAAACTTAAGTATCATACCATCTACACTTAATTTAGCAGGTGTAGATGTGGAATTTGTAAAAAAAATGTTAGAAGATGGCGAATTCAGACAAAATGACCAATTAAAAATAATGCTAGAAAGCATTAAAGATAATTATGATTACATAATAATAGATTGCCAACCTTCACTAGGAATTGCAACTATGAATGCGTTAGTAGCTAGTGATTCGGTAATAATTCCAGTGCAGTGCGAATTTCTCGCGCTCGAAGGTATAACACAACTGCTTAATTCAGTGATAATGGTACAATCTAATATGAATCCTAATTTAAGAATTGAAGGTGTACTATTAACAATGTTTGATGGAAGAACAAATATAGCATTAGAAGTAGTAGAAGAAATAAGAAAATATTTTAAAGATAAAGTATTTAATACAATTATTCCAAGACTTGTTAGATTAGTAGAAGCTCCAAGTCATGGGAAACCAATAAATGAATATGATCCAACAAGTAGAGCTAGTGAAGCATATTCAAATTTAGCAAAGGAAGTGATTGATAGAAATGGACAATAAGAAAAAAGCTTTAGGCAAAGGTCTAGAACAATTATTTGCTAACAATGCAATAAACTTTGAAACAGTAGAAAATACTATTGTTGAAGAAGCGACAGCAAAAGATGTAACTGAAATAAATTTATCAGATATTAGAAGTAATCCTTATCAGCCTAGAAAAGTATTTGATGAAAATGCTCTTTTAGAATTATCAGAATCTATTAAAGAATTTGGAGTTATACAACCTGTTATAGTTAAAAAGAGTGTAAAAGGTTATGAATTAATAGCTGGTGAAAGAAGATGTAAGGCATCTAAACTAGCTGGTAAAACAACAATACCTGCTATTATTAAGGAATTTACAGATGAAGAAATGATGGAAATAGCTCTTCTTGAAAATGTACAAAGAGAAGATTTAAATCCTATAGAAGTTGCTAATTCAATAAATCAAATCATAAAATTAAAAGGGATTACTCAAGAAGAGTTTTCTAAAAGATTTGGTAAATCTAGAAGTTATGTAACTAATTTATTAGGTTTATTAAAATTACCTAACGAAGTAAAAAAATTAGTGGAAACTAAAAAGTTATCAATGAGTCATGCTAAAGCTCTTAGTAAATTAGAAGATGAAGAAACAATAATATTATATGCTAATAAAATAGTTAATGAAAATATTAGTGTTCATGATTTAGAAAGATTACTTAATGAAAAACCAAGTGCTGGTAAAATATCAACTAGTGCTGTGGGTGAAAATTTTCAATTATATGAAAAAATCATGAGTGATTTTTTAGGGGAAAAAGTTAAAATAAGTAAAAATAAGATAGAAATTAAATTCGCGAATAAAAAAGATTTAAATAGATTATTTGAACTTATGAATATAAAGGTTGATGAAGAATAATGAACAATAAAATAAATTTAGAAGATAAAGTAATTATGAAAAAGGGCCATGCATGTCAAACGAATCTTTGGACAATAACAAGAGTAGGTGTTGATATTAAAATCAAATGTGATAATTGTGGACGTGAAATAATGATGGATCGACTTGAATTTATGAAAAAATTAAAGAAGGTGATAAATAGTGAAGAAAAAGAGAGTTAAAGAGTTTGTTGGATTACATCCAGTAATAACTTATGTACTATTATGTGGTATTGTTTTAGCAGCAAGTTTATTATTTGCTCTATTTAATGCTCAATCAACATATACAGTATATTCTGAAATTACGAAAGACTACTCACCAATAACAGAATCAGTTAATTCAATGGTAAACTTATCAGGTTTAAAATATATATTTACTGAGTCAGTTGCTAACTTTGCAAACTTTACGGTACTAATTAATTTAATAATAATTTTAATAGGAATAGGTATAATGGATAAAACAGGTTTCATGGAGACGTCCGTTACCCTTCTTACCAAAAAGGCTAAGAAAACTACTATAACCTTTGTAATAATATTAATATGTTTATTTGCAAGTATCATTGGAGACTTAGCATATATTATTTTTATACCACTTACAGCACTATTTTTCTTTTACGGAAAAAGAAATCCTTTTATAGGAATTATAGCCTCATTTGGAGCTCTAACAGTTGGTAGCGGGCTATCGCCAATATTTACAGCAATTGATTCAAGATTAACTGCTACAACAACTTCAATAGCTGGCGCATTTTCATCTTATGCAATAAATATAACTGCTTTTTCAATTATTAGTTTATTATTAATATTTGCTTTAGCATTTGTATTAACTAGAATAACAGAAAACTATGTTGCAAAGAAAATGCCTAAGTATGAATTTAAAGAGTCAGAACTAATAGAGGATATTGTTACTAGAAAAGAATTAAGAGGTATGATATTTTCAATTATAGCTGGTATACTTTATTTAGTTATAATTTTATATAATATTATACCAGGGTTACCATTTTCAGGTAACTTACTAGATAATTCACAAATATTATATATAGATAAATTATTTAGTTATGAATCATTTTTCTCTAATGGCTTTGTCTTCATTATAGCAATGTTCTTTGTTATATTAGGATTTGCTTTTGGGTTAGGGTCTGGTTCAATTAAAAATAATAAAGATGTTGTAGAAGGCTTAGGTTATTCACTAGATGGAATTGGTAAAACACTTTTATTAATATTTGGAGCATCATTATTAATAAGTATTTTTAAACAAACTAATATAGGTAATACACTAGTAGTATATCTTACAAGCATAATAGCAGAAACATCATTTACAGGATTACCTCTAGTAATACTATTATTATTGATATCTATTATATCAACAATATTTGTTCCATCAGCGCTTACAAAGTGGCCGATTATAGCAACTGCAGCTGTGCCGGCATTTATGAATACAAATTTATCACCCGAATTTGCTCAATTAGTATTTAGACTTGGTGAATCTGTATCAATGGGTATTACGCCTTTATTATCATACTTTGTAGTATATTTAGCATTTATGGAAAAATATAATCAAAGTTCTAAAAGTATTTCAGTATTTAGTGCAATAAAAATGCAAGTGCCTTATGCACTGGCTGCATTTGTATTAATATTACTTGTAATAATAATATTTTATATTACTAATATTCCACTAGGTATTGGTGGATCAGTAGCTTTATAAGGGGGAATTAAAATGAGTTTAAAAGCAGGTATAGTGGGACTTCCAAATGTAGGGAAGTCTACACTTTTTAATGCCATAACAAAAAAGAATATTTTAGCTGCAAATTATCCATTTGCAACTATAGAACCAAATGTAGGTATAGTATTTGTACCGGATGCTAGAATAGAATATTTAAATAGTATTTATAATCCAAAATCAAGTGTACCTACATCTTTTGAATTTATTGATATAGCGGGATTAGTAGAAGGAGCTTCTAAAGGAGATGGGCTTGGTAATAAGTTCTTATCTCATATAAGAGAAGTAGATGCAATAGTACATGTTGTTAGATGTTTTGAAGATGATAATATAACTCATGTTACAGGCAAACCGCATCCTTTAAAAGATATAGAGATTATTAATACTGAATTAATATTAGCTGATTTAGAAATAATATCTGATAGAATATCTAAGATAGAAAAAAAAGCTACGACTACTAATGATAAAGAAACGATAAAAGAATATGAAATATTAAAAAGATTTAAAACTACTCTAGAAGAAAATAAACCTATAAGAAGTTTAGAAGTTACTAAAGAAGAACATGCGATAGTTAAAAATTTTAATTTTATAACTGAAAAGAAAGTTATCTATGCTGCAAATGTAGATGAAGAATCTGTAGTAGCTGGTGATAATAAATATACTAAAGAAGTAAAAGAATTTGCTGATTTAGAAAATGCTAAAGTAATAGTTATGTGTGCTAAGTTAGAAGCTGATTTAGCTTCACTTGAAAATGAGGAAAAAGCAGTATTCCTAAAAGAGATTGGTATAGAAAATAGTGGTTTAGATAATTTAATTATGGCAAGCTATGATTTACTAGGACTAGCAACATTTTTTACAGCTGGTGAAAAAGAAGTTAGAGCTTGGACTTTTAAAAAGGGTGATAAAGCACCTGAATGTGCTGGAACAATTCATTCTGATATAGAAAAAGGTTTTATTAGAGCAGAAGTAACTAGTTTTAGCGATTTTGAGGAGTTTGGTTCAGAACTTAAGGTAAAAGAAGCAGGCAAGTTAAGAATTGAAGGTAAAGAATATTTAATGCAAGATGGTGACATCTGTTACTTTAGATTTAATGTATAAGACTTACTTGTTTGACAAAAAGTAAATTTTTTGATAAGATGAATACGTAAGAAAAACTTACATACAATAAAAAAGGAAGTACTTAAACTTGATATAAGTACTTGCCCTTATGGTTGTGCACTTAATTCAAATGTGAATTAAGTGCTGTTTTTTTATTATATAGCTTTATATAAAGAGGCTATTAAGAATAAAATTATTATAATTAAAAATAATATTAACATATCATTTCTTTTCATAATATCAGCCTCCTTTCAGAGTAAACTCGAAAATAGGAGGCAAGCACTTAATTTAAGTAAATCCTTAAATAAATTATAACAAATCAATTTACTTTAAGTCAATTAAAATGTATTGATTATTCTGTTTTTTAAACATGTAATGTTACTTGCTTTTTTCATCATAAAATATTATAATTAGTACAAGGTAAAGATATGAAAAAATTACTAAGTAATAGAAGAAATAGACTTTTACTTGTGATAGGAACAGCAATAATGTTATTGCTGGCTTTTACTGTGACTTATGCATATCTAGCGCCACTTTATGATGATCCTACTAAAACAGATGTAAGTATTACAGGAGATTCATTAGATAAAATTATATTTACTCATGGTGATCCTTTAAATCTAGTTTTTTCTTCATCTAATTTAGGAGAAGGAATGGGCTCTATATTTGGAGAAACAACAAGTAGTGCAACTATAATAGCAAATGAAACTACAAATGAAGCTTATGGTAATTATAATATCTATTTAAATATTGATTATAATGATTTTTCATATACTACACCAGATAAAAAGCCTGAGTTAGTTGTAGAAATATTTGATAATGAAAATAATAAAATAACAAATATAGATGGCCTGCAGTGGGTAACAGTAACTGATACAGTTAATGATACAACAATATCAGGATTTGATATAACAAATAAAGTAGGAAGATTTACAGTTGATTTAGCAAACGATATATCAACAACAGATTCAGTAAATGGTACTACAGAAACTTGGACAATAAAACTAAATATAATAAATCTAGATACAGACCAAGGAGCTAATGCAGATAGTTTAATTAAAGTTAGTTTTGAGATGTCGCAAAGACACAATGTGCTTTTAAATGAAATAATGTCAGCTGCTGATTTTTCTACAACTATAGCAGAAATAAGAACAGAATCATCACCACTTATAGATGAGATGAGATTTTCAAATGTGCAATCAGCAGATTATGATACAGCAACTCTTAAATGGGATGTATCAGCAAATCCGAACTCAAAAGAAGTATTAGCATATGTAGAAGATCATCCTACAGATGGTAGAATACTACACATTCAATCAAATGGGGATGTAGTGTTTTATAAACTTGATAATAGAGATTATGTGACTTATTTAAATGCTTCGCTGAAACTAGGAGCATATTATGGATATTATGATGAATATGGTCAGTATATTCCAGGCTCGCTTACAAATAGGGAAATAAGTGCGTATTGTTCAGCGACGGAAGTTTCTACTGAAGAATGTTCAGAATATTTTAAAATCGATAAAAATCTAGTGGAATATATAGATTTAATGAATTCTCTTAAAAATAATTATTTTTCTAACGTTGATTATATTAATATGTCTGATTACGTAGATACTAGTAATGTGATAGATATGAGTGGGGCTTTTTTTGTAGACAAAGCAACAAAGATGGATTTAAGCGATCTTGATACAGAAAATGTCATTAATATGAACGGAATGTTTATTTCTCCAACTACAAATGAAATTGTTGGGCTAAGTGCACTTGATACTAGTTTTGTAACTAACATGTCATTAATGTTTTATGCATCATTTGCAACAACTCTTGATTTAAGTAGTTTTGATACAAGTAAAGTTACAAATATGAGTGCCATGTTTTATGGATCGTCTGCAACAACTCTTAATTTAAGTAGTTTTAATACAAGTAGTGTAACAGATATGAATCGTATGTTTTATGACTCATCCGCAACATCTCTAGATTTAAGTAATTTTGATACAAGTCGTGTAACAAATATGAGTGCTATGTTTTCTAATTCATCCGCTACAACCCTAGATTTAAGTAATTTTGATACAAGTCGTGTAACAAATATGAGTTCTATGTTTTCTAGTTCATCCGCTACAACCCTAGATTTAAGTAATTTTGATACAAGTCGTGTAACAAATATGAGCGCCATGTTTTATAGATCGTCTGCAACAACACTTGATTTAAGTAGTTTTGATACAAGTAAAGTAACGGGTATGTCAGAAATGTTTTCTAATTCAGCAGCCACAACCCTAGATTTAAGTAATTTTGATACAAGTAAAGTAACAGGCATGAGTAACATGTTTTCTAATTCATCCGCTACAACCCTAGATTTAAGTAGTTTTAATACAAGTAACGTAACAACTATGGGATCTATGTTTAAAAATTCAGCAGTTTCAACATTAGACTTAACTAGCTTTGATACAAGTAATGTAACAACTATGTGGTCTATGTTTGAAAATTCAGCAGCCACAACCCTAGATTTAAGTAGTTTTGATACAAGTAAAGTAACGGGTATGTCAGATATGTTTTCTAATTCAGCAGCCACAACCCTAGATTTAAGTAGTTTTAATACAAGTAGTGTAACAACTATGAGATCTATGTTTGAAAATTCAGCAGCCACAACTCTAGATTTAAGTAATTTTGATACAAGTAACGTAACAACTATGTGGTCTATGTTTGAAAATTCAGCAGCCACAACCCTAGATTTAAGTAGTTTTGATACAAGTAAAGTAACGGGTATGTCAGATATGTTTTCTAATTCAGCAGCCACAACCCTAGATTTAAGTAGTTTTAATACAAGTAGTGTAACAACTATGAGATCTATGTTTTCTAATTCAGCAGTTTCAACATTAGATTTAAGTAATTTTGATACAAGTAACGTAACAACCATGAGCTATATGTTTGAAAATTCATCAGCAACCATGATAAATTTAACGTCATTTGACTTTACAAATGTTACAAATGATAATTCCATGCTTTATACTTTATTTACACCTAACACAAACGTGTATGTAAAAAATGATGCTGATAAAACTTGGCTAGAAACAAACGCAGTGCCTCATGGAGTAACAATTATAGTATCTCCATAAACTAAATTTGACTATGATTTTTCATAGTCTTTTTTCTTTACATAGTATGTATATTTTGTTATAATACTTGCGAGTATTAAATTACTCCTTGCTCTATAATTTATATAGAGCCGTATATAGACCGTGAGGAGGTGTTAAGATGAATAAATATGAAATTATGTTTATCGTTAAAACTAATATGGAAGATGATGCTATTAAGAAGATAGCTGATCAAACTAAAGGTTTAATTAATGGTAAAAGTAAAGTTATTGAATTCAAAGATTTAGGTAAGAAAAAATTAGCTTATGAAATTAAGAAAGAACTTAATGGAGCTTATTACTTAATGATAGTTGAAGCTTCAAATGAAGTTATGACTGAATTTGATAGAAAATGTTTAATAAATGAAAATATATTAAGACATTTAGTTATTAGATTAGAAGACTAAGAAAGAGAGTATTATGAATAAAGTTATTTTAATGGGAAGACTAACTAGGGATCCTGAATCAAGAATGAGTTCAGGAAACTTAGAAATAACAAGATTTTCACTAGCTTGTAATAGTGATAGACAATCTCGTGATGGGGAAAGAAATGCGGAATTTATTAACTGTGTTGCTTTCGGAAATCAAGCAGGTGTAATAAGTAAATACCTTAGAAAAGGTAGTCAAGCACTTGTTACTGGTAGAATACAAAATGGTAGCTACGAAAAAGATGGTATTAAAAGATACACAACTGATGTAGTAGTGGAAAGTTTTGAATTCGTAGGAAGTGGATCTGGTGGAAGTAATAATTCAAACCAAGGAAACTTTGATATGCCATCGTTTGATGCACCTAGTGCACCAACTGTAGATGTTTCAGAAGACCCATATAAAGAATTCGGTGAAGAAATAACTCTTTCTAGCGATGATTTACCATTTTAAGAAAGGAGATAAACATGGCAGAATTTTATAGAAAAAAGAAAAAAATATGTCAAATGTGTGCAGGAAAAAGCGTTGATTACAAAGATGTAATGATTATAAATAAATACATTAATGAGAAAGGTAAAATATTACCTAGAAGAATGACAGGTGCTTGCGCAAAACACCAAAGACATATAGCTACACAAATCAAACATTCAAGATTTATGGCTTTAATACCTTATGTTAGATAACATAAGGTTTTTTTATGCAATAGCCTAATCTTATGTTATAATTTAATAAGAGGTAAATATGATAACACAAATAATATTATTAGTAATTTTAACAATATTAAATGCTTTTTTTGCATCATCTGAAATAGCATTTATATCCTTAAATGATTATAAAATAAAAACAAAAGCAAATGAAGGTAATAAGAAAGCTAAAGAAATAATGAGACTGCTTAATAAACCAAGTCAATTTTTAGCTACAATACAAATAGGAATAACGCTAGCAGGTTTCTTATCATCTGCTTTTGCATCAGAAGCCTTTGCTAAAAGGCTAGCTCCATTTCTATATGATATCTTTCCATCAATAACTATTGATACATGGAATGCAGTATCTATAATAGTTATTACTATAATATTATCATTTTTTATGTTAATATTTGGAGAACTAATTCCTAAAAGAATAGCTATGAAGCATGATGAAAAAATAGCTTATAAAGTTATTAACATAATAGTTGTTATAGAAGTATTATTTAAGCCATTTGTATATTTGCTAACAAATATAACAAATGGTATATCTAAATTATTTGGTGTAGCAGAAAAAGATGAAGAGCACATAACTGAAGAAGAGATAAGAATGATTATTAGTCAGGGAAAAGAGAAAGGTGCTATAAATAAACATGAACATGATTTAATTAATAACGTTTTAGAATTTAATGATATATTAATTAAAGATATTATGGTATCAAAAGATAAAGTATTTATGTTGAAATCTGATTTAAGTATTAAGGAAACAGTTGTTACTTTAAAAAATAAAGGTTATAAATATAGTAGAATTCCTCTTTATGATAATACTAAAAGTAATATAGTAGGAATATTACATGTAAAAGATTTAATTAAAAATTTATTAAATGAAAAAGAATGTATAACTAGTTTAATGCAAGAACCATTAATAATATCTAGTGAAGATATTATTAATAAGGCTTTTATTAAAATGAATAAAAGTAAGAAGCATATGGCATTAGTATATGAAGAAGATACAATTATTGGAATTGTTACTATGGAAGATATATTAGAAGAAATAGTAGGAGAAATAAACGACGAACAAGGTATATAATTTATTTTTAAATTATATTATGATAAAATAAATAAATGGAAGGTATTTAAAGATGGTAGGTAAATTAAAAAATAAAATTAAAGAAGTTATTAAGTGGGATTACTTAACAGAATCAGGTTCATATGATGAAGCTAATTTTTCAAAAGCCATGATTGAACTTGGTAAAGTAAAGCCTGAAATATTAAAATCAAAAAGAAGTGTAGGTAAAAGATTAGATAGAGACAAATTTGGACCGGCAATAGGTAAAATAGAAGATGCTTATAATTATTTTAATTATGAAGTAAATCAGTATGGTGATCCTAATCTTAGATATATAACAGAATATAATAATTTTCAAGGAGGAACTCCTCTAAGATGGAAACCATTTAAACCATGTATTTCTTCTGTAAGATTTAATTTACTTAAAAGAAATTTATATTTATATCCAGATACTGTAGGAAATGTAAGACATAGAAAAAAATTTATAGAATATTTAATTAAAGAAGGTTTTGATATAAATCCCTCTTCAGGATATGATGGAATAAGTGTTGATAATGTAGCATTTACATGCTCTACATCTCAAGCATATGCACATATAATTAAGTTAATAGCTAGACCTGAAGATGTAATCTTACTTACTGGACCTAATTATGGTTTATTTGCTATAGAATCAGAAAGATACAATGCTAGAGTTGAAATACTAGATTTAAAAGAAGAAGATGACTTCTATGTTAATAGTAAAGATTTAGAAAATAAAATAGATGAAATAAATAAAAAGTTAGTTAAGAAGTTTAAAAATAAATTAGATTATACTCCTAGAGTAGTAGCGTTTTTAAATATGAATCCACATAATCCAATAGGTAAAGTAATGGGTAATGAAAATAAACACTTACTAGAAGCAATAGGAGATGTATGTCTAGAAAAAGGTGTATTTGTAATAGATGATTTAATCTATAGAGATTTAAACTTTAATCCTAACAACATAGCGCTTCCTATGGCTAAATATAAAAAATATTTTAATAATACTATATCACTATTTGGTATATCTAAAGCTTATGGTCTTGCTAGTTTTAGATCAGGAGTAGTATTTGGTCCTAAACCTATTTTAAGAGGTCTTAATGACTCTTTATACCAACAATTAGTATCAATGCCAGTGCTGCAAGTAAGTGCTGCCAGTGGGGCATTTAATGGGTCTAAAAGTAGATATAGAAAATATAATAGATACTTTAGTAAATTGATACCAGCATATAAGTATAGATATCAATTATTTGAAGCTTTAGTGCTAGGTATAGATTCTGTTAAAAATAATAAATTACGTAGTAAAATAACTAAAGATATTAAAAAATATATTAAAGATGAAAAAGAGCTTAAATATGTATTAGCGGGTATACCAGGTGTTAATGTAAGAAAAAACACAGTTCCTGATTCAGGTTTCTTTACAATTATAGACTTTACTAAACTTAAAGGTAAAAAATATGGTAATGAAACTATTAAAGATGATTATACAATGCTTAAATATATATATTCTAAAACTAAACTTAAATATATCATGGGTATAAGTATGGCATGGCCATATGAAGATGAAATAGTAGCTAGAATAAACTTTGTAATAGATAAAGATAAAATGATTATTAATATGAAAAACATGAATAAAGTAATAAGAGAGTTAAAATGAGAACTAAATTAAAATTATATGTATTAAAATTAAGAATAAATATATTAAAACTATTTGTTAACAAAAAATATAATGTAGCTATAATAACGTCTTTAAATACTAAAGATAATTTAATGGAAAATAATTTACTTATCTATAGCCTACTTAAAAATAATGTTAATGTAAAAGTACTTTGTTATGAAGAAGAAAATGATTATACAAAGTATGATGCAGTTGTCATAAGAACTATCTGGGGTTATCATGATAATATAGATTTATTTAATAAATTTTTAAGTAACCTAAGAAATAATAATATAAAAGTGTTTAATAACTTAGAATTAATAACTGATAACTATGATAAACTAAAACAGTATAATATCTTAAATGACGCTAAAATGCCTGTAATAAATACAGAGTTTGTAAATAGTAGTAACTTAAACGATTTAAATAATTATTCTAATAAAATGGTTATAAAACCAGTAATTTCTGCTAGTGGTAAAAATATTACTATAGTTTCAAAAAATGAAGATATAAAATCAATTATAAATACTAGTTATAAAGAAAATACTGAGTTAATGTTACAACCATTTTTAGAAGGTGCTAAAAATGGAGAATACTCACTTGTGTATATAGACGGCAAGTTTAAATATGCTACATTAAGAGATTCAGGAGTTATTACTGGGTTAAAAAAAGTAACTTTGCTTAATGAAGTAGATAGTAAATTAGTAGAAGTAGGAAACTCTATTTCTAAATTATATAAAAATTATTTATTTTTAAGAATAGATTTTATTAAAGATAATGATAAGTATTACTGTTTGGAAACTGAACTTTTAGATCCTAGTTTATACTTGAATGTATTTAGTAATTTTAAGAAGAAGGCGTTAAACGCGGATATACTTGCTAAAGCAATTATATCGAGGATAAAATAGAACTTTGGTTCTATTTTTTAATTTGTAATTGATGTTTATACATGATATAATAATCATACAAAAAGGAGGAGTTATGAAAGTAATTTTACTCAAAGATGTAAAAGGTCAGGGAAAAAAAGATCAAGTAATTGATGTAAGTGATGGATATGCTAATAATTTTTTAATAAAAAATAAATTAGCAGTAGCATATTCTAAGAGAAGTAGCGAGATACTAAATACTTCAATTACTAATAAAAATAATGAAGAAAAGGCTTTAGTTGAAAAGCTTACTATTATAAAAAACAAATTAAAAGATAAAGAATATAAATTTAAGGTTAAAACTGGTAAAGAAGATAAAGTCTTCGGTGTAATAAGTAGTAAACAAATAAGTGATAAATTTAAAACTTTAGGTTATGAAGTGGATAAAAAATGTATTAATATTAAGAATAATATTGATACACTAGGTACTCATAATATAGAAATAAAACTACATAAAGAAGTTATATTTAATGTTAAAATTGTATTAGAAAAATAGGAGAAATTATGGCTAGAAGAATGCCTGCAAATATTGAAGCGGAAATGAGTGTTTTAGGGGTTGCATTCTTAAATAGTTATGATGTTGATAAAATATGTGAAGACATGTTTGTTGACAATTTTTTTGATGAAAGAAATAAAGTATTATTTAATGTAATATGTGACTTACATAAAGTAAATATTCCTATAGATATTACAACAGTTAAAAATGAATTAGATAAACTTAAGAAATTAAATGAAATTGGACTCGATTATTTAACAGAAGTTATTGACTCTGTAGTTACTAGTGCTAATTTAGAACATTATATGAAAATTGTTAAAGATAACTCAATTAGAAGAAATTTAATAGAAGTAGCAACAGACATTGTTACATCATCTTATGAAGAAGAAAATGTTAACACGTTACTTGAATCTTCTGAAAAGAATATACTTAATGTAGCAAGAGCTAGATCTGTTGGTGAATTTATGCCAATACATGAAGTTTTAAGAAGAGCTCAAGAAAAGTTAGAAGAATTAGCAAGATCTAAGAAGGTAATTACTGGGCTTGAAACTGGCTTTTATGATTTTGATAAAATCACAACAGGGTTTCAAGGTGGTGAGCTTATTATACTTGCTGCTAGACCAGGGATGGGTAAAACTGCTATATCACTTAATATGGCTACATTTGCAGCTGCTACTACAGAAAAAGCAATTGCTATATTTAACTTAGAGATGCCAGCAGAAATGTTAGTTAATAGAATGATAGCGTCTATTGGTCAAATAGATTCATATAAGTTAGCAACAGGTAATATGCAAGAAAATGATTGGAAAAAATATAATGAAGCATTAAACCAATTAGGAGAAACAAACATATTTATAGAAGATAATGCAGGTATTACTGCATCTGATATAAGAGCTAAATGTAGAAGACTTGCTAATAGTGAAAAAGGTTTAGCCTTAGTATTAATTGACTACTTACAATTAGTATCTTCTGGTAATAGAAGAGTAGAATCTAGACAAGTAGAAGTATCTGAAATATCAAGAAGTCTTAAGATGATGGCTCTAGAATTAAATGTTCCAGTAATTGCATTATCGCAGTTATCAAGAACAGCAGAAAAAAGAGAAAATAATCAACCAATGTTAGCAGATTTAAGAGAGTCAGGTTCACTAGAACAAGATGCCGATATGGTATTATTTGTTAATAGAAAAGATTATTATGAAAAGAAAGATATAAATAATAAAATAGTTCCAGCAGAACTAGTAATTGCAAAACATAGAAAGGGAAGTAACGGAACAGTTGATTTATTATTTGATTTACCAACGGGATCTTTTAAAAATGTTATTAAAACAAAAGAAGAAGGTGCATAATGAATAAAAAAGGGTATTTTATTTCAATATTAATTTCAATTATAGTAATAGGTTTATACACTATTAGTTTTATCTATGATAACAAAGAAACTAATATTAATACTTTATATAAAGTATATTTAAGTGGTGAAGTTTTAGGATACATTGAAGATGATAATGAATTATATGAATTAATTAATAAAGAGCAAGAAGATATAAAAGACAAATATAATGTAGAAAATGTATATCCTCCTGCGGATTTTGAAATGGTAAAAGTAAATACATACTATGATAAGACAACAGAAGTTGAAGAAATATATAAATTAATAGAAGAAAATGGTGATTTTACAGTAAAAGGGTATACTGTTACCATTAAGCCTCCTGAATCTTCTGATGGAGCTGTTGCTGAAAATATTTATATTCATTTACTTGATAAAGAGTTATTTAATAGTGCCGTAGATTCATTAGTTAAAGCATTTATAGATGAAGAAAAATATACTGCTTACATTAATGATAACCAAGACGAAATAGTAGATGAAGGAGAAATCATTAATTCGATGTATTTCTTAGAAAATATATCAATTAAAGAAGATTATGTTAGTGCTAAAATAGAGTATGATAGTGAAGATAGTAAAATATATACTTCTGAATCTGAATTAACTCAATATTTATTATTCGGCTCAAACGCACAAATAGAAACACATACTGTAAAAACTGGGGATACAATAATAAATATAGCAAGTGATAATAAACTAAGTACACAAGAATTTTTAATAGCTAATCCGATATACCAAGATGAAAGTACTCTTTTGCTTGAAGGAGAAGAAGTGTTTATAGCACTTACAGATCCGCTTCTTAACTTTGTATACCAAGTTAGAAGAGTTTATGAAGCTGATGTTGATTACTTAAAGAAAACTGTTACTGATAATACGCTTAGTTATGGTTCATCACAAGTAACTACTCCAGGAGTTACTGGTATAGATAAAATTACTGAAGAATATTATGTAACAAATGGTCAGGAGTCACAAGCAGTTGATACAATAGAACGTGAAGTAATAAGGGAGCCAGTTGATCAAGTAACTACTAAAGGACCTTCTGCTGGAGGCGGAAGTAGTTCAGTGGGATCATCGCTTACTGTCAATATAAACTTCTATTCACCACTTCCTAGTGGAGCGAGGGTAACAAGTCCATTCGGGGTATATAGATGGGGAGATTTACACCTTGGGACAGATTATTCTGGTACAGGTGAAGGATCATCAGTATATGCCATAGCAGATGGTGTAGTAACTCAAGCAGCAGAATACTGTGGATATAATAAATGTAGTAGATGGACAAGTGGTACTTATGTAGTTATAGATCATGGAAATAATTATTATTCAAGTTATTTACATATGGTGAAAGGCTCGCTTAAAGTAGATGTAGGACAAACTGTAAGTGGAGGACAACAAATAGGTCAAATGGGTAATACTGGATGGTCTACTGGAGCCCACTTACACTTAGCTTTTTCTTTAGGAGAACCTTATGCAGGCGTTAATGTAGTATATTATAATGTTCATAAATTAATTTATGGTTCATAATGAAAGTTTGCACTTTATGTAGTGGCTCAAAAGGAAATTCAACATATATTGAAATAAATAATGTTAAATTCCTTTTTGATTGCGGTAAAACACTAAAATATATAACAAATGCATTAGAACTAATAAATGTTAATATAACCGATATAAACTATATATTTATAACGCATGATCATGTTGATCATGTATCTGCACTTAAAAATGTTCTGAAAAAAAGTAATGCTAAATTATATATAACAAAAAATTTATATAATAAACTTGAAGATATAAGCTTTTATACAAATGTTAGTTTTATTGATAAAGAAGTTGATATAGATAATATAATAATTAATCCTTTAGTAGCAAGTCATGATGCAACTGAATCAATGAATTATGTAATTGGTTATAATAATAAAAAGATTTCATTAATAACAGATACTGGATACTTAAAAGCAAAAGATTTTAAATATTATAAAAATAGTGATCTATTTTTAATGGAAAGTAATCATGATGTGGAAATGGTATGGAATTGTTCTTATCCAGAGTTTACTAAAAAAAGAATTATAAGTGATGAAGGTCACTTATCTAATAATCAAGCGGGGTACTATTTAACTAAATTAATAGGGCCTAATACTAAAAAAATTATGTTAATACATTTAAGTGAAGAAAATAACACACCGGATTTAGCTTTAGAAACTGTTAAAGCAGTACTAGAAGAACATAATATAAAATATAGTAACTTTGATTATGCTAAGCAAAATGAAATAAGTGAGGTAATGTATATTGATTAAGATAATATGTTTTGGAAAGATAAAAGAAAAATACTTAGAAGATTTATGTAACGATTATTTCAGTAGAATTAAAAAATATCATAAAATAGAAATAGTAGAACTTAAAGATTTAAATTCTATAGAAAAAGAAACTGATAGTTTAAGAAAAGTATTAAAAACATCCGATTATAATATAGTATTAGATATTCATGGAAAAACATATGATAGTGTTTCTTTTTCTAAAAAAATAGATAATATATTTAATTATAATAGTAATATTACCTTTATTATTGGATCATCTTTTGGTATTTCAGAAGAAATAAAAAAAGATGCTAAAGAATTAATAAGTTTTTCGTCATTTACTTTTCCTCATGGTTTATTTAGGGGTATCTTATTAGAACAAATATATAGATCTTTTAAAATACTTAATAATGAGGAATATCATAAATGATAAATAATGATTGGAATATAGTATTAAAAGATATTTTAAATAGTAATTATTTTTTAGAACTAAATAATAAAATAAATGCTGAATATCAAGAAAAAATTATATATCCTGATAAAAATCTAATATTTAATGCTCTTAATTTAACTCCATATAAAGATGTCAAAGTAGTTATCTTAGGGCAAGATCCATACCATGGGGAAAATGAAGCCCATGGGCTAGCATTTTCTATTTTAGAAGGTAAATTACCACCTTCACTTAAAAATATCTTTAAAGAGCTTGAAAATGACCTTAAAATAGTTAATACTAATGGTAATTTAACTAAATGGGCTAAAGAAGGAGTACTGCTTTTAAATACTTGTTTAACAGTTGTTAAAGATACACCTTTTAGTCACAAAAAATTAGGTTGGAATATATTTGTTAATGAAATTATTAGTGCTATAAATAAAAAAGATACACCAGTTGTATTTATATTATGGGGTAATAGTGCTAAAGAGAAAAAAGTGTTAATAACTAATGATAAACATTTAGTTATTGAATCAACTCATCCTTCACCTTTTTCTGCTAGACACGGTTTTTTTAATTCGAAACCATTTTCTAAAACTAATAAATTTTTAAAAGAAAAAAACATGCAAAGCATTGATTGGCAATTATAGTTTAAAATCGTCAATCACTGCATCTTGCATGTTTTTATTATCAAAGTATGGCTTTATTTTAAACCCATGTATTTTAGCAATAAAATTAGAAGGAAACTTTCTAACTACTGAATTTAGTTCCGAAGTATATTTATTATAAAAACTTTTAGAAGCCACTAATGTTTCATCTATTGCTTTTACTTTATCAACTTTTTTATTAAACTCTTTAGTATTAAGTTTTTTATTATCTAATAATAATTTATCTATTATAATAAAAGCTTCACTTAATTTTCTATCTGTATCATAGTTTGTAATTCTAGTATTTTTAATTTCAATAAATTCTTTCAAATAATCTTTATCTTTAATAACACTCTTAACTTCATTATTAAGATCGCATAATAAATCATATTTTTCTCTTAAACTATCATCAATAGTATTTTCACTAGCATCCATTCTATTTTTAAAGTGTTGTAGTTTATTATAAAGCGTAGCATAATAAATACCAATACTTCCTATAATAGCCACTGCTATTAATATAATAACTAATTCGTTCATATAAACCTCTTTCTATTTTTTGAAATTAAATACTTTATTTAAGAATTTATTTCCTACTAATTGTCCTAAAAATTTTCTATTTATAAAATAATAAATAATTAATGATATTAAACCAAATAAACCCAAATATAATACTAAATGTAATCTGTTAGAAACCTCTGTTACTAAACTAGCTAAAAATATGTTAATAGGTATTAATAAAAGTATAGTAATTAATATATTTTTTGCAACTTTTTTTAAGTTATAAGATATATTAATTTCTTTTTTTAGTTTAAACATAATTATACCAGTAGATACTGTATATGCTATTAAAGTAGCGGCTATAGCACCATAGTAAGGATATATATCTAATTTATTAAATAATAACATAAGTGGTATATCTAATATTAAATTCAATCCTAACCCAATAATAATATTTAAATATATAAGTTTATTTTTATTTAAGTTTTGTAATATACTTCCTATAATAATATGTAGACTATCAAAAAATGCTAAGATAGATAAAAATCTAAATACTATAGGTCCATAATAACTTTCTCCATAAAATGCAGTCCATATTTCTGTTGCATGTATACTAAAGAATAGAGATATAGGTAATATTACAATTACTAACACATCAAATGCTTTAGAATATTGATAGTTAACTTCTTTCATATTCCCTTTTGCAAAGGAAGCTACCATAGTAGGGATTAAACTTATTACTAAACCGCTAGCAATAGCAGTAATTACTGAGTTAAGTTTGATACCCCATGTAGTAAATATACTAGATATTGTTTCTATATCGTGAGCATTAAAATTAAGATGATCCAGTACTCTTATTATTAATATCATATCAGTAGTACTATAAAGATAAAATGAAGCATTAACTATTATAAAAGGTACAGCATAGTGTATAAGTTTTCTTTTAATCTCTTTCTTTTCCTTACGAGATACATTAGTAACCTTTTCTTTATTTACTATTTTTTTTGCTTTAATAGATAGATATACATAACCAATTAAAGCTCCACCAGCAGCACCAAACATTGCTAGACCTACTGCGTATGATACAGGTAACTTGAATATATAAATAGCAACTGCACTACCTGCTAATATAATAGCTATTCTAATAATTTGTTCTATAACTTGACTAAGTGAAGAATCAGTAATATATTTATGACCTTGTAAGTATCCTCTATAAATACTTAGTAGAGGAACTACTAAAAGAGCTACAGAAACACATCTAATTACTAAAGTAACATCAGCAAGTGTGTTACCTCCAGTTAAATCTCCTAAAATAACTTGAGAAATTAGTGGTGCTCCTAAAAAGCATAGTAGAAAACTAGCTATTGAAAAGAACCATATTATTTTTTTTGTATAACTATACATATATTTTTTTTCATTTGTTTTACCTAAAGCGTTATACTCACTTGTTATTTTACTGATTGCAAGTGGTATACCAGCAGAGGATATAATTAAAAATAAATTATATATATTATAGGCATAACCATAAAGTGAACCTCCATGTTCACCTATAATAGAATAAAAGGGAATTACATATAATACTCCCATAACTTTAGAAATAATAATGGCAGCAGTAGCAATAAATGCTCCGTCCATTAAGCCGCTTTTTTTCAAATCTATCAGCTCACTATCAATTTAATTATAGTAAAAAAAGAGAAAAATAACAATTGTTACATGTAAATATTTACAAAAAACTGTATATAAAAAGACCTATCTAGGTCTTTTATAAATAATTGGCTCCATAAACTCTATATAATCAAGATATAATATTTTTATTAAATAATAACTTCCATTCATAGCATCTTTAATAATTAAATGATCTATACTAGCTTCTTCAATTGTTCCAATAAACTCTTTATCTTTCCATTTTTCGCTATCTGAAAAAGATACATAAGCTTTAACAGTTTTACCTCTATTGTCTCTTAAAATATTTTCTATGTAACTTACCTGTACATCAGGAAGAGGTATTAGAGGCGCCGTCGGTGTAGTTTCTAAGTTATTTGTATTTACTTCAGGATTTATTGGAAAAGTAGGATTTTGAAAATAATTTCCATTCATTTTTACACACCTTTCAATAAAATTATATGAAAACAATTACATTTTATTAAAAAAAGTGCTATAATTAATAAGATAGAGGTTGGTGTTATTGTGATTGAGGATATTAACAAAGGAATTATCATTAGAGGTGTTTTATTTGTTTTAAGTGTATTCTTACTTGCATTATGTTATAACCTGTTTTTTTTACCAAATAATTTAGTAATTGGAGGAGTATCTGGTTTAGCAATTGTAGTATCAGAAATAGCCCCAATTAATCCTACAACATTTATCTATGGATCAAATATTGTATTAATTATAATTAGCTATATATTGCTAGGAAAAGAAAAAACAAAGAACACAGTGATTGGAGCTATATTATATCCCATAATGATTACATTTAGTTTACCTATAGCTGAGTTTTTATTACCATATTTTCAATTTTCGGATTTATGGTTAACGGCATTAATTGCATCATTATTATTTGGATTTGGTAGTGGTATGGTATTTAGATATGGATATTCAACAGGTGGATCAGATATAATGATTTCTATCGTAAGTAAATACTTAAAGTTTCCTGAAGGACAATCAATGCTTATGTTAAACATAATTATAATATCATTTGCAGGATTTGTTTTAGGAATAGAGATGATGGTATATGCACTTATTATGTTATATATTAGTTCACTAGTACTAGATAAAGTAATGTTTGATATATCTAATAGTAAAGTGTTTTATGTATTTACTAGAAATGAAAAAGAAGTAGAAAAAGTTATATTAGATGAGTTTAAAACAGGATTTACAGTATTACCTACTAAGGGTGGTTATTCTCATCAAGATGGTACTTTAATAATGGCTGTATTACCTAATAGAGAATACTATCACTTTAAAAATAGAATACTAGCAACAGATCCTAAAGCATTCTTTATAATATCTGATTGTCATGAATCTCAGGGTGGTTATAAGAAAAAGAACATTCCTTATGTATAGGAATTGAATATATACAAAAAAAATGGAGGAAGTAAATGAAATTCATTGAACTTAAGAACGTTAGCAAAACATATAAAAATGGAATTACTGCGGTAGCTAATACTTCTTTAACTATAAATAAAGGAGAATTTGTATTTATAATAGGACTTACCGCAAGTGGTAAATCAACATTAATAAAACTACTATATAGAGAAGAAAAACCTACTAGTGGAGTAGTTATTGTTGGTGGTGTAAATGTCGGTAAGCTTAGAAATAGAAATGTTTATAAATTAAGAAGAAAAATCGGTATAGTATTTCAAGATTTTAAATTATTACCTAAATTAACTGCCTATGAAAATGTGGCTTTTGCTTTAGAATGTACTGGTATGACAGGTAAAGAAATAAGACCAAAGGTTAATAAAGCATTAGAAATAGTAGGATTAAAAGCAAAAGCAAGAAGTTATCCGGGTGAACTATCTGGAGGAGAGCAGCAAAGAATATGTATAGCAAGAGCGATAGTTAATAATCCTAAAATATTAATTTGTGATGAACCAACTGGTAATTTAGATCCAGAAACTAGTAAAGATATTATGAAAGTAATAGAAAGTGTTAATAGAGAGCTAGAAACAACTATAATTATGGCAACACATGATAAAGATATAGTAAATAGAATGAAAAAAAGAGTTTTAGTTATTGAAGATGGAACTTTAGCTAGAGATAATGAGAAAGGAAGATATAAAGCTAATGAAAGGGTTTAGAATTTTAGGCAGAAGCTTAAGAGATTCTTTAAAAAGTATCTTTAGAAACTTTTCACTTAGCTTAGCTGCAATACTGTGTGTAACGATTACACTTATTTTAGTATCCGTATCAATACTTGCATCTAGTAATATTAATTATACGACTCAAAATATTGAAAGTGAACTTAATATAATCGTATACTTAAAAGAAGAAATAGATGAAGATACAATTAATTTAACTAAAGCTGATTTTGAAAAAATAAGTGAAGTTGAAAGTGTAATATTTAAAAGTAATGAAGAATGGAAAAATGAACTGACGGAATATGATGAAACTTTAGGAACTATATTAAACTATTTAGATGAAAATCCTTTACTTAACTCTTTTACAGTTAAAGTTAAAGATGCTAACGATTTATCAGAAGTAGCAGAGTATATAGAGTCAAATGATAATGTAGATAGTGTTAAATATGGTGAGGGTATGATTGAATCAGTAATTTCTACTTTTTCTGTAGTACAAAATATTACTATTGCTATAGTAGTAGCTCTAGTATTAGTAACTGCATTTTTAATTGGTAATACTATTAAATTAACTATATTTTCAAGAAGAAATGAAATTGAAATAATGAGATTGGTAGGTGCAAGTAATACTGCAATAAAACTTCCATTTATATTTGAAGGTTTATTTGTTGGTATTATAGGATCTATAATACCAATAAGTATAACAATATACGGTTATATAATTATGTATTCACATTTTGAAGGTATATTATTTAGTGATATGATTAAATTAATAGATCCTTATTTCTTTGTATTTGAAGTGTCTGCTATATTACTTTCTATAGGAGCTATAGTTGGTGTAATAGGATCATTAAGAGCAGTTAGAAAGTATTTAAAAATATGATGAATAATGTATTAAAAATATCATCTAAACTATTTTTAATTCTTCTTATATTAACTGCTTACTTACTTAATCCATTAGCAGTTGATGCATCAAGCGCTAATACCTTAGCAGGGATGAGAGCAGAACTAGAAAAATTAAAAGAAGAAAAAAAAGATAGTGATAATGATGTAAAATATACTCAGTCAGAAATAAATGCTAAGAATAGTCAAATTGCATCCTCACAAACAGCAATTATTAATGCAAGAGAAGAACGTGATTTATTAGATCAACAAATAACTGAAACTAATGTTAAAATAGCTGAATTAGAAGAAGAAACAAAAAAGATATTAGTTTTATTTGAACAAATTACTAGCCAAGAATCATATTTAGAGTATGTGACTGGAGCTTCTAATTTAACTGAATTAATAATGAGAAGTGATGCTATTAATCAAATAATTGATTATAATAATAACAAATTAAAAGAACTAGGAGATTTAATTAATAGTAATAAAGAAAAGAATTTAGAGTTAATTGAAAAAGAAGAAGATTTAGAAGAAGATATTGTTAAACTTGAAGTGTTATTATCAGATCTTAAAGGAGACTTATCAGCATTTTCTGAAATAACTGAAGGAATTGATAATCAAATTAAAAATCAAGAAACTTTAATAGATTATTATGAATCATTAGGTTGTGAAGAAAACGAACAATTATCAGCATGTGTAGATGAACTTGGTAATAACTCAATTATATTTAAACCCTTTGAAACTGGTAAAGTAAGTTCTTCATTTGGATATAGATATATTTGGGGAAAATACTCTATGCATTATGGAGTAGATATTAGTAAAGCAGAAGGAACCCCTATATATGCCGCGGCATCTGGTAGAGTTGCAGCAATAACTGTAAAAGATGACTGTGGTGGAAATAAAGTTTACGTACATGTACTTTATAAAGATGAACCTCATACAACAGCATATTTACATTTACTTAGAGTAGATGTAAAAGTTGGAGATATTATTAGTGTTAATACACAAATTGGTTTAGTAGGTGGAGGATCTGGTACTCCGTGGGATGATTGCTCAACAGGATCACACTTACATTTCCAAATAGCAACAGGATATTATTTAGGAGGAGCATCAGCAAGTTATTCATCATATTCTACTTTCCAAGCTAGAAGTTTTGCGCCACCTAATTATCCGGCAAAATATGGATGGTTTTATTCAAGAACATAATCTTAAGTGATTATGTTTCTTTTTTTATTAAAATATGATACACTAGGCTAGGTGATGGAAATGAAAAAAATAGTAGTATTTGGTGGAGGAACAGGTCTTTCCCAACTTTTAAAAGGGCTAAAATTATTCCCGTTTGAAATAACTGCAGTAGTGACAGTAGCAGATAATGGGAAAAGTACAGGAAAATTAAGAAAAGAGTTAGATATACCGGCAGTGGGTGATATTTCTAAGGTATTGCTTTCTATGGCAAATAAACCAGAGGATATAATCGATCTTATGAATTATAGATTTACTAAATCAAAAAGCTTAGAAAATCATTCAATTAAAAATTTATTATTAACAGCTTTACTTGATATTACAGGTAATTTTGATACAGCAATACCAATATTTTGTGATTTATTAGATATAGAAGGAACAATACTTCCATTAACTGAAGATAGTGTTGATCTAGTAGGAATTACTAAATCAGGTAAAGAAATAGTTGGAGAAGAACAAGTAACTAAATCTAAAGATAAAATAGTAGAACTTAAATACAGTAATCATTATGTAATTAATAAAAAGATATATGATGCAATAGATGATGCAGATCTAATAATATTTGCATCAGGAAGTTTATTTACCAGTATTATTCCAAATATAATAGATAAAAAATTATGTAATTATTTAACTAATTCTGATGTTAATAAGTTATACGTATGTAATTTATTTACTCAGCCTGGTGAAACAGATGGCTTTAAAGTAAGTGATCATATTAAATTAATAGAAAAATATTTAGGAGAAAATGATATAGACGCAGTAATTGCTAATAATAAAATTATAGGTGGTAGATTATCAAGTAAGTATTTAGCAGATGAACAAAAGGACTTTGTTACACTTGATAAAGAAGAATTAGAAAGAATGCATAAAAAAGTTATTGAAGATAATTTAATTATAGTAGAAAACAATTATTATAGACATGATGCTTTAAAAACTGCTTATTTAATTTATGCATATTTAATGGAATTAGAAAAAAATGACATTTAATATTAAATTTAAAGAAGAGTTATCAAAATTAGATGATAATCATGTTAACAAGTCTATTGTTCTTAGTTCATATTTAAATTGCATAGGTAAGTTTTCAAATAATTTATCAGTATATTCTGAAAATGCATCAGTAATTAGAATGATATATACTTATATTAAAGAAGTATATGATACTAGGCCACAAATACTTATTCGTATTCAAAAAAGATTTAAAACTAAACAAATTTACATGTTAGAAATAAATAATAAAATAGATCTAATTAAACAATCAATAAAGCATAGTAATTTAAATGAATATTATACTTCTGAAGAAGAAAAAGTAATGTATTTAAAAGGTGCATTTTTAGCAGTTGGTTCTATTACAGACCCTAAAACTAGTGGATATCATTTAGAATTTGCATGTAATAAAAAAGTATTAGCATCAGATATAAAGAAATTATTAGATCATTTTAAGTTTAATGCAAAAATTATTAAAAGAGGTAAGAAATATATAACTTATTTAAAAGCGGCAGAAGAAATTAGTGATTTAATTAAATTATTTAAAGCAATTAATTCACTTTTCTATTTTGAAGATATAAGAATTTATAGAGATCATAAGAACATGGTTAATAGACTTAATAATTGTGAAATAGCTAATCAAGAAAAAACTATTAAAAGTGGATTAAAACAATTAGATTCAATTGAGTATTTAAAGAAATATAACTTAGTAGAGCTATTAGATGATAAAACTAAAATAGTAGTAAGTATGAGAGAAAAATATCCGGAAGCCTCTTTTCAAGAATTAGCAGAAATAATAACTATGGAAACTGAGTATAAAATAGGTAAATCTGGTATTAATCATAATTTTATTAAAGTAACAGATATAATAAATAAACATAAGAAAGCAAGAGGAGAAAATGAGTAAAGTAGTATTAGCCAGTGATATACAATGTGATAGTATAGTAGACGGTCCAGGATTAAGAGCGGTTATATGGTTTCAGGGGTGTTCTCATAATTGTTTTAAGTGTCATAATCCAGGTACGCATCCATTTAATTCTGGTATAACTTATGATATTGATGAAGTAAAAGAAATGATTGATAATTTAGATAACCAAGATGGAATAACTTTTTCTGGGGGAGATCCTTTATTTCAACCAGAAGCATTTATTGCACTATCTAAGTATGCAAAAGAAAAAGGATATAATACATGGTGCTATACTGGTTTTACATATGAAGAAGTTTTAAAAATGAATAAGGAATTACTTAGTTATTTAGATGTACTTATAGATGGTAAATTTGAACATGATAAACATAGTTTAGAACTTAAATATAAAGGCAGTAGTAATCAAAGAGTAATTGATGTGCAAAAGAGTTTAGAACAATCAAAGGTAGTATTATATTGTGAATAAAGTGTTATTAATATTTTCTTATGATGGATCTTTATTTCATGGCTTTCAAAGACAAAAAAATCAAGTAAATGTACAAAGTGAATTAGAAAATACTTTAAGTAAGATATATAGTCAAAATATTGTTATAAAGGGTGCTGGAAGAACTGATAGAGGTGTGCACGCTACTTTTCAGTGTGCGCACTTTGAAGAACCCTTTAAGATACCTAATTTAAAAAGTAAATTAAATAAAGAGTTAACTAATATAAAAATAAATAAAGTAACATATGTTTCTAATACATTTCACGCTAGATATAGTGTTAAATATAAAATTTATGAATATAAGATAAGTTTTAATAAAAATGATGATTCTAATTATTACTTAATTTCTAAAAAAATAGATATTAACAAAATAAAAGAAGCTTCAAAAGTATTTATAGGAACTCATAATTTTAAAAATTTTGTATCTGGAGTTAGAGATAACTACGAAACAACTATTTATAATATCAAAGTAGTTAAATCCAAAAAAGGTATTACAATTAAGTTTAAAGGTATAGGATTTTATAGGTATATGGTTAGAAATTTAGTAGGTGCTATGCTTGACTATGAAAAAGGTAAAACAACTATTAAGGAACTTAATGATATGCTAATAAATTATGATGAATTTAAACAGTTATCAACAGCTAAAGCTAATGGACTATATTTAATTAAAATAAAATATTAATTTTATTTTTTTTATGATAAAATAAATTTAGAGGTAAATTATGAGAAAAGATTATTTAAATTGGGATCAGTATTTCATTGCTATTGCTAAACTATCTTCAGCAAGAAGTAAAGATCCAAGTACGCAGGTAGGAGCTTGTATAGTTAATAATGAAAATAGAATATTATCAATTGGTTATAATGGCGCACCTAATGGTTTTGATGATGAAAACTTTCCATGGGAAAGAGAAGGAGATTTTTTAAATACAAAATATCCATATGTATGTCATGCAGAGTTTAATGCTATACTTAATTATAATGGAACTAGATCTGATTTTAAGGGATCTAAAATATATGTGGATTTATTTCCATGTAATGAGTGTGCTAAAGCAATAATTCAAGCTGGAATTAGTGAAGTAGTGTATTTATCAGATAAATATAAAGATACAGATATCACCAAGGCTTCAAAAAGATTAATGGATGAATGTGGAGTAATATATAGACAATTAGAATTTGATAATACTAATGAACTAGTAATTAGTTATGAAGAAAATGTTACTCCCTATCTAAGAAAAAGAGTTAATAATAACAATTAACTTTTCTTTTGTAACCTTTTTTGGTTACAAAGTATTGACTTATATATGTTTATATACTATAATATCAATACATTTTACTTATTATTAAGTAATAAAGAAGGAAAGGAAAACATATGAAAACGTTTATGCAAAAAAAAGAAGCTATTCAAAGAAAATGGTATATTCTTAATGCTGAAGGTGAATCTTTAGGTAGAGTTGCTACTAAAGCTGCTACTATTTTAAGAGGAAAACATAAGCCTGAATACACGCCTCATGTTGATTGTGGAGACTTTGTAATAGTTATTAATGCACAAAAAGTAAATTTAACTGGTAATAAACTTAAAGATAAAATTTATTACAATCATTCAGGATTCCCAGGTGGTCTTAGAGAAAGAACTGCTGGAGTTATGAAAGAAAAATATCCAGAAGAAATGATGGAAAGAGCTATTAAAGGAATGCTTCCTCATA
>CAYJJQ010000007.1:0-39901 GCA_964370545.1 uncultured Muribaculaceae bacterium | reverse complement strand
GCATCTATTATTATTATTTCTTCTTCATGTGTAAGAACATACATGTTTTTACCAACTTCACCAAGGCCGCCCAAAGCGACAATAGTGGTTACACTATTATTTTTCATTTTTTCCCTCTTTCTAAATATAAAGTAAATTGATATAAATGATTATAGCATAATTTAAGGGTTTTGTCTATTTATGAATGCATTTTTACACTTTTGATGTTATAATTTTAACAAGAGGTTTTTATGAAATTCGCAGTAAAAATATTTTTAATTATAGCGTTATGTGGGGGTTTATATTATTTATCAACACTAACATTTAATAAAGAAAATGAAATTGATAATAGAATTGTAATAGCTCTTGATAGTGGGCATAGTACTGAAACATTAGGAGGTCAGGGGATAGTAAATGAATCTGATGTAAATAAAATGGCAACTGAAAAATTAAGGATTTTGTTAGAAGAAGATGGTAGATTTAAGGTAATATTAACTGGAGATTATGAAAAAGAAATATCGCTTGCTGATAGAAGGGCTACAGCTGATTTGAAGGAAGTAGAAATTCTTATAAGTATTCATGCAAATACTAGTTATTATTCTTATGTATCAGGATTTGAAATTTATGCTCAAGTACCAGAAAATCCACTTTATAATGATAGTTATAAATTAGCTAGTTTGGTTAAAGATAATTACTTAGCTGCTAATCATGTGCCTAGAAAAGAAACGGGTATATTTTACTTAAGATTTGAAGAACAAGCAAATGGAGAATATACAAGGTATACTTTAACTGAAGAAGAAGAAAAAACTCTAGGGTTCACTGGAGAAACATTTGGTATACTAAAAAGTGAATTATATCCATCAATATTAGTTGAACAAGGATTTGTTACTAACCAATCTGATGTAGATAATTGGTTATCTGATGAGGGAACTAGTGTAACAGCAGATATTTTATATAAAAGTATATGTCAATACTTTGAATTGACATGATATAATAGTTTAAGGAGAAATAATGGGATTATTTGATAAAATAAAAAAGTTTGCATTAAAAAAAGAAACTAAGGAAGAAAAAGAAACTTTAAAAGTATATGAAGATGGTTTAGAAAAAACTAGAGAAGAGTTTACTTCAAAATTATCTAAATTATCTAAAAAATATAAAAATATTACAGAAGAATACTTTGATGAGTTAGAAAATATTTTAATTATGGCAGATATTGGAGTTAATACAGTATTAACATTTATTGATCAATTAAAAGAAAGAGTAAAAAAAGAAAAGATATCTGATGCAGAAGATTTAAAAGAAATAATAGTTGATGAATTATTTATTATATATGTTAATAATGAATTATTAACTGATAAAATTAATATAAAAGAAAATGATAAAACAATTATTTTAGTTGTAGGGGTTAATGGAGTAGGTAAAACCACAACGATTGCTAAACTAGCACATAAATATCAAAGCGAAGGTAAGAAAGTCCTATTAATAGCTGGTGATACATTTAGAGCAGGAGCTACTGAACAATTAAAAATATGGGCAGAAAGAACTAATTCAGAATTTTATGGTAATGAAAACTCAGATCCTGCAAGTGTAGTGTTTGACGGATTAAAATATGCTGAAGAAATAGATGCAGAAATCATTTTAATTGATACAGCCGGGAGATTACAAAATAAAGTTAATTTAATGAAGGAACTGGAAAAAATAAACAAAATTATTGGTAAGTATATTCCTGATGCGCCACATGAAACATTATTAATTATAGATGCATCTACTGGTCAAAATGGTGTAATGCAAGCTGAGAGTTTTAAAGAGATTACAAATATAACCGGTATTGTTCTTACTAAACTAGATGGAACTGCTAAAGGTGGTATAGTGCTTGCTATTAAAGAAAATGTTAATATACCAGTTAAATTTATAGGTTTTGGAGAAAAAATGACGGATTTAAAAACTTTCGATATTGAAAGTTATATTTATGGGTTATTTAAGGATATGGAGTAATATGGATAAATTAATATATTATAATGAATTGTTTACAATTTATGAAAAGTTGTTTACGGATAATCAAAAAGATATTTTCAGACTTTATTATGAAGAAAATTTAAGTTTGCAAGAAATAGCAGATTTAAAAAGTGTATCAAGAGCATTTGTGTCTAAATCAATTAATCTAACAGTAAAAAAGTTAGAAGAATATGAAGAGGCTTTGGAATGCTTAAAAAGAAAAGAACAAGTAAAGCAAATTATACAAATAGATGATTTGGTAACTATAAAAAACAAATTAAATAAGTTATATTAAATTATTTTTTTCATATATCTTATTAGAGGTGGAAAATGAAAAAGTTTTTTAATAACATTATGAAGTTTTTTAATTCTAAAGATAGTAAATCAAATAAAAAAGGTGAGTAATCACTTTTTTTATTTGTTTAAATAAACATAAATGAAACTTAGTTACATAATATTTTATAGAGGTGTGTTTATGAAAAAAATAATATTTATATTAATAACTGGATTATTATTTACAACCAATGTGCAAGCTAATACTGATATGACAGTTAATAGTAAAAGTGCTATTTTAATGGAATCATCAACAGGAGAAATAATATATGAAAAAAATAGTAAAGAACAGTTAGCTCCTGCTTCGATGACAAAAATAGCTAGCATGCTATTGGTTATGGAAGCTATTGATAACGGGAAAATATCATTAAATGATACAGTAACAATATCTAAAAATGCAGCATCTATGGGAGGATCTCAAATATTTTTAGAAGAAGGTGAAGTCTATAAAGTATCAGAGTTATTAAAAGGTGTTGCTATAGCAAGTGGTAATGATGCTGTAGTGGCATTAGCAGAAAAAGTAGCGGGTAGTGAAGATGCTTTTGTAAAAATGATGAATGATAAATGTGCCGAGCTTGGCTGCACGAATACATCTTTTCAAAATCCACATGGATTAGATGAAGAAAATCACTATTCCACAGCGTATGATATGGCTATATTAGCTAGAGAATTGCTTAAATACGAAGATATTTTAAACTATACTAAAATATATGAAGAATATTTAGAAAGAAATGACGGAACTAAAACATGGTTGGTTAATACTAACAAATTAATTAGATACTACCCAGGTGTAGATGGACTTAAGACGGGTTTTACAGACTTAGCAGGTTACTGTCTTACATCAACAGCTATTAAAAATGATTTGCGTTTAATAAGTGTAGTTATGAATGCATCAACATCTGAAGGTAGAAGTGAAGATACTGTTAATATGCTAAATTATGGATTTAATACATATAAATTATTTTTAATAAAAGAAAAAGATGTATCTTTAGGCAAAGTTGAAATTACCAACGGAAAAGAAGAAATGATTGATGTGTATTTAAAAAATGATGCAACAGATTTACAAAAAATAACTGATAGTAATAAAACTTATGAATTTAAAATAATGATTGATGAAATTACTGCTCCATTTAAAGCTGGTGATGTGGTAGGTAAAGCACAAATAATAGATAATGAAGATAGTATAGTGGATGAAGTTGATATTATAGTAAAAGAAGATGTAAATAAAGCAAACTTTTTAGACTATGTATTAAAAAATATTAAAATGATATTATCGGGAAAATAGTATTTCAAAATTGACAAATAAAAATATAATGATATAATATGGATATAAATGCAAGAAAAAAAGAAGTAGTAGCAAAACAACTATTTTAAAGTGAGTTTACGGTTAGTGCAAGTAAATGAATAGATTTGTGAATGAATCTTTTTAGCAGGTTATCCCGCATTAAAAGCGTTAAAATTAAAGTGATAGTGTCTAACTATAATTAAGGTGGTACCGCGGAAATATTTTCGTCCTTATGTAGTTAGGCATTTTTTTTAGGAGGAAATTATGTTAATCGAAAAATTAAATGAAGTATTTGAAAGTATTTATAAGGAGCTAGGAGCAAATGAAAAAGCTAACATAGTTGTTTCTGCTAGACCTGAGTTATGTGATTACCAATGTAATGATGTTTTTAAACTATCAAAATTATTAGGAAAAAATCCTTTAGAACTAGGAGAAACTATAATTAATAAATTAAATTCAAGAGAAGATATAAATAATTATTTTGATAAAATTGAATTTGTTAAACCAGGTTTTATAAATTTATCTTTAAGTGCTAGTTTTATAAATAATCATTTAACTTTATATAATGACAGTTTAAAAAATAGTATTAAAATTAATGAAAATCCTGATAAAATAGTTATTGATTATGGTGGACCAAATGTTGCCAAGCCACTGCATGTAGGACATATGAGAACTGCGTTAGTTGGTGAATCAATAAAAAGAATATTAAAATACTTTAATAATGAAGTAATAGCTGATGTTCACTTAGGAGATATTGGGCTACAAATAGGTCAAGTAATTTATCATGTAATAGATAACGAAGTTAAATTAGAAGATATTAATTTAGAATATTTAAATTGGGTTTACCCTCATATGAGTGGTGTGTGTAAAGAAGATGATGATTTAAAAGATAAATGCGCCCAAATTACAAAAGAATTACAAGAAGGTAATGAAAAATATATAAATATTTGGAAAGTAATCTATGAAGTTTCTGTTAATGAAATAAAGGCTAATTATGCATATTTAGATGTTAATTTTGATCTATGGTATGGAGAGTATGATGCTCTTAAATATTTAGATAAAACTACTGAAATATTTAAAGAAGTAATAATTGAAAGTGATAAAGCGTTAGTAATTGATATAAGTTTAGATGAAGATAAAAACCCTATGCCACCGCTTTTATATAGAAAAAGTAATGGAGCTTATTTATATGGTTCAACTGATTTAGCAACAATAGTATCAAGAGTAGAAGAAATAAATCCAAATAAAATATTTTATGTAACAGACTTAAGACAAGCGTTACACTTTAAACAAGTATTTAGAGCTTGTGATAAAATAAATTATTTTAAATTAGAAAATTTTGAGCATCTAGGATACGGAACTGTAAATGGAGAAGATAATAAACCATATAAAACTAGAAGTGGTGATACACCTAAACTAGTTGATTTATTTGCTAGTGCTAAAGAGATATTTATTAATAAAAGAGAAGAAAATAAAAATTTAAGTAATCAAGATTTAGATATTATAGTCAATTCTATCTTAAAATTTGCAGATTTATCAAATTCTCGTGAAAAGGATTACATATTTGATTTAGATAAATTTTCAGAAGTTAATGGTAAAACGGGCCCATATATTTTATATACGTATTTAAGAATAAATAAAATACTAGAAGGGTACAACGAAGATGGTTTTGAATCTAATGATATATATAATAATTATGATAAAGACTTAAGATTAAAACTGTTGGAAATTGGTAAAACTTTAGAATGTGCATATAATGAGAGAAAACCAAATTATATAGCAGATTACTTATATAATATTTGTCAAGCGGCTAATGTATTTTATCAAAATAATCATATTGCTGGTGAAATAGATGAAATTAAGAAAAAAAATTATTTATTCTTACTTAAAATAACTAATAAATACATTAAAGAATTACTTGATTTACTAGTTATAAAAATTCCTACAAAAATGTGACAATTTTTGTCAATAATTTAAAATTAATTGTTAATTGAAAAAATATATGATATTATATTTTTATAGTATAAGGAGTTTTAAATTATGAGATTTATAAAAAAATTAATTTTTGGAATAATAGTCATAGCATTTTTTATTGTAGCAATATCAATGTCTGTAGTGCTTTTAAATGTTAATGATTATGGAGTAACGCAATTTGGTGACACGTCTTTAATAATTATTGGTGATGAAATATCATCTCCAAAATATAAAGAGGGAGATCTAGTTATAGTAGAAAGCAAATCTATTAATGATATTCAGATTAATGATGAAATTTTTATATATAAAATAAATGAAGATAATGGAGCTGATGTTATATTAGGTAATATTGGTGAAGTCTTTGTAGATGAAGAAGTTGTTGCTTATGAAAACGGTGTTTCGTATTCAATGAAATTTGTTGCCGGCGAGGGAACAAAAGTATACGAAGAAGTGGGTAAATACTTAGAAATATTACAATCTACATGGATTTTCTTCTTTGTAATTGTAGTACCATGTTTCTTAATATTTATATATCAAATATATGCATTAATAATAGAAATTAAATTTGGAGACAAAGATACTCCGGTAAAAAAACAATCGTATTTTTAAGTAAACATTTTATGTTTACTTTTTTTATGAAATTTTTGAACAAATCGACCTTGAACATATTGCAACATTTTGTCGAATGTGTTAAACTAATATAGTAGAATATTATAGAATAGGAAGGTACTTATGTTTTCTAACTTAAAATCAGGTAATACTTATAAAAAAGTACTTAATATTTTGTTAGACATCTTAATTTTTCTTTTTGGAATAATTTTGATTATTTCTTTTTATAATGTGATACAAGTTAAAATACTTGGAAATAACTATTCTAGTTTCTTCGGATATACAATGTTCGAAGTCCAAACTGATAGCATGGTGAACACTGATAAACAAAAACAAAATTCTGGAACAGATGACTGGCGAGTAGATGATATTAAAGCTGGCGATTGGATAATAGTAAAAGAGTTTAGTAATTATGAGGTTAAAGATGTAATTACTTTTATTCAAGAAGATAAAACGGTAACTCATAGAATTGTTGAAAAATACAATGATACTTATGTTACGCAAGGAGATGCAAACAATACTAAAGATGACCCTATATCAACAACTGAAGTTGTAGGTAAGGTTGTAAATAAGTTGTCGTACTTTGGTTTTATTAAATCAACAATATTTAATCCCTTTGTTTTAGGAGCGTTAATTATTACGATATACTTGATTAAGTTAAATTATAAAAAGGAAGGTGAGAAAAAAGTGTTTAAAATATTTGGAAAAATCAAAAATACAATTAAGAAAAAACTTTTTGATGATGAGTTTAATGAAAAACCTCTTTTCTTAGAAGAAAAAACACCTAAATCTTTTGAAAATATATCTCAACCTACATTTGCTGATTACGAAGAAAGAGTGGAAAGATATGCAAATGATGAAGACTATGAAGATGACGAGGACGTAGAAAATGTTAAATTCGAAGATAACCAGCCTATAATAAATAGAAACAAACCTACTGAAGAAGATTTATCAAAAACAATGTTCTTTAGAATTATTTCAGTAGATGATGATGGAAATAGTGAACTTAAATTTGATGAACCGGAAAAAGAGGTTGAAAAGCCTGTTACTGAAACAAAAGAAGAAATAAAAACTCCTGAAGAAGAGGTTAAACCTGAACCAGTAGTGGCTACTGAACCAGAAGAAACGGAAGAAACTTCTGAAGAAGATGAGGATTCAAAATCAATTTTAGAAATGATATTTGAAAAACCAGAAAATAAAAAAAGTAAAAATATTATTGCTAAAGCAATGGTTGTTAAAGAAGAAGAGTTAAATAAATTAGTAGATACTATTTTAGGTGAATGTAAACTTCAAGTAAATGAAGCAAGTATCAAAAAAAGTTTAATCAAGTCTTATGTTGAATCTAAATATTTTAATATATTTAGTGAAAGAGTAGCTAATATTGAACTTAAGAAAATAGATCCTAAGGTAACGAAATTCACACAAAATTATAAATTAGATGTAATAACAGAAAGTAATGGATTTACTAAAAATCATAAACAGAGATATAGAAAAGTAATTAATAGAATTGCCTATGCTTTAGAAGAAGATTCTATAAAACTTTCAAAAAAATATAATGGAAACGATAAACAATATGATAATAAATTAAATAAATATTCAGCATTAATGATATTAATAGCAAAACTAGAATATTTAGTAGATTTACCATTAGATATGAAAAATAAAAAAATGTTATATTCTAAGGAAGTTATTAAATTTATAGATGATTATAAATTAGATAATATAGATTTAGATGACATAGTAAAAGAATTAATACATACACAAAAAGGGTATAGAACAGCACTTAGATACTTTATAGATAAACTTAATACTGAAGTATTTGAATTAATCTATAGCGGTCTTAAATCAGATAAGAATAAGATATTACTTAACTTAAAACATAATATTGTTTTTTCACAAGTATATAATGATATGATTGTTGAAAAAGCTTATCAAGAAGGAATTATAGCTGAAGATAAATTGAATGTTTTATTAACTTTATTACAAGCAAGATTAGTAAGTGATATGTTAACTGGAGACTTCTCAAATGAATACTTAATTACTATACCAAATTCGTTAGTTGCTAAAGAAACTAAGTTTGAAAGATTATTTAAACAAAATAATGAAGAGTATGCTAAGAAGAATATAATTTATTTAGTAGAGTATGATCAATTTATGAAACGCAGTGATAATATTAAAATGTTAAGAAAAAATGGATTTAGAATTGGAATGCTTGTAAACAACAACACTAAATTTATTAGTAAAAATAAAATATCAATAGCACTTGCTGAATGTATTTGTTTAGATAAGAATACTAAATCAGTAGCTGATATTGAAAGAAGCATATTTGATAATTTTAAAAGTAAAGTAATTAAAGAAGATTTTATGTCAAAGTTAGACATAATAGAGGAAGAGAGATAGTATATGGATACATTTATTAGATTCGTATTTGAATTTATGGATATTTTTGTTAGAGGGTTTGAAAGTATATTTGAAGGTATCTTTCAGTTCTTTAACTTTAAAGAGTATTCTAAAATCGTAGATAATTATAGTTCTAATTTTGATGGTCCTGAATGGATATTTACTGCTTTTGCTATTTTAATAATAGTAATTATAGTAGGTATAATTGCATTAATAATATTCTTATATGTTAAAAAGTTTGTTAGAAATAAAACTCATAAATTAAGTAATGATTCATTACTTGAAGAAATTGATAAACTACATAATCAAGTAAGAAAATTAATGAAAGAAAATGCAGAATTAATGGCTATGAAAGTTTCTCAATTAGGATTAGACCCTAATGAAGACTCTGATGCAGATCCTGATGTTGCTCCGGATGAAGATGTTGATGAGGAAACTAAAGAAAATGCTCATAGATTCCCTAAACTAGAACTTATTGATGAAAAATTTGCAGATTACACTGTACAAAATTATAATAATAATTTTACATTAGCGGAATTAATTGATAACTTTAGAAGTTTTTCTGCAAGTTCATTAAAACTATATTATGAACCATCGCTTTTATCTACATTTGTTGCTGGTTTAGCTAGTAGTAGACTTATAATACTTCAAGGTATTTCAGGAACTGGTAAAACGTCTCTTGCGTATGCTTGGGGAAAATTTGTGGGTAATGACTCAGTAGTTGCTTCTGTGCAACCTTCATGGAAAGATAAAACTGAATTCTTTGGATACTTTAATGAATTTACAAAGAAATTTACAGAAACAGATGCTCTTGGAGAAATCTATGCAGCAGCTTATGATGATAATGTTCATACAATAATATTAGATGAAATGAATATAGCTCGTGTGGAATATTATTTTGCAGAGTTACTATCAATTCTAGAAATTCCTGTAAAGGATGAATGGATAGTAGAGTTAGTAACAAGTGGATGGACGCACGACCCTAAACATATAATTAATGGTAAATTAAAATTGCCGCCTAACTTATGGTATATAGGTACAATTAATAACGATGATTCAACTTATATGGTTACTGATAAGGTTTATGACCGTGCTATACCAATAGATATAAATAAAAAAATTAAACCTTTTGAAAGTAGAAGTCAAGAAGCAATGAATATTAATGCAACATATTTAGAAAGCTTATTTGAAGAAGCTCAACAAAATATAGTTGTATCAGAATCTGCTTTAGATAAACTTGCTAAAATCGATGAATATGTAATTACTCATTTTAGAATAGCATTTGGTAATCGTATTATGAAACAGTTAAAAACATTTGTGCCTGTGTATGTAGCTTGTGGTAGAGATGAAATGGAAGCAATTGATTACTTTATAGCAAAAAAAATATTACGTAAATTCGAACAATTAAATATAGCTTTTATACGAGATGAACTTGATCCATTTATTAGTTTCTTAAATAAAGAATGTGGTAAAGATGTCATGAAAGAATGTATAGAGTTTGTAGAATATATTAAAAAATCAATTTAATAATCAAGAAAGGAATGGTAATTGATGGCTAATGTAATTAATCATGAAATAAGTGATGAAATAAAAAAGACAAATAAGCAGTTTTTTGATAAATTATCATCAGACATGCATTATAAAAATAAACAAAATGGTGATTCAATTACCTTTGACTGGCTTGATATAATTGATGAAGCTTGTCCGTATATTGATAATGTAGTAAGAGTGCCTAAATTAATATTAATTAATAATGCAGAAGTAGAGTTAATTGAAAAGGCTAGAAAAATTACATCTGATAGTGTTAAAGATCTTGCGAAACATACACATTATATAGATGATATAGATCCAGTTACAGAGGATGTTAAACCTTCTAAAATTCTTAATATAAGAAGTGAGGAAACATATAACATATATGAAAATAGATTTTTATATACGCTTTTATATTTCCTAACTAGATTTGTGTTAAAAAAAGAAAAAGAGTTAGATGATTTAGTTGTTGATCGTAGCAGAAAATTAGAGTATGCTGGAGAAACTAGAATTGATCATGAAAAAATAAACATTGAAGTAGTTATCAAGGCAACTGATGTATCTGGGGCAGACATTGATAAAGAACTACAAAAAGAATTGGATAGAGTTAGAGAAAAAATAAAAAGAATTAAAGATTATATAGCAACGTGGAATAGAAGTGAATTAGTTAAAGCTTTAGAAAAAGAAAAGGTTAAATTAATAAATCCACCTATTAAAAAGACAAATATAATTCTTAAGAATCCTAACTTTCAAGTAGCTGTTAATTTATGGAATTTCTTATATAATTATGATGAGAATGCAAATAATAAACAAGATGGACTTGATAGTGATGGTAATGAATTATTAAAAGGATTATTAGATCATTCATATTTAATTGATTATTATGTTATGGAAAGTGTCCTTAGAACTAAAAAAGAGCAAAAAGAAAAATTAAATAATTATGCATTTATGTTAATTAATGAAGAAATCAAAAGATTAATTGATTTATTACGTAAATGTGGATTTAAAATAACAGATGAAGAAATCTTAGAAATGATAGCAAAAGAACTTAGTGGTAAAGATTTAGGTCAAGACAGAAGTGCTATTGCTAATCAAGATATTAAGAAAAAATTTCAATCTGCAATGGATGATTACTTAGAAAGGGTTAAGGAATACTTATAGGGTACTAAAATGAAGAAAAAAAAGAGTCTTTTTAAAATTATTCTTACTACAATAAAAGTTTTTCTTTTTATATTAATATTTGCTTTTGTTACTTCAGTTTTATTACAAAGATTTAGTAATAATGAATTATCATTATTTAACTTTAGAATTTTTAGTGTACTAACAGGAAGTATGGAGCCTAAATATAATGTAGGAGATGTACTTATTAGTAAAGAAATAGACCCAGCTGATATAAAAGTAGGTGATTCAATAAGTTATCTTGGAAACTCTGGTAGCTTTAAAGATAAAGTTGTTACTCATGAAGTTATAGGGTTTGTTGAAGAAAATGGAGAAAGATTATATAGAACTAAGGGAATTAGTAATGAATCTGAAGATCCAGTAGTTTCTGCAGATCAAATATATGGTAAAATAGTATATAAAACTGTAGTTCTGTCTTTTGTATTTAAGATTGTAACTACACCATTTGGTATGTACTTTCTAGTAATACTTCCAGTATTAGTAGTTATAGGATATACTATAATAAAAAAATCAATTTCTAAAGAATCTGAAAAAAGAAAAGAAGTATCTTATTTTTAGATTAATATAGAAAGGAAAGAAGGTGATACAAATGAAAAGAAAATTTAAAATTCCATATTTAAAAATTGCTATAGTTGTAATGTTAATGATATCATTTGTATCAGCAACATATGCATGGTTCTCATATTCTAACTTTACAGATATAAGCGCTACAGTTAATGTTAGAGCATGGAGTGTTGATTTTAAAGATGGAGAAGACATTATTACTAATAATATAATTATATCTGCTTCGGAAATTTATCCAGGTATGGAAACTATAATTGAAGAAATTGATATAACTAATAATGGAGATGTTGATGCAAGATTAACAGAAAATATTTTAGCAGCACGTATATTAAATATAAATAATTACGAGCCAGATGAAACAATTGGTTTAACAAGCGCTAAAATAGAAGATAACTTAGCTCATAACTATCCATTTAAAATAAATATTTCTACTACTAATGAACTTGTAACTGCTAAAGGAGGAACTAGTAAACTTATAGTTACTATTTCATGGCCTTTGGAAACGGGTGCCGATGAAATAGATAGCTATTGGGGTTCTGAAGCTTATAAATTTGCTGCAGCAGAAAACAATAAGTTAAATGCTGATCCAAGTTATGAAATTAAACCACCAATAGAAATATCAATTAAGGTAAATGCTATTCAAGAAACTGAAGATGATAGTGCACTTGATAAAAATTTCCAATTAGGGCAATTAATATTATTTGATGTTGTAAATAATACAGGTTGTACTTCTTTATCATCAACTTGTTTACTTACTAACGTTATTGAAGTAAATAATACAGTAGGAGATAATACAGTATCTCTTCTACCAAATATAGAAAATCCTTATATGAGTAGTGATTTTAATAATTATAATGCAACCCTTGCAACAGTGACTGCTGGCTATAATGTTCCTACTAGAGCGCTTACTGTTGAAGATGTTGTTCATCCAATATCCCTTGATATTGTAAATAGTTATATTAAAAATCCTTCATATTCAGATATAATTATTGGAAACTTAGCTTTTGAAAATAGATTACAAACAATGATTACTGATACAGTAGCATACGGAGGATATTTTAATTTCTTAAATCCTAATTTTGACTATCTAAGTACTACTTCATGTGTATGGACCAATAGTGAATATAATGTAGGTTATACTTATGCATTAGAAAAAGTAACTGATTTATCTTCTATGATATATGGAAATGATAATAATAATACTTGTAAAGTAGTTCCTGTTATTGAAGCAACCAAAGCTGCTCTTAGTACAAATGGATAAACTAGTGATAGCCACTAGTTTTTTTATGTAATAAAAAAGAACTAATTATTATTAGTTCTTTTATGCAACTTGTTCAAATGATAATGTAGCATTTATTGCAACCGATAAATCTTCTGTTACAGTTCTTGTTCCAAGTTCTGTATCATCTTCATCAGTTAAAATATTATCTGCTCCTTCATACCATTCAAAGTAAACTCTAATTGTAAATTCTTCATGACTATAATTTGTTATATTTTTGTTAAACAATAATGTATTTTCAATAACACCTCCAGTAATATTCATTATATTACCTGGATTACTTACTTTAGTTTCGTCCAATATTTCATAACCGCTTATCATTACATCAGGTGCTATAGTATTATCTATAGACATTTCTATTCGATATCTAAATGATAGTCCTACGTTAGTGGGATCAATATCGATATCAAAATAACCCGTAGATGTTGGAGCTAAAGCATTATCAGCAACGTTAGTGTTTCCATCGATTACCGGTGTAACCGTAACATTTGATGAGGTATTTGAAACAATATCATTTTCATTTACAAATACTTGCCAATTAGTAAGTGACAAGTTCATATTACCTGTTGTGCCTGCAACATACCGTGAATAGGTTGTACTAACAACGCTAAGTGTAAACGATAATGAAACAAGTAACAACAATAGCTTGATTCGTTTTCTCATATCAATCCCTTCCTTACATCAATTATATATATATTATTAGTAAAATACAATACTTCAGTTGTAAAGTCTAGTATAAAAATGTAAAATTAGACACTATTTTACACAATAAAATTATAAGGATGTTAAATTACAAAAATATTCGACAAAATATAACAAAATTTATTGACTTGCTTTTTATTTGTGATATAATTAATTTGTATTATAGATAAGATATCAATATACTAGGGTAGAGGTAAAATTCTAAAATGATATCGCGAGGTAGATGTTTATGGATGATAAATTTACACTAAATATAGAAAAGGTTAGAAGAGATAAGAAACTACTAAAAATAGCAAAACTAGTTTTAGTAATCATTATCTTAGCTATACTTTTTTCTTATATGATTATTGGCTTTATTTATAATAGCGGAAATTTCACTATAACACTCGATGACAAGTTGTATTATGAAAGGGGTCTAGTAATTTACGATGATCCTAATTATAAAACATACAGAGCAGAGTTGTTAGCTGAAACAATCGGTGCTTTTGATAACACAACGGAACTCATGATAGAAAGAACTCTAACTGAGTCTGAGGGTGGATCGCACAATGGTGATAATTATATTGCCTATACGTTTTATATCGAAAACACTGGGACTTTAGCTACTGACTATTATTCTGAAATAGTTATTGAAGATGTTATAAAGAATGTTGACGAAGCTGTGAGAATTAAGGTTATCAAAAATGATGAATCCATCACATATGCTAAAGCATCTAGTTCTGGAGCTCCAGAAGAAGGAACTACGGCTTTCATATCAGAAAAAACAATCGCATTTGATCATCAAGAAGATTTCGCGCCTGGTGCTATTAACAAGTACACTATAATAATTTGGATTGAAGGAAAAGATCCTGAAACTACAAATAATATTATAGATGGCGAAATTAATTTAAAAATGCAATTCAATTCAGAAATCGTTGAAAATTAGGAGGAGAAAAAAATATGCAAAAAAAGAGTGCTAAGCACAAAAGCAAAATCAGAAATTTAGCTGTTATTGCTACTTTATCTGCAATAATCCTAACTGTGTCTACTTATGCATGGTTTATTGGGTTAGATGAAGTACACGTAACTACATTTAATGTAGAGATAGCTGCTACTGATAGTTTAAGTTTATCATTAGATGCAGGAGAAACTTGGGAAACAACAATTACTATTGATCCTGACACTATTGAAACAATTTATACTGGAAATACAAATTCATGGACTGGTACAGATCCAGATACTACTGAATTTATTGGTTTAATACCAATGTCATCTGTTGGTGAAATGGATCCAACATCATCAAGAATGGTACTTTATGAAAAATCAAGTTTATCTGCTGTTCCACCACTAGGAACAAGATTAATGACAAGCCGTGTAAATAACTTTGAAACTGGAGACGAAGAAGTTAATGGTTATATAGCTTTTGACTTATTTATTAGAAATGAAACTGGAGCTGATTACAGACCTGGTTTAGACATAACAGGAGAAGAAGCAATTTATCTACTTGATGAATCTGCAGTTGACGTTGTTTTAACTGGAGAAGAAGAAGGTGGAACTACTGATGCTGCAGAAGATGCAGTTAGAAGTGCTTCAGGTATCGAAAACTCAATCCGTGTAGCATTTGCACAAATCGGAAGAGTTATAGGAACTACTGAAGGAACTGAAGGTGTAGAGACTATTGCTGGAATCACTTGTACTTCTGCTGCTGATGTAACTGGTATTTGTAGAACTGCTACTATTTGGGAACCAAATGATACAGCTCATACAGATGGTGCAATTAATTATTATAACTTAAACTGTGGTTTTAGAGAAACTTCAGCTGGTGATACACCGCCTGCAGCTCCAGAATTTAATGCTAAAGGATGTTATACTATAGCGGATGGAGATTTCGTGCCTACATTTGCTGCAAATAGCGCAATAGCTTCATCAGACAATGTTAATATTTATGATGGAGTATTACCAGAAGCAATAAATGGTTTTACAACATATAATTCATATGCTTCAAAAACTATTACTGGTGGAGATAAAGATGGGGAAGATATGTTAGTACCTGTTGATACATTCACTGATACTGAAAAAGTATTAAATGATGGTTTAAGACCTGCATTTATGTATTTAGAAGCAAATTCAATTACAAAAGTAAGAGTTTATATCTACCTTGAAGGACAAGATATAGATAACTACGACTGGGCAATCGAAGGAAAACAAATTAGTGTTAACTTTGGATTCAGTAAACAAATTTACGAAACACCATAAAAAAATAATATAGGAGGAAATAATGCGTAATAAAAATAAAAAATCTGCAAATAAGATAGCTAGCATTTTAGCTTTAGCTGGAATTAGTGCAGTTATATTAATGGTATCAACTTATGCATGGTTTATTGGATTACAAGAAGTTTTAGTTAATGAGTTTCAAGTTAAAATTGCATCAACTGATAACCTATTAATTTCATTAAACGCTGAAATGTTTGATACTGCTGTTACACTAACAAACGGAAACTGGAAGGACTATGTTGACGGTGATGCCGGAGCAACTGCTAGTGACTCATATGTTGGTAACACAAATAGTTGGGGAGGAACAGGGCTTGCACCTGTATCAACTGTAGGAGATATTGATTTAACATCATCTACACTTCAATTATTCCAAAGATCAAGTTATACTGCTGCAGTATCTGGTCAAGCAAGTGGATTTAGATTAATGGCTTCAAGAATGGATAACCATTCTGCTGGTTATGGATCTGCTGAACAAGATGGATATGTTGCATTTGACTTATTCATTAAAAATACAGGTGGAGCTGAGTATTTAACTACTTATGATCCAACTGCTGAAGAAAAATTATATTTATTAACTGATTCTGTTGTTGCAGTTAATGTAGCTGGTGCTGATGATGAAGCTGTTGCTGCTATAGCTGGAATAGAAAATTCAGTTCGTGTAGCATTTGCACAAATCGGAAGAGTTTCAGCTGGTACTGAAACACCAGGACTAATTACTGGTATAGCATGTGGTGACGTTATTGGAGCTGATGATTCAGCTACTGAAGGAAACGTTGATGGCGTTACTGGTATATGTGAAGATGCAGTTATTTGGGAACCAAATGATATGAAACACGCTGATGTAGCGGTTGACTGGCATACTAGATACTGTAGAACAAGATCTGCTAATGATGCAGAAGGTAATGTTGTTTATACAGCTACTTCTTGTCAAGTATCATCTGATGGTGCATTAGTTGATTTTGATAATACTGCTGATTTATATGTTGATACTTGGGCTGTTAATGCACCGATCGTATCATCTGATTTACATGACTTTTATGATGGACATAATACATTTACTCCAATTGCAAAAGTTACAAATGTAGATACATTTACTGATACAGAAAAAATGATTGCAGGTCAAGATAGACCAGAATTCATGACTTTAGCACCTAATAGTATTACTAAAATTAGAGTATACGTATACCTTGAAGGTAACGATATAGATAATATTGAGTTAGCTGCTGCTGGACATCAAATAAATGTAAACTTTGGATTTACTAAACAACCTTTAACAGAAGCTGATTTCACACCATAATAGTGTTAGAAATTAAATTCTATTAAATTGTAAATTAGGATTTGAGAGGGTAACCTAATGGTTACCCTTTAATCTTAATTATTGAGGATATTATGACTAAGAATAAAAAATATATACATAATAAAAACGTGAACAAAAAATCTGACATAAAAAGGAAAAGTGTTAATTTTGATTTATTATTAATTTTTGCTTTTTGTGCCGGATTAGTTTTAATTGTAACAACATATGCTTGGTTTTCTTCTTCACTTAATGCTACTGTAGATTTTGTTAATTTAACAGTTAACAGAGAAACAGGATTATATGCATCATTAGATGGGCATGAATACGGAAGTGAACTAACTGTTACAGAAAATATAGTTACTAACTTAATGGATAGTTCATATCCAACGCACACTAATACTTGGGTTAAAGATGGATTAATACCGATATCAACAGCTGGTATACCTCATAATAATAGTCAAACTTTTGATTTTTATTATAACCAAAGATTAGATTATAATGATTTCAATTTAGAAAGAAGATATTTGGATGCTGAAGTTTATGAACTTGATGGTTATAATTTTGCATTTACTAATGCATATCTAAGTTTCGATGTATTTTTAAAAAATGTCAGTAATACGCCACTTCCTGATAACTTATTTCTTTATGAGGGAACTAATGCGTATTTAAATGAAGGTGCTAAGCATGAAATGCCAGGGTTATTTAATTCGTTAAGAATTGGAATAGTCTATATTGGGCATACTGATGATGTAGATGCTTCTGCTGAAGAAGTTCAGGCTATAAGTTGTAATAATAATTGTGAATCATTTATATACGAACCTAATAGTACTGATCACTCACCAACATCTATTCAAAGAGCTAATAGATTAGGTATAGAAATGATTGATGGAATATATTTACCTACTTATGCTGTAACAGCAGAAGGTACTAATTTGCTTCATGATAGTGGTCATGGTACAATACCACTTGATACTGAGCATTTTGTTAGACAAGATACAATTACTGACTTAGATGAAAGTTTATTTGAAATAAGTCATGGAATTACTAAAATAAGAGTATTCATTTGGCTTGAAGGCCAAGATTTAGATAGTTTAGAAACTACTTCTAGTGGCGCAGATTTAAATATAGCAATCAATTTCCACAAAGATTTAGCTGGTTACGAAAATTTATAAAAAGGGTGATAATTATGGATAAAAAGGAAAATACAAAAGATTTTGATTTGTCAGTTCTTTCGTTAAAAGAACTAATTGACTTAAACTATAAAATTGAAGAATTTATAGGTTATTTGAATGATAAAAAATTACTTTTAGATAAAAAGGAGGCTGGCAATGAATAATTTTCTTAAATTTATAGAAGAAGATATAGCTATTAAGAAATCTAATATAGAATCTTTACCTCTAAAAACTAAAACTAATATTAAAAATGCTAGTGAAGCAATTGAAAGCTATAATTCTAAATATTATACATATGCTGCTAATTTAAGAAAATATATTGAACTTAAAAGTAATAGTATAGAAATAGTAGATAAAGCTCATGAAGAAAAATTAAGAGCAGAGGAATTAAAGAAAAAAGTTGATAGATTACAAAGTTTTAGAAAACTAATTAATCCATATAATACATTTTATGAGAAATTAGAATTTGATGCTTTGTTTTATGATTTAAGTTGTTATGCTGATTTTGATTTTAAATACTTAAATTCTATCATAAATAATATATATGAAAAATTTACTTTAATAAATGTAAATTTAGGTAAGGAAGACTTTAGAGTCACTACTTATGTTAATGAATATATGAGTGCATTTCTAGATGCTAGGGCAATGCCTAATCCTACTTATGTTAGTGTTGAACCTATTTTTGAAAAAATATATTGGGTAAATCCTAACATAATAGATCATATTGAACTTCAATTTAGAATACTAATTAGAAGAAATAAAGAAAAATTTGAAAACTATGTTACTACGATTCAAAATGATGAAGCAAGGGCTTTAGAAATATTTAAATATGATGATTGTATATCACAGTTACAAGCAGCACATTATGAACTTTCTATGTGCAGAAAAGAAACTATTGAAGATGTAATTACACTTGCTGAAAATGGCGAAATAGATATGGCTGATTATTTCCCTGATAGTAAATTTTCACAAGCTGCATATGGTACTTTAGTTGTTAATAGAGAATCTTCTAAGAATATTGATAATAAAGAAAAATTACATACAGATTTAAAGAAATTAAAAAATGTATTAATAGAATATGAAAAATATGTTAAATTTCTTCCATTTGTAGAGTATTCAAAAAATATTATGAAAGAATTTAAACCTGGAAAAGGATTTAAAGAGATTCATGATGAACTTGAAGATTTAGGAGATCAACTTAATAAAGTAAATCGAGTACTTTATGGAGGGGAAGAAGTAACAGAAAAAAAATTGTTTTCATTCTTAAAAAAAGAGGAAGAAGAGCCTTCTGTTAAACCCGTAAAACAATTACAAGCAGATTCAGTAGTGATAGCTAATAAAATGTTAGAACTATATAAATTAGTAGATTCTATTAAATTCTTTGAAAAAGTAGGATCAATGGTTAATGAATACGTAACACTTGATGATTTTTTAACTGTATATTATAGTTATGATTTCTTTAAGAAAAAAGGTTTGAAAAATACATTTAATCCCGAAAATTACGATGCATTAAAAGAGTTATGTAAAGAATTTGATGACTTTTCTGGTAATCCAAACAATGTAGTAATTACATCTGTTCCTATATTTAGTGAATATGATGTTACAAAAGTTATTATAAATAAATATAGAATAAATAATATAAATTTAACAGAAGAAAGTTTAAAACCTGGTAATATAGAATTATTACAAAGTTATATTAAGTTATTCTTAAGAGTTACTCATATAATGGAATGTAACCTAACTGTAGAAAAACTATGGTTTAAAGTTGAAACTAAAAAAATACTAAAAAATAAAACTAGTGCTCCAGTACCGGTTCAAGAACAAAAAGCTCCGGCTATAAAGCCAGTAGCTGAACAAACTGAAGTGGAAGAAGAAAATATTGAAAATGAAAAAACTGAGTAATCAGTTTTTTATTTTTGTTTAATACTTGCATTTATAAATGAATCAAATAATGGATGTGGTTTGGTTGGTCTACTTTTAAATTCCGGATGAAACTGACAAGCTATAAAGTGATTATGATTTTTAATTTCAATAATTTCTACTAAACCACTTTTATCATTTACTCCAGAAAATACCATCCCTTTTTTTTCTAATATATCTTTATATTTATTATTAAATTCATATCTATGTCTGTGTCTTTCTTGAATTATATCTTCATTGTATATTTTTCTTGCTAAAGTATTTTTTTGTAAACTACAAGCATAATTACCTAATCTAAGAGTTCCACCTAAATTATGTATATCTTTTTGATCTGACATTAAATCAATAATAGGATTATTAGTTTCTTTTTCGAATTCTGTAGATGTTGCATCTTTTATATTACATACATTTCTAGCAAACTCAATAACAGATATTTGCATTCCTAAACAAATACCTAGAAATGGAATATTGTTTTCTCTAGCATATTTAGCAGCTAATATTTTACCTGTAATACCTCTTGATCCAAAACCTCCAGGAATTAATATTCCTTTGATGTTTTTGAATACTTCATTAAATTTAATTCCTTCTTTTTCTAAGTCTTCAGAATTTATCCATTTTATATTAACTTTAGTATTATATTTATATCCAGCATGCTTTAAAGATTCTTTAACAGATAAATATGCATCTTCTAAAGAAACATATTTACCAACTAAAGCTATGGTTACTTCTTTTTCTAAATTTTCTACAGTATTAATTAAGTCATTCCAATATTTTAAATTACTAGGTTTATTTTTTAAACTTAATCTTGTAAGAATAATGTCTTCTATTTTTTGTTTATGAAAATTAATAGGGACTTGATATATATTAGATACATCTAATGCTTCAATAATATTATTATTAGGAACATCACAAAATAAAGATAATTTATCTTTAATAGCATCTCCAATAGGTATATTAGAGCGTGTTACTATAATATCCGGCTGTATACCAAGTTTTCTTAACTCTATAATACTATTTTGGGTGGGCTTAGTTTTAAGTTCATTAGAACCATATAAAAAAGGAATTAATGTAGTATGTACAAATAAAGTACTATTTAATGGTTGTTCTCTTTTAAATTGTCTTAAACTTTCAAGCATAACACTTGATTCAATATCTCCTACAGTACCACCAATTTCAGTAATAACAATATCTGCATTACTTGTAGCAGCAGCTTCATAAATCTTATTTTTTATTTCATTAGAAATATGAGGTATTATTTGGATTGTAGCTCCTAAGTAATCTCCTTTACGTTCTTTTTCTATAACTGATGAATATATCTTACCATTAGTTATATTAGAACTATAATTAAGTTCTTCATCAATAAATCTTTCATAATGTCCTAAATCAAGGTCTGTTTCAGAACCATCAGCAGTTACAAAAACTTCTCCATGTTGTATAGGGTTCATAGTTCCCGGGTCAACATTCATGTAGGGGTCAAACTTTTGCATAAACACTTTATAACCCTTCGCTTTTAATAATAATGCTATGCTAGACGCAGTAATTCCTTTTCCAAGTCCAGAACAAACTCCACCTGTAATAAATATAAATTTTGTCATTTCTATCTCCTCTTATGAGAGTATAGTGGCTCTATTTAAGTATAGCACTTTTTTATTTGTTTAAAATAAAAAGACAAAAATTTTACATTTTTTTGTCGAATAAATATTATAAGAACTTTTGTCGAAAGTATTTCATATGTTACAAAAATAGTTTAAACTATTATTGTAGGTGATAAATATATTTAATATAGAATTAAGACATGATAATGAAATACTTACATGTTGCTTTAAAAAAAATCTAACATTTAAACAAATTTATTTGATAGATAATTATTTAATACCATTGGTATTAAAATACAAAATAAATAATTTAGTTATAGATTTAACTAAAGTCGAAAGGATAGATAAAACTTTTATTAATACTTTAATTAAGTTAAAATTGATTCTTAAAATAAATAAAGGAAAATTAATAATATTAAATGTTCCTAATATATATAAAGAGGAATTTAAAGTTAGAAAGTTAAAAATAAAGGCATAAATTATGGAAAATAAAATATTAACAGAAGAAGATATAAATAATAATATAAATATGATATATAAATTAGCAAATAGATTTTACGGAGTAGAAAAAGAAGATTTAGTAAGCGCAGGATTACTAGGATTATGTAAAGCTAAAAGAAAGTTTAATGAAGCTAGTAATGTTAAATTTTCAACTTATGCTTATGATTATATATTTGGAGAAATGTATTTAGTTACTCAAAAAAAGAATATAAAAATTAGTAAAGATACTTTGAATTTATATAAATTAATTGAAAAAACCAGATATGAATTAGCTCAAAAGTATGGTTATATACCAAGCAATTGTGATATTGCATCATTTTTAGAAATAGACTTAAAAATAATAGACAATGCCGTGTTATCTGGTAAAGCTATACTTAGTATGGAAGAAGGAGAAGTGGGAGATCTTAAGTTAGAAGATAGATTAGAGATTAAAGAAAATATTTCATCTTTTGATAAATTATTTTTAAATATGGGCTTAGATACACTTGATCCACTAGAAAAAAGTGTAATAGTAGAAAGATATTATAATGATAACACACAAGAAGGTATTGCTAGAAAATTAAAAATAAATCAAGTAAAAGTATCCCGTATTGAAAAAAGAGGAATTAATAAATTAAGAGAATACATGGTATAATCTCTTTTTTTAATTTCATAATATAAATGGTGATTAAATGGAACTTAAAAGTTATAAAGAGTTAGTAAAAAAGTATAAACCTAAAGAACATAAACTAAAAAATGCCTTTGTAGCATTTTTAGTAGGTGGATTTATAGGTTTTTTAGCAGAATTCATAATCAGAATATTAATGATTAGTTTTGCATTTTCCCAAACTAAAGCATCTATAATATGCGCAATAGTAATTATCTTTTTAGGATCACTATTTACAGCTATAGGATTTTTAGATGATTGGTTTGTTAAATTCAAATGTGGTCTTATACTTCCTACTACAGGTTTTGCTCACTCAGTTACTAGTGCTGCTCTAGATTATAAAAAAGATGGACTTATAACTGGTTTAGGTTCAAATTTTTTTAAGTTAGCTGGCTCCGTTCTTCTATACGGAATTATATCTGCATTTTTTGCAGTACTATTGCAGGTGATAATATATGGCTAGTTTTAGATTTAAAAATGTATACATTAAAGATTATGCAACAGTAGTAGGACCTTTAGAAAAAGAAAGTAAACTAAAAAACTATAATGAATCATTAGACGATTATTATTTTAAAGAAAAAACGTTTGAAAAAGCTGAAATAAAAATGCAACAAGTAGTATTAGATAATATTATATTTAATAATAAATTAGTAGCCAAAGATATAGATGTTATTAGTGGAGGAGATTTACTTAATCAATTAACTGCTACTAGTTATAACATTAGAAATTATGAAATACCTATGTTAGGTTTATATTCAGCCTGTTCTACTTTTACAGAATCATTACTTATTAATTCTATTATTTTAGATAACTATAACTTATCTAATGCTATTTCAATAGTAAGCTCACACAATTTAACTGCTGAAAGACAGTTTAGATACCCAGTTGAATATGGATCTACTAAACCTCATACAGCCACTTTTACCGCAACAGGTGCAGCAGCAGCACTATTAACTAAAAATAAAAGCAATTTAAAAATAGAAAGTGCTACAATTGGAACAGTTGTTGATATGGGTGTAAATGATGTAAATCATATGGGAGCAGTTATGGCTCCTGCTGCTGCAAAGGTATTAAATGATCATTTAATCGAACTTAAAAGAGATATTAGTTATTATGATTTAATTTTAACTGGCGATTTAGGTAATATAGGCCTTAATATATTTAAAGAATATTCTCTTTTAGAATATAACATAAATGTAAAAAAAGTATTAGATGCTGGTAATGAGTTATATTTAAAAAGTCAAAAAACATACGCTGGAGGAAGTGGGCCAGTTTGTCTACCATTAGTATTATTTAATAAAATATTACTTACTAATAAATATAAAAAAATACTTCTTTTAGCAACTGGCTCTCTTCACTCTCCGAATATTATTAATCAAAAAAACACAATACCCGCTGTTAGTCATGCAGTTAGTTTGGAGGTAAATTAATGAACTTTATATATGCATTTTTATTTGCAGGATCTATGTGCCTTATTGCTCAAATAATACTTGATAATACTAAACTAACTCCGGGACACATTACATCAATGTTTACAGTTCTTGGAACTGTTTTAGCATTCTTTAATATTTATCCAATGTTAATTGAAAAAGCTGGTGGAGGTGCTAGTGTATTAATATCTAATTTTGGAAATATGCTTTATGCAGGTGGTTTAGCTGGTTATAAATCTAGTGGATTTTTAGGTATATTTACAGGTTTACTAACAAAATCATCTGCAGCCATAGTATCTGCTATAGTTTTTGCTTTTGTTCTAGCACTTATTTTTAAACCTAAAAGTTAACTTATCTAGTAAACTAAGTTATTTATATTTACAAAAAAGAGTAGGTGTTATATAATTTAGTTATGATAGAAAAGGGATTAATAATGGAAAATAAAGTAGTCAAAATAGTTTTAACAATTTTAGTAGCTGCTCTTGTGCTATATGCAGGAGGTTATACATTTTATTATGTTTATATAGTGCCGCCTCATAAAATTCAAATGGTATCAGATAAAAATAGTGAGACTAACTTAAATGTAATTGCAGCTAAAGTAGTTGATTATGTACCATATGTAATTGAATCTAAAAGTGCATACGATGTAAACGAAGTTAAGTTTACTAATTTAACGGCTGATATATATCAAAATTATGCTTTAAAATATATTAGAGATAATGAACTCCTAGAAACCAACACATCTACTGAATATATTAATTTTTTAGCTACTAATTGTAGTTTAGAAAGTTCTTATAACTGTTTTAGTATAAGTATTAACAAAATAAATGAAATTCTTATGACTATGTATGGCAAAACTGTAGTTCATTCAAATTTTAATATTAATAATGATGTAAATAATACTTGTATAATAAATGGAGATTATTATTTTTGTAAAGAATTAATAACTGAAAATAGTATGATAAATGAAAAGGTATCTAAAATAGAGTCAATTAAATTAGATGAAAAAAATTTATATGTTTATGAAAGAACTGGTTTTTTAATAAACTCAACTGTTACTCTAGTAGATAATATGTATGATGTTAGTATATCTAGTTTAAGTTTACTTCCAACTATAGGAATGACAATAGAAAATAACATTACATTTTCTAGTCACTCTAATAATATAACTGATGAAATATATAGTACATATTCAAATAGATTTAACTTATTTAAACATACTTATTCGGTAAATGAAGATGGAACATATTACTGGCAATCAACTATAAAAGTAAATAGTACTGAAGAATAAATAGTGATTATATCACTATTTTTAATTGAAAGAAGAGTAACTTTATAGTATAATTAATAGTAGGTGAAAAAAGTGAAAAAGATAATTAATTTATGGAAAGATAATAAAGTAGTAATTATGTTAATAGCAATTTTAATTATATGTTTTATAGCTATCTGTGTAGTAGCATTAACATATTTCTTTGGAGGTTCTGGTTCTGAATATGGTGATAGATTAGAGGGAATTGAGAATTATCCTATTACTGAAGAAATAAAAAATAGTTATATTAATACTTTAAAGGAAAATGAAGATGTAAAAGATGTAACTTTTAAAAATCAAGGTAAAGTATTATATATAACTATAATTTACAATGAGAAAGTAGATTTAGAAACAGCACAAAGTACTGCTGAAGTTAGTATTGATAGCTTAGATTCAGATTACATAGCATTTTATGATATTAATTTTACTGTAAAAAAAGATGCTACTGAAGATGAAGAAGGTTTTATATTAATGGGAGCTAGAAATGTATCAGCAGGAGTAACTTCATGGAATGTAAATACGCCCCCTGAAGAGGATGAAGAGTAATGAAAGAGTTTTTTAAGAAAAATAAGAAAATTTTATTAATAAGTATAGCTGTAGTAATAGTTATTGCAATTGGATTAGCTGTATACTTTATATTTTCAAATGAGTATGCACTTACAGTAGAAGAACGTAATTGGATTGATGAAAATATTACTACAATTAATAGTATTAATGTAGTTAACAATGCAAATATATTTGGACATGAAGGAGAAGGGGTGTTTTATGACTTCTTAGAATCATTTGAAGAAGAGTATGGATTAACTATGAATCCAGTAACTACTAACTATGATTCGCCTTTAACAACGTTATCTCTTAGTATTAAAAAAGAATTAGCAGAAAATGATGTTGTTTTTTATAAAGATCATTATGCATTAATAGGAACAAGCAAACAAAATTTAAACTCTTATAAGGATATAGAAGGTTTAACAATTGGTATTTTATCAAGTGATAAACAGTTAATTTCTTCTAAATTAACTAACGTTACATATATGGAGTTTGCTACTAAAGAAGAATTATTAGCTGCTCTAAATGTAACTGTAACTTATATTATTGTTCCTACTAATTTATACTTAGAAGATATTATAAGAAATAACTATGAAGTAGTAATGCATCTAAATGATATAAATTATTATTATGTACTTAATAATGATGGAAGTATTTTAGGAGATATATTAAGTAAATTTTATTATGATAAATGGAATATAAATTTATATGAATCTATTAAAGATAATGAATTTGCAGTATATGTTAATTCTCTTAATATAAGTGAATCAGAAATAGCAGATTTAACTAGCGTCGTTTATGACTATGGATTTATAGAAAATTCCCCATATGAAGTGTTAAAAGCAGGAGAATTTGGTGGAATATCAGCAGTTTTATTAAAAGAATTTAGTGATTTTACTAATGTTGAATTTAATTTTAATAAATATAATAATTATGATGATTTTAAAAAGGGTGTTACCGATAAAGAAATAGATGTTTATTTAAATAAATATAACTTAAATAATGATTATTTAATGACTACTGATGGTTTTGATATTAATTATAGTATTGTTGCAAATATAGAAAATGATATAGTAATTAATACTATTAATGGTTTAATTAATCAAACTGTATATGTAGAGGCTAACACTAAGTTATTTGATTTAGTAAATAATATAAATGGAGTAACTGTTAAAACTTATGAAAATGAAGATGAATTATTTGATTTAAATAAAAAAAATGAAATTATTATTTTAGATACTAATGCATTTAATTATTATTCATCAAGTAAACTTAATAATTATACTAGTAGATATAATGATCAAATAACTACTGAAATTGAATACAAAGTTAATAACAATGTAATATTAAATAATATATTAAATGCTTATTTAAAAGTAACTAGTGAAGAAGTTATTATAAATAAAGGAATAAATAATCATATTGAAACTGTTAAATCTGGTAATCTTATATCAACAATCGCTAGATATATAATTTTATTAGTTATTTTAGGAGTATTAATTGTTATATATGCAATTAGAAAAACAAGAAAAATTCAAATTGCAGTTAAAATAAAAAAAGATGACAAACTAAAATTTATTGATCAATTAACATCTCTTAAAAACAGAAATTATTTAAATGAGTGTTTAGATGCGTGGAATAAAAATACAATTTATCCTCAAACTATTATTGTAATTGATTTAAATGCTATTCAAAAACTTAATGATCAATATGGTTACAATGAAGGTGATAGACAAATTAAATCATTTGCTAATATACTAATTAAAACACAATTAGATAATAGTGAAGTAATGAGAACTGATGGTAATGAGTTTGTAATATATTTAATAGGTTATAATCAAAAACAAGTAACTAATTATATACACAAACTTAATAAAGAAACTTCTAAATTACCATATGATAACGGTGTTAAATTTGGATATAGTATGATACTTGATAATTTAAAATCAATAGAAGATTGCTTAAATGAAGCATCAATAGATATGAAGAGTAAAAAGAAAGATGAGTAAAGTAAAAACAAAAACAAAAAGATTTATTAAAGATTTTTTAAAAGTTATAAATAGGCCAGAAATGCTAGTGCTTCCTGGCCAATTAGCTTATTTTTTTGTTTTAGCAGTAATCCCAACTGTTACACTTATAACAATGGGGGCATCATTCTTGAATTTATCTACAGATACAATCTTTAATTTTTTAGCAGATGCCTTTTCTGAAGATATAGCTAGTTTATTACTATCTATTGATTCTCATAACGGTATAGGAACAATTCCAATATTCATAGTAATAGTTCTTGCATATTATATTGCAAGTAATGGAGCATCTAGTATTATAGTTACATCAAATGCTATCTACGGAATAAAAAATGATAGTTATTTTAATAGAAAAATAAAATCTTTTATTATAATTATTATTTTGTTATTCGTATTTATACTTATGTTACTTATTCCAATGTTTGGTGATATGATACTATCTATACTTAGAGACTCAACAGTTAATGATAGTATTATAAATCGGATAAGTAGTATTATTACAATGCTGCAAGGACCTATATTATGGTTTATGTTATTTTTATTTATGAAATTAATATATACAATGGCTCCTGATAAAAAAATTAAAAGCAGTATGGTTAATTTTGGTGCTGTATTTACTTCTATATGCTGGATGCTTATTACATATTTATATTCTTATTATATAAATAACATAGCAGACTTTGGAGCTTTATATGGTAATTTAGCAAACATAGTAATTTTAATGTTATGGTTTTACTTCTTAGCATATATATTTACTGTAGGTTTAGCACTGAATTACCATAAAGAGGAAGAAATAGTTATAGAAAAAGATGTATCAAATTTAGAAAAAAAATAATAATATATAGTGTACACGGGTAATACTTAGTACGCTATTTTTTTCTAATATGATGGTTAATTTTATTAAAATATTATTAGAAAGTATTATCTAAAAGAAGTGTTCGCGAACTCTTCTTTTTTTATATTTATTATGTTATAATTTTAGTGAGGTACACAATGAAAAAGTATTTGAGTTTATATATTTATATTGGTTTATATTTATTTTTAGAGTTAATTTTTAAAGTTCTTACATATAAAGAATTTTTACTTTTAGAAAGTTTATATACAACGTTATATGCATTATTTATAGCAACTATAATGTTTAGTATTAGTATATTTCTAAAACAAAAAGCAAATAAAATAGTTTTAATTACTATTTCATTTATTACCAGTTTTTATTTTGCTCTTCAATTTTGTGTATACAAAGTATATAAAGTATACTATTCTATATTATCTTTAAGTGCCACCGATCAAGTAGTTGGATTTGCAGCTGAAATACCTAGAATAGTATGGCAGAACTTACTTTATATAATTATTTTCTTTATACCACCAATTTTAATTGTTATTTTTAGAAAGAAAATAGTATTTGGAGAATTTACTAAAAAAAATAAAATTATTATTCCATTTTTTATACTTATTACATACGGAATATTTAGTTTAGGATTACTAATAAATAAAGATGAAGATTATTCAGCATATAGTATATATTATGACTATTATGATATACCATTATCTGTAAATAAAATGGGGATTTTAAGTACTCTTCACCAAGATATAATTAAAACAGTTATTTCATTTGAAGAAAATATAGTTCTTACACCTGGTAATCCTAGTTTAACTAATCCAGAGAATCCTGGTGACATTACATATGAGCTTAATAATTTAGATATTGATTTTAGTAGTATTAGTAGTAAAACTCAAAATATAAATGATATGACAGCATATTTTGCTGCTGAAACAGGAACTTATCAAAATGAATATACTAGTTATTTTGAAGGTAAAAACTTGGTATATATAATGGCAGAGAGTTTTTCTGATATTGCAGTTGATCCAGTTAGAACACCAACATTATATAAATTAATTAATGAAGGGTTTGTATTTGAAAATTTTTATTCTCCTACAATATATAGTACTATAGGTGGAGAGTTTCAATTATTAACAGGAATATATCCAGGAGATACTTTTTTAGAAAAATTTAAAGCAGGAAATAATGAATTTATATATGGCTTATCAACAATGTTTGAAGAAGCCGGATATAATACATATGCTTATCACAATAATACTTATACTTTTCAAAATAGACATAAATATTTACCATCTTTAGGATTTGATAATTATATGGGATGCTATAATGGCCTAGAAAAGTTAATGAGTTGTTCTTGGCTTCAAAGTGATGTAGAAATGATAGATGTAACAACAAATGATTTTGTAAATGATGAAGAACCATTTATGGTATTTTATGCATCAGTATCAGGTCATAGTCCATATGTAACAGGTGCAGAATTTGCAAATAAATATTTATCTTTAGTTCCAGATACTTATAGCTCTGGTATTAGATCTTATCTTGCTACTCAAATAGAATTTGATAGAGCACTTGAGAAATTAATATCTGATTTAACGGAAGCAGGTAAGCTTGAAGATACAGTAATAATGTTTGCGGGTGATCATTATCCTTATACTTTATCATTAGATGAAATAAATGAAGCAAGTAACTATACTAAAGATAAAACTATAGAAGTTAATAGAAGCAACTTAGCTATTTGGAATAGTGAAATGAATAGTATAAAAGTTGATAAAATAGGAAGTCAAATAGATATCTTACCAACAATATATAATTTATTTGGTTTACCATACGATTCTAGATTAATTATTGGTAAAGATATACTATCAAGTACTCCAGGTCTTGCTATGTTTAGTGATAAATCATGGGTATCAGATTATGGAAGCTATTTTAGTTCTACTAATACATTTATTCCAGTAGAAGGTAAAGAAATACCAGAAGATTATGTAACTCAAATGAATCAAATAGTTCGTAGTAAAATTAATATTAGTGGTATGATAATGAAATATGATTATTATAGTTTAATACCATAAAAAAATGCACATAAGTGCATTTTTACTTGTTATAAATTATTATTAGAATCCTCTTCAGGTACTTCAATCTTAGTTATATCTATTTTATAACCAATAGGAGCAAGCATTTTAATTAGAGTGTTTAGTTGGGGAGATACTTTCCCAGATTCAATTCTAGCAATAGTTTCACGAATAATACCACATTTTTTAGCAAGAGTTTCTTGGGTATATCCATTTTCCTTTCTAACGGCTTTAAGTAGTTTTCTAAAGTCATTTTCAAGTATTTCGAACTCTGTTAGTTCTTCTATATTTTTAGGCATATACTTCCCTCCGGGTTTATTGTAACACAAAAGTCACTTTATAACAAGCATAAATTTTGATATAATGAATATTATAGAGGTGATAATAAATGGAATATATATTATTAGGTTTATTAGTAGTTATATTAATATTATTAATAGTCATATTACTACGTAAAAATAACAATAATGATCTAGTAGAAAAGTTAGGTAATTTTGAAACTAGAATTAATAAAGATATAGGGGAATTTAAATTTGATTTTTCTAAAGTACTTAGTAATGATTTTGAAAAATTAAATAATAAAATAGAAACTAAACTAACTGCTATGAATGATAAAGTAAATGAAAGATTAGATCATAACTTTGAAAAGAGTAATAAAACATTTGCTAATGTTTTAGAAAGATTATCTAAAATAGATGAAGCCCAAAAGAAAATAGATAGTTTATCATCAGATATAGTCTCACTTCAAAGTGTTCTTACTGATAAAAAGACTAGAGGTACTTTTGGTGAAGTTAACTTAGAATATATCTTAAATAATGCATTTGGAGGAAAAAAACAAGGTATATATGATACTCAGCATAAGTTTTCAACAGGTGCTATTTGTGATGCATTATTATATGCTCCAGCTCCGCTAGGTACTATAGCAATTGATAGTAAATTTCCTTTAGAAAGTTATCAAAAGATGACTGATAAAAATAGAAGTAAAGAAGAAAGATTACTTTTAGAAAAATCATTTGTCCAAGATTTAAAAAAACATATTAATGATATAGCTGATAAATATATAATAGTAGGAGAAACTTCTGATGAAGCTATCATGTTTTTACCTGCAGAAGCTTTATTTGCAGAAATAAATGCTTACCATCCAGAAATACTACAGTATGCATATTCTAAGAAAGTGTGGATTACAGGACCTACAACGTTAATTTCAACTTTATCTATTATTAGTATGGTAATTAAGAATATGGAGCGTGATAAATACGCTAAAGTTATTCATGAAGAGTTAAATAAACTAGGAGTAGAATTCTCAAGATATAAAGATAGATGGGATAAACTGGCTAGAAGTGTTAAAACTGTTAATATTAGTATAGATGAACTGCATACGACAAGTGAGAAGATTACTAAGAGATTTGATTCTATAAATAAAGCAGAAATAAGTGTACTTCAAAGTGAAGTACTCTCTATAGGAGAACAAGAGTGATAGTATATCTTATAAGTAATAATTTACTTGCTGATAATATTGAATATGATAAAGATTTAGGATTAGAAGCAAAAAAGAAAATAAGACCTTTATCAATAGAAGGGGTAAAAGCTTCTTTAAAAATTGATATAAATGAAATTACTAGTATATATTCATCTAGCTATGTTTCATCAATTGAAACAGCTAGAAGTTTTTCTAGTAAAAAAAATATAGATATGTTTATTACAAGTGATTTAAATGATTGCAAAGCAGGAGATTTAAAAAAACAAAGCATAAAGATGTTATCTTTTTTTCAAGAACATGATTTTGATTTTAAACAGCCTGGTGGTGAATCTATTAATGAATGTCAAAATAGGATTCGTAAAACTATTAAATTAATAGAAAAATTTAGTGATAGTGCTGCTATCTTTCTTCCTAGAAGGGCTATGTTTTGTTATTTAACAAAGTATACAGATTATGGATTTAACTTAGAAGATAGAATGGTACTTTTAAAAAATGATAAAGTTATAATGGAAAGTAATCCAGAAGATATAGAAATATATAGACTTGAGTATAAAAGATCAGAAGTATTAGTAACAAAAATAGATTAAAGGGAGATTAGTATGAATAAAAAATTAAATTTATATATAGCAATAATTTTTATTTTTTCACTTACAGCAATAGGTTCTTTTTCTTATGGCTTTTTTATAAATTCAGCAGATATTAAAGAAGGTTCAAATGTGATTATAAATACTGAAGAACTTGGAACACTTACTTTTGAAGCAGGAGTGCCTATAAATATTACTGCAAGTATAGATAACTTCTATGAAGGAGCAGGTTCTTTAACAGGAGAAACTACATCATCTGCTAGTTTAGAAGGACCTAATAACTTTACTGCTAATTATGCTATAGAATATAACATTACTACTAATAATTTTGTATATACTACAGCAGAAAATCTTCCAGAAGTAATACTTACTATAACAGATTCCACAGGAGCTGTTATAGAAGATATTGATGGCCTTAATTATATAACTTCTGGTGAAGTATCAGGTTTTGATATAACTACTAAGACTGGTTCTTTTATAATAAATTCAAATAAAGAAATTACTGTATTAAATGAAAAGATTACTGAAAACTGGACTGCTAAAATAACATTTGTTAATTTAACAACAGAGCAGGTATTAAATGAAGATAAAACATTAATATCAGATTTTATACTTAAAGCAATAACTCCATAATCCTAATTGACATGAAGCAATTAAATTGTTAAAATATAATTACAATAATAGGAGATGAACTTTGAGAAGAATTGATATAAATAAAATAAAGAATTCAAAAGCATACACTATTATGATCGTAGCAATCCTATTTGTAGCAATAGGTGCTTTTTCATTTGCCTTTTTTGTTGCTCAAGGAGTGCTAGGTGATGATGCTAAATTAACAGTTACTACAGAAGGTGTAGGTACTTTAGTGTTTACTCCAGGGACCCCAGTTAATCTTGTTGCAAGTATAGATAATTTTTATGAAGGTGCGGGTTCTTTATTTGGAGAAACTACATCGACTGCTAATTTAAAAGCGCCTGAAAATTATTTAGCAAGTTATAATGTGCAGTATGTAATTAATAATAATAATTTTGAGTATACAACTGCAGATAAAACTCCAGAACTTATTCTTACTATAACAGACCCTAATGGTAATATAGTAACTGCAGCTGAAGCTTTTAATAACAATGGCTATCCCCTTTTAAGCTTTGTAACAGTAATAGATAGTAAAACTGGTGAAGAAATATCTGGTTTTGATATTACTGAGAAAAGTGGAACTTTTACTATAAATTCTAATAAAGTTATTATAGGGGATGGTACTTCTGGTGGAGTAACAGAAGAGTGGAAAGCTAAAGTTACATTTGTTAACTTAGATACAGAGCAGACTCTTAATGAAGATAAAACTTTAAATTCACAGTTTATATTATCTGCCAATCCTGAAATACCTTCATCTAATGCGGCAACAGAAATACTAAACCTTCAAGATGAAACTGACGGTTTAATAAGACATACTTCTGATATAGCTACTTCAGCAGGTGATGGTAACTTTAGATATTCAGGAGCTGATCCGAATAACTATGTTACTTTTAATAATGAATCATGGAGAATAATAGGTATCTTTGATGGTCATTTAAAAATAATTAAAGAAGAACCAATTCCTTTAACAGAAGAAAATAAAACGACTATAGTGAATTATGGAAATGAGAATGTTAATGAAATTATGATGGAGTATTATCATCAACTAGATGTAAAATCAAAATCATTAATTTCAAAAAAAATAATTAAAATTAGTCACTTTGAAGCAACTGCCATCGAAGTTACTCCGAAAGAAATGTATATTAATGAATCTAAAGATAAAAGAGACTTCTCTAAATATGGTTTATTCATACTGCCTTTACTCGCCAACGACTATTTATATGCAGCCGATGAGAACTACTGGAATTTAGTAAATGTTGATTGGGACAATCAAGGAGTTGAACAATATTATAATAATGTAAATGTTGCTAATAGCAACTGGCTAGCAGATGCTACTAATATGTATGACCACAATAGTGCAGATTTTTTTGATAATATTAAAATAGAACCGACTTGGTTTTATCATGATAATAATAACCCTTTGAATATAGAAGGTCTTGCAAACATTGCTAATGGAGGAATAATACATGATATATCACAGCAAATTAATTTAGACAATTATGTACTTAGACCTACAACTTATTTAAAACAAGAAGTAGAAATAGAGTCAGGAACAGGAACTAAAAATGACCCATTTATACTAACTGAAATGCCTACTATAGCTGATAAAATAATTGAAATGCATGATGAAAGTGATGGATTATATCAACATACAACAGGACTTGCTAATTCTGCTGAAGATAATAATTATAGATATTCAGGTTCAGATGAATCAGTAAATAATCATGTGCAACTAGTTAGTGCAGAAAATAAAGATTCAGATAATTTTAGAATTATAGGTATCTTCGATGGAGAAATAAAGCTTATTGAGAACTTTGGTTCTTATGATTTTCTACCTAATGGAAATAATACAGATTCATTTGACGTAAGCAATAAAAATAATTGGGATGATGCTTCATTAAATATGAATTTAATCTCTGATATATTTCAATTTGTGGGTATTGAATACAATTGGAATATAGGAGCTATCAGTAGTTACACAAATGTAAAACCTAAAGACATATTTGACGAGGAAATTGTTACAAAAACTACCAATAAATATTATGTAGGGCTGATGAACCCTAGTGACTATTTATTTGCAGCTAGTCCATCTTACTGGTCTTTTAATAATTATTCGGGAAATACAACAGCAACAAATGATTATTATGATAATACATCAATGATGGCAAACAATTGGATGCACATATATGATAATGGAGAATATGAGTGGACAATGAATCCTGTAGCAGGTTCATCAACAGATTTATATCACATTAGATTTAATGGTTTTACTAGCTCCTATGGAAGTAATGCAAGCAATAGTTATGGATATAGATTAGTACTTTATTTAAATCAATCACTAGATTTTAAAGGTGGTTCAGGCACAAGTAGTGATCCATTTGTTATAGAATACTACTTTGGGCCTGGACACTAAAACTATGCAACACTCGCATAGTTTTTTCTTGCATATAATACTAATACTATGATACAATAACCTCGGCAGTAAATGCGAAAAAATAAACATTAATATGGATTAGTAATCTCGAGTGCCCGAAGAGGGTGAGATTCTAAGAAGAAGTATTAAGAAGTTAAAACGAAGGAGGACGAATTTATGGCTGTAGTTTCTATGAGTTATTTATTAGAAGCTGGTGTACATTTTGGACACCAAACAAAAAGATGGAACCCGAAAATGAAAGAGTACATTTTTGGAACTAGAGAAGATATTTATATTATCGATTTAGAAAAAACAAATACTCTAATTGAGGAAGCTTATAATGAGCTTAAAACTATTGCTGGTAATGGTGGAAAAGTACTATTTGTTGGTACTAAAAAACAAGCTAGTGAAGTATGTGTTGAAGAAGCACTTAGATCTAAAAGTTATTATGTAACTGAAAGATGGTTAGGTGGGACACTTACTAATTTTAGAACTATTAGAAGAAGAGTTAAAAGATTAGAAGATATTGAAAAAATGGAAAACGATGGAACTTTTGAAAAGTTACCTAAAAAAGAAGTAATTGCTCTTAAAAAAGAATATGATAAACTTAATCGTATATTATGTGGTATAAGAGAAATGTATAAATTACCTCAAGCTTTAGTAGTTGTTGATCCTAAGAAAGAGCATAATGCTATTTTAGAAGCTAGAAAACTTAAAATACCAGTATTTGGTTTAATTGATACTAATGCAGATCCTGATGTACTTGATTTTGTAATTCCAGGTAATGATGATGCAGTAAAATCTATTAAAGTAGTATTTGGAGTACTTAATAATGCTATTTGTGAAGCAACTGGTTTAGAACTTGTTGATTATGTTAATGAAGAAGATAAAAAAGAAGTTAAAGCAGAAGTAAAAAAAGAAGCAAAAGTTGAAGTTAAAGAAGAAACTAAAGTTGAAGTAAAAACTGAAACAAAAGCTGAAGTAAAAAAAGAAGAAGTTAAAGTAGAGAAAAAAGAAACTAAGAAAGAATCTAAAAAAGAAGATTTAAGTGAAAAAACTTTAACTGAACTTAAAGCTATCGCTAAAGAAAAAGGTCTTAAAGGATATTCATCTCTGAAAAAAGATGAACTATTAAAAGAACTAAATAAGTAGGAGAAAAGTAATGAATATAACTGCTGGAATGGTAAAAGAACTTCGCGAAATAAGCGGAGCGGGAATGATGGATTGTAAAGAAGCTTTAACTCATGCAAATGGTGATATGGATGGAGCAATCGAATACCTAAGAGAAAAAGGTATTGCTAAATCTGCTAAAAAATCATCAAGAATTGCTGCAGAAGGGCTTGCTAATATCTTTGTTGATAATAATAAAGCTATTATTCTTGAAATAAATAGTGAAACTGACTTTGTTTCTAAAAATGAAGAATTTGTATCACTAGTTAGTGAAGTAGGTAATTCAATATTAAAAGCTAATGCTAAAACTTTAGAAGAAGCACTTAATGTTGAAACTACTGATGGTACTGTAGAAAATTTAATTATAAATAAGACAGCTAAAATAGGAGAAAAATTATCTTTAAGAAGATTCACTATTTTAGAAAAAAATGATAATGAAAATTTTGGAGCTTACATTCATATGGGAGGTAAAATTGCGGTTTTATCTAAAATAGATGGTGGAAACGAAGAAATAGCAAAAGAAATAGGTATGCAATCAGCTGCTATGAGACCTTCATTTGTATTTGAATCAGATGTAACTGAAGAAATTATAGCAAAAGAAAAAGAAATATTAAAAAATATTGCTATTGAAGAAGGTAAACCTGCTGATATAGCTGAAAAAATAGTAAATGGTGGAATTAAAAAATTCTATAAAGAAAATTGTTTAATTAATCAACCATTTGTTAAAGATGATAGCATGACTGTTGAAAAATATTTAGAAAGTAATAAATCTACTCTATTAGAAGTTATTCGTTATGAAGTTGGCGAAGGAATGGAAAAAAGAGAAGATAACTTTGCTGAAGAAGTAATGAAACAAATTGGATAACCAATTTGTTTTTTTATGTCAAATATAGAAAGTTTTTATATCATATTTATTATATCTATGATATAATATTTCTAGTTTTACCAAAGGGGCAAGTAATTTGGCACACTATTTTAAAACAGATGAAAATCTGAAAAGCGAAATAAAAAAAATAACATATAATTACAAATTATATGATTTTTGCTTTTATACTGATAATGGTGTGTTCTCTAAAGATAAAATTGATTATGGAAGCAAGCTATTACTAGAGACTTATTTAGATAGTAGTAAGCAAGAAGGATCAGTTCTGGATTTGGGTTGTGGGTATGGTTTTTTAGGAATAGTTATTGCTAAAGTAAATAATAGTAAATTAACTATGGTGGATGTAAATAAAAGAAGTTTGCATTTAACTAAAATGAACCTTAAGGAAAATAATGTTACAGCAGAAGTAATTGAAAGTAATATTTATGAAAATATTACTGATAAATATGATGTAATAATAGTTAATCCTCCTATAAGAGCAGGAAATGAAGTTATTGATTTGATGCTCTTAGAGGCCAAAAATTATCTTAATAAAGATGGAAGTTTATGGTTCGTTATGAGAAAGGATCATGGAGCGAAATCTTATGAGAAAAAACTCGAAAAAGAGTATATTTTAGAAAAAGTAAATAAAAGTAAAGGTTTTTACATATTTAAAGTTAAAAATCGTTGACAACTTGGTAAAACATTGGTAAAATTATAAATTGGTAGCTCTTCTTTATTTGGAGGAGAGTTTATAGTCTTAAAACTAAAGTTTGGGGTGATATCGTGGCATATAAAAATATGAAATTTGGAGACTATAGCGAGAGAAGAAGTTTCGCTAAAACAAAAAGCACCTTAGAATTACAAGATCTTTTGGAAATCCAAAAGAAATCTTATCAAAATTTCCTTGAAGACGGTATTAAGGAGGTTTTTGAGGACCTATTTCCTGTAGAAAGTTTCACAGGAAATATTTCGCTTGAATTCGGAAATTATTTCTTTGATGAACCTAGATATTCTATTAAAGAAGCAAAAGAAAGAATGGTTAGTTACGCAGCACCACTTAAAGTGGAAGCTCGTCTTTTTATTCATGAAACTGGTGAAGTAAAAGAACAAACTATATTCTTAGGAGACATGCCTTTGATGACTGAGGCTGGAACATTTATTATAAATGGAGCAGAAAGAGTTATTGTTTCACAGCTTGTTAGAAGTCCATCTATCTATTGTAAAAGAGAAATTGATAAAAACGGAAGAAGAATTGTTACGGCAGAGGTAATACCTAATAAAGGTACTTGGCTTGAATATGAAACTGATGTTAAAAATGTAA
>CAYJJQ010000006.1:0-45902 GCA_964370545.1 uncultured Muribaculaceae bacterium | reverse complement strand
AATCTCTATCTTTCTCATGTTGAATAGTATCATCTATAGACTCTTGTATAAATATACCTTCATTATTCTTATCTAAATCATATACTATATTACAATGTAATAAAAATATTTTGTCATTCATAATCTTCCTCCTATAGCAATTATATATCTTAATATAATTTAAAGTCAATGTTATCATAAAAAAACTAACTATTTCTAGTTAGTTAATTTTCCTCTGGCAGGGGCGGAGAGAATCGAACTCCCAACTGTGGTTTTGGAGACCATAATTATACCACTTAACTACGCCCCTATTTCCTGCGCAAATTAATTATAACATATTTTGATAAAATATTCCATAAAATTATATAGGTGATATTATGATTATTAATTATACTTCAAATGAAAGAGATACTTTAGCTAGGCTTATGAGAGCAGAAGCTGTTGGAGAAGGAGAAAAAGGTATGCTAATGGTTGGCAATGTTGTTGTTAATAGAGTATTGGCAGATTGTCTAACATTTTCAAATATAAATACAATAACTCAAGCTATATACCAAGAAAATCAATTTGCTGCTACTAGGAGTGCCTTATTTAATAGTGCAGCAACAACTAAGGAAAAATATTTAGCTAATAGAATTATTAAAGGAGAATATTATTACCCCGCTACAAATGCATTATGGTTTTATGCTCCTAAAACAGATGAAGAGTGCATGAATGAATTTTATGGGCAGCAATTAGTGGGAAGATATAAACAACATTGTTTTTATAATCCGGATTTCAAAGTATGTAAAAGATTTAGATAAAAAACAAGCTTTGCTTGTTTTTTATATTTTTAATACTTGGCCTATTGATAATATGTTGCTTGCTAAATTATTTTTACTAATAATACTATCTACTGTTGTGTTATACTTTCTAGCTATACCATAAAGTGTATCTCCTGCTTTAACAGTATATGTGATATCATCAGGTGTTTGAATATCTCCAGTAACGATTAAACTTTGGCCTATCGATAATATGTTGCTAGTTAAATTATTTAGTTTAATAATATTATCTACTGTTGTATTATATTTACGAGCTATACCATAAAGTGTATCTCCTGCTTTAACAATATAAATATTTGATGGTTCTTCTGGTTCAGGGTTAACACTACTATTTATTTTTAATACCTGCCCTATTGATAATATATTACTTGTTAAATTATTTAATCTAATTAGTTCATCTACAGTCATATTATTTTTCGTTGCAATACTGTAAAGGGTATCTCCAGCTTTAACTGTATATGTACTAGTTGGCACTTCTGGCTCAGGCACATTACTTTCATCTATTATTAAAACTTGACCTATTGATAATGTATTATCAATTAAGTTATTTAATCGCTTAAGTTCATCAACAGTTGTATTAAACGCTTTAGATATACTATACAGTGTATCTCCTGCTTTAACTGTGTAAGTTCCTTCAAGGTTAGGAACATCACCACATATAGCAAGTGGTTCATATAAATCTATTAACGCACTCCAAGTATTTGGTCCTACTATACCATCTGGAACTAATTTGTTTACAAATTGAAATGCTGCAACTGATTCATATACTTCTTCATCAAACTGGCCATCAATGGAACCATTATAATATCCTAAACTTTTTAATATGGATTGGACTTCTTTAACTTCTTGCCCCGCTATTCCCACTTCTAAAATTGGTTTATTTAAAACGGATTTATTTTTACTAGCTGGATTAGTTATTTTATATAAATATTCCCAAGTTTCTTCTGTGACAGTTCCTGTTATTTCTAAATTGTTTTCCTTTTGAAACACAGTAACACTATTTACAGTATCCGGACCATATACTCCAGTAATAGAAGCTGGAAAATAGTTATTTATTCTTAGTAACTGTTGTAATAATATTACATCACTTCCACTATCGCTTTCTTTTAAAAAATTATTATTATTCATTATTTCTCCTTTAATAATTAATTATATGTTTTGTTTTAAAATAAATTATTAAGAATATATTTTAGAAGGAGTTGATAATAATGAATGAAGGTTATTTGGAAGTTCATGTTTTTGCAGATGATATTTCACAGCCTATAGAAAATGCTAATATAGAAATTATTAATACGAGTTCAAATTATAAAACAAATGAAAATGGAAAAACTGGAAGTATTACTCTAGAAACAGTAAGTATAGAAAATTCTTTAAAACCTAATATAGAAAACCCATATAAAGAATATTCTATCAAAGTTACTAAAGAAGGTATGACCGATGTGTTAATAACTGGTATAGAAATATTCCCTGGAATAAAATCTATGCAAGAAGTAAAAATGAAATCTAATGATGAAACAGGAAAAAAATTAGAAGAAATTAATATAGAACCTATAATTTTAGAAGGAGATTATACATCAAAGTATGTAGAAAAAGAAAGTAAATTAACAGCTAAAGTATTAAATAAAGTAATAGTACCTGAATATATAATTGTACATGATGGCATTCCTAATGATAATACTGCTCCTAAGTACAATGTAACTTATTCAGAGTATATTAAAAATGTAGCAAGTAGCGAAATATATCCTACCTGGCCAGTAGAAGCATTAAGGGCAAATATATTGGCTATTATGTCTTTTACTTTAAATAGAATTTATACTGAGTGGTATCCCTCAAAAGGTTATAAATTTACTATCACAAGTGTAACAGCCTATGATCAAAAATATGTTCCTAATAGAACTATATTTGATTCTATATCATCTGTAGTAGATGAGTTAATGTTACAATATATAAAGAGAAAAGATAAAGATGAACCATTATTTGCACAATATTGTGATGGAGAAACTCTTAAAGAAGATGGATGGTTATGGCAATGGGGATCAGAAGAACTAGCAAGTCAAAAAGTAAGGTCTGCTGATATTTTAAAATATTATTATGGTACTAACTTAGAATTTAAAACAGCTGAATACCAAACTGGATTACCAAGTTCTTTTCCAGGTTATAATTTAAGTTTAGGATCTTGTGGGGAAGAAGTAAAAAAATTTCAAAACCAAATTAATATTGTTAGAGGTAATTATCCCGGCTTAACACAAATAGAAAATCCAAGTGGTGAATTTGATAAGAATACAGAAGATGCAGTAAAACGTTTTCAAGAAGTTTTCGGATTAAGTCAATCAGGTATTGTTGATTACAATACCTGGTATAAAATATCTTATATGCATCTAGCAGTTGAAAGAATGATATTTGGAGTTTACGACAGATAAAAAATAGATTTAAATCTATTTTTTTATGGTATTAATAACACTTGACCTATTGAAAGTATATCACTTGTTAAATTATTAAGCGATTTAAGAGTATTAACACTAGTATTAAATTTTCTGGCTATCGAGTATAAACTATCTCCTTTAACAACTGTATAAGTTGTTACCTCACCTATCTTAGTTGGTATTTTTAATACCTGACCTATAGATAATATATCACTTGTTAAATTATTCAAGCTCTTTATATCTCCTACTGTTGTATTATATGTTCTAGCAAGAGAATATAAGTTATCTCCTGATTTAACAGTATATATAATATAATCATCCTCTGGAGTTACATCACTATCTTCTTTTTTTATTATAAGAACTTGTCCTATTGATAATAAATTACTCGTTAAATTATTTAGTGCTTTTATTTCATCAACGCTCATGTTATATAACTTGGCAATTGAATAAAGTGTTTCTCCAGATTTAACTGTATGAGTTATATCATTTCCATCCGGCTCTTCTGGAACAACTGGAGGTTCTGGTTCTTCTGGTACTTCATTATCTTTTAATAAAAGAACTTGTCCTATTGAAAGTATATCACTTGTTAAATTATTTATTCTTCTTAATTCAGCAACTGTAGTATTAAATGTTTTAGCTATTGAATATAAACTATCTCCTGCTTTTACAATATAACTATCAGGAGTTACTCCAGAACCTGAATCTCGATCAACTATATATAACATTTGCCCTATTGTTAAAAAATCACTAGTTAGTTCATTTATTCTTCTTAGTTCGTCAACAGTTGTATTAAACTTTCTAGCAATACTATATAATGTATCTCCAGACACTACTGTATATACATTACTTTCTTCTAATGGTACATAATTACCACCTGCATATTCAACTGTAGCTTTCACTACAGCTTCAGCAAGACTTTGCCAATTATTTTTTATTTGACTGACATCATCTCCTGTTGAATCTAAAAATCCATATTCTACAATTACTGTTTCATTATTTGGAGTATCTCTATGCATATAATAATAATCTAAAGATGGATCAGAAGTTCCTCTTCTTTGATATGAACTTCTGTAATTTTGTCCTGCTTTCACAAATTCTTCGCCTATTTTATCTGATAAAGTTGAATCATTTCTAAGAGCATATATTACTTCAGCACCATCACCACCACCTGCATTAATGTGATTAGATAAAACAATTACATCTTCACCATTTCCATAAAAACTTTGCACTATTTGAGTTCTAGTATCAGGATCCAAAGTAGTATCTCTAGTTCTTGTCATACTAGAATTTATTCCCATATCTGATAATCTATCATATATATATTCACTTATTTTTAAAGTATAATCTTTTTCTGTTATTCCATTACCTACTGCACCTGGATCTTCTCCTCCATGTCCTGCATCAATCACAACATTTTTTGCCATTTAAAATCACCTATATTAATATATGTTATAGGTGATTATTTGTTCTTTTTAATTATAAATTACTAATAATTGAATCATACATAGTAATAGTATATCTAGATGAATGATGTCCATCTGATCTTCCGTCAAACAATGTATATGAAAATATACCATTAGCATCTGTATTTGAGAAAAACAAACTTCCTCCTCGATATATCCAGTGATAAAGATTATAATTAGTACTAGAAAACCTAGGATCTTGTAAATATCTATCGTCATAATAGTTTATCGTTTCAGTAAGTGCATCTCCTTTAATAGGAGAAGTATCTCCAATAGTATATTGAGCATATGGATAAACATTTATATATCTTCCCTCTGGCAGTTCAGTAAAACCAGAATAGTCAGGTATAAAGTTTCCATCTGCATCAAGTATGGTTCCCATAACTCTATCAAATGTTCCACCAATCATGTCGTATACACCATAAATATTACCTGTAGTAGATGCTCCCATACCATTATAACTATCATATTCATGATTAGGATCATCACAAGTAGCAGTAGTTCTTCCATCTGCTGCAGATGCTCCACCCACTCCAGTTTTATATATACTACAATTATTTAAATATATTTCTTTATTTATTCCTGTGTAATCTGTATTTCCATATTTACCATATTTAGATTGAGATAAGTAAGCAATCGCTCCCCATTCGGTATTTTTTATAAGATGAGCATCAACATATCCTACATAACCATAGTTTTCATATCCGTTTTCACCATTCATTAAACTTTGAACATAGGTAAATGTTTGTGATATTGAATAATGTATCATAGGCGTAACGTTAGGTTTAGAATATAGTAAGTCTCCTACTTTTGAAGCTTCAAATTTAGCAATCCAAAATCCTTTAACTTCTTTATTCTCTGGATCGCTTCTAGTTGCTGGATCATCACATGAATTTCCCCAACAAAATGCCGAAGAAGTAAACCAATTTGTTGCATATGTTCCAGTATATTCTGCTGAACCAGTATGTGTTACATCTAAATCAACAAACTTAATATCTATAGCTCCCGGTGTAGAGCGAGTTACCGGATCAGCTGAAAATCCATGATATCCTAAATCCTCTCTTATAGTATAAGAAAATCTAGGTATCCAAACAAGCATAGCAGTAATATCACTCATAGGAATTGTAGTACCCACAGGCGCTTCAACATAAAAATCTTTTTTACTACTAATGACTGATGCAGCATTAGCCCATCTCATTTCAGAATAATCGTACCAATGGCCATTAATAACGTCTGCCTTCTCCCATTCTTCTTTTGTTTCATTATATACAATAGGTAATAAGCCATCTATTATTTCTGGGGTTGATTCTCCTAAAACATCATCTTTATATATCTCTCCTTGTGTAAAACCAAACTCAATTTCAAGCATTGATTCAGCATTAGATACAGTAGCATTTCCTGTATAAGAAAGATCAAAAGTTGTTACAGTACCAGGCCCAAACTCATGGTATACACTTAAACCAACAGTTTTAAAATCTAAGTTTCCTGTATTAATTATATCGTTTATTGAATCCAAGTAATAAAATTCATTTGTAGTATTTTCTATAACTACTTCATATACAAATGTAGATGTATTAGTAGGGATGTTCAAATGTATATCAACAGCATTATCTGTAAATGTTGCAGGAGATAACTCTGTAACATTGCTTGATTTATCTTTTAAATTAACAGATACTACTCTAAGAGCTTTTTCTCTTGGTTTTTCAACTATAATAAAGTCATCAATAGAAATTGTATCTGTAGAATTAACTTTAAAAAAGTCAAATGTTAAAGTTTCACCAGCTTCAATTTTAAATTCTATTTCTGTTAAAAAACCTTCTGGATTAATACTGTATGATAAATAGTCAGTTTTACTAATATTTAATTTTTCTGCATTCCATCTGATGAAATAATTAACTGAACTTGTTCTATTATTTGTTAAAGCAACAGTTTCATATGTAGAATTCGTATGATGAACAAACTCTACATCATCCGAAACAACTATTTCTCCATTATTAAATAATTCAAAATCTCCTGTAATAGTTTTTCTATATGGAGCTGTTGATGTAGCTGTAATGCGAACATCAACTTCCTTTATTGGTGTATCAGGATCTGCATTAACTATTTCAAAAAATTGATTAGAAAATGTATTACCATCAATCCAATTATACCCACCATCATTACAAGTAGATTCAGAATAAGAAGTTACATCTACACCATCACCTGAATCATTACGACATACTTTAATATGTTCTAAAGTACCAGAATATTCTGTATTACCACTACCATTTACATAGCAACTTAAATTTCCTGATGTATCATTTAATACTTCACATGAAACTGTATATTCTATTGCATACTCTGAAACCTCATTAGCTTCATTATAATTTAGTAATTCAAAATAAACAGGTCCCCCATTCCAAACACTATTAATATTGACATTATTATTTAACTGTTCACTTCTAAAATAAAATTCTTTACTTTCTAAATAGTAATTCCATACATTTTCAGATACATATCTTGCAAATGTAAATAAAGGCACACTTAAAATACTAATGGCTATTATTAAAAATAGTATTAGTTTCTTTTTATTTTTTGTACTTAATTTTACTTTTTTATTTTTCTTCACTATTACTCCACTTTTTGCCAACTATCAATTTCCAAATCAACATAATCTATTAAATTAGCATATATTGCATCATTGTATGCTGATGGAAATGATACTCGAAGTTCATAATTATGAACTTCTGTACTTCCATGTACCATGTCTATTACACTTGTTTCACATTCTAAAATACCGTCTACATTACGAGTATTTAACTCATTACATGTAAATAATATAGTTTCTATTCCATTCATGCTCACTAATTCATATGTAAGTGGTATTACATGTAATGTTTTAAATTTAATTTGATACTCTACTGTAACATCACTTGTCACTGCATCTAGATTATTTGCCACGGAAAAGGTATGTGTTATATTTTCTCCAGGCAATATATCTGTTACTGGTAATTCTATTAAATTAGTTTTAGAGGTATTAAAAATAAAATTAGCAATACCTATTTGGCCAGTAGTTACTGTTGCTTCTGTTGAATAAAGTGAATAAGTTATGCCAGCGCCAAAAACTATAGATAATAATAAAAATAATATTATCATTGTTTTCTTTTTATTTTTAACCATTTTTTACCTCCTTTATTTAATTATAAAATATTTATCAGAACTTGCTATTAGAGTATTTCCATCATAGGCATCTACTACTATTTTATATGCTTGTCTATCTAGTAAACTAGCATTAATATCAAGTGTGAAATAATTACTAGCCACTAAATATTTATTTGTTTCTATTGTTGATGTAAGCGGATTATTTAAATAACTATTTAAGTTTATTAAAGTATAACCTTGATCTAAAGCGTTAAATTCATTTTTCTTATATAATGAAACCCTTATACTTGGATCAGTTGCTCCTGTAAATATTGTCTCAAAATCTAAAAATTGACTCACTTCTTCTTTTGATAAAATTAAATCACTTGTTAAATCAGATCTGAAATAAATACTATTTGATTTAATTGAAGGATCTATTATTAAAGGTCTGTGTGTTGTAACATAATATTTCGAATCATAACTATTATTATAAGTAACATAACTAGTCATTTCTAAGTTGTATGACCCTGGTTCTAAAAACATATCACCTTTATATGCGTATATTTCTAAATTTTTATTTATTTCAAGTACTCCTGATTTTAAATTAATAGTTACAACACCCTCTTCATCTGGGTAATAACTTACATCATCTATTTTAAATATAAAATTACTTAATTCACTTCCAGGTACGATCGTATTTGTAGAATCTAGTATTCTAAATTCCATTACTATATCTTGTTCTTCTATGTATGTATCATAAATTGTTGAACCACTTAAATTTTTATATGTAATTCCAGTATTTAAATTAACTGTTGTTATTGAATCAATATTATCTTCTATATTTATGCTACTAGTTGAACTATTAAAGAACATTGATGCATTTTGGTTAACATAAATATTAAATTCTTTAATAGATAGTGCTGCCGTTTCTCTAACAATTACATTACTATTGTTAACAACATCCATCCACATTCTTAATCCTATTATATCTGTAACAATAATTGCATTTTCGAAATTTAGTGTAATTGTAAAATCTTCAACTATATATGCACCATTATTATAATCACTTTCAGGAAAATAATTTGATATATTTCCTGCTAAATTGAAGTCTGCAAATAATATATTGGTATTAGTATTGCTCATAGGCACTTTATAATCATAAATCTTATTATTAACATTATCTTTTAAAGTAATGACTGTTCCTCCAGGTAATGGTTCACTAAAATTTAATCTATGATTAACTTCAGGTTCATTATATGTAGGAACATTAAATAAATAATTTGCTGTTACTGAAGAATTTCTAGTAATATTTATTACTTCGCCAGCTGTAAAAAAATCATTTTGTCCAGCTTTAATAAAATTCATATGGTACCCATCATAAGTTATCATATCACTGTTTAAAAACATTACATTACCACTATTATCTGCTACTTTAGCATATAAAATATTGTTTCCAACCGCTGGAATACTAAATGAACTTTCATATTCATTCCAATTTGCTTCATTAAGTTTATTAAGTTGATCTTCAGTTAAGGGTTCATCAGATACATGATATTCAATATTATTTATACCTGAACTATCATCAACTGCATTAATAGTAAAATCAGCATTATCTAAAACAAATATATCTGTTACATCTATTCTATGACTATTCCATATATTATCTTTAAATAATAATGTTGCTTCTGGAGCAGTTGAATCAATAGTTATTATATCTGTATTAATATATCTAACTTCACCAGCATAATTTGTTAATTTAGTATATACTATGTAATTTCCTTCACCTGTTAAATTAAATGATCCTTCATATGGAATCCACTCTAATAATTCAAGTTCTTCTTGTAATAATGGAACATTATCATATTTGATAAAATATTCAACAGTATCTATTGTATAAACATAAGCACTAGAAGTTATTGCTATTTTAACATCTTCTTTATAATAAGCATTACCTACTACAAAACTATTATCATTCCATTCATGTGAAGGAGCTACTATATTGATTAAATTAATTTCATTTATGAAATATAATTCTGGCAATTTACCCTCTTTTAGAATCCAAACATTATCAGCTAATTTAGAATCCACCGCATAATTACCATAAGTTAATACATTACTAAATTCAGTAGTATAAAGTAAATTAGTATCTAGTAACTTAACTGAAGTTAAATCTTCACTAATAATTGAATTATAATTATTATTTAATATAGCTTTATCTTCATTATTAACTAAAACATTATTTGTTGTATTAAATGTATTAGAAATAACAATATTTTCTCCACTACTAATTAATCCTACTATTCCATAGTTATTAACTCCCATTAAATTACCAGAGTTATAAACTTTATTAATAGTTACATCACTTGAATTAATAACACCAATAATACCAGAAGTTACTTCTTTTGATTTAATATCTCCAGTGTTATATGAATTTATAATATTAACAGGACCATTTACATTTGATATAAATCCACTACTGTTCATTTCATTATATACATTTATATCATTTACTGTATTATTTATATTCACATTACTAGCATTATTAAATAAACCAGAAGAATATGATAATTTATATACTTCTTCATATTTTAAATTAGTTAAAGAAATATTTCTTTCTATTACATCTGCCCCTGCATTTACTAACACTTCATTTATTGGTTCACTTCCTAAATCAACAGAAAAGTTTCCTAAACTTATTAATTGACCATTAATAGTTAGTTCATAATTTATATTTTCTTCATTATCAACAACATAATTACCAGTAATTTTTGATGATACTAATTCTTTTGACAAATTATGATTTAATACTATACTACTAGTTATTACATCTACACCAGTAGTTAAATTAATATCTTCTAAAGTATTTGTACTAGTTATATCCTCAGAACTTCTTGTATTAACAACATAACCACTAATAAATGTATTAGTTAAATTAAAATCAGTTGCATTAACTGCTATACCAGCAGTATTCTTACCACCTACTATTAGAGTGTTTTCTATGAAAACATCTGTAATACTACCACTTACTGTATTAAATAAAGCAAGTTCTTCTTTATTTTCATCTGTTAAATATAAGCCATATATAGAAAAGAAACTTCCATCTAAATGACCTTCAAATTTATCCATATCATTAAATGTATATAGTATTTCTTCACTTAATGTTGTATACTCTACATCAGTATATAATTCATTCGTATAATCTTTTATATAATAAGTTATTTCATTTAATACATATTTATTTAAACCATCTTCATGTATAAAGAAACCCTTATTTAAAATAATATCATTTGCTAATCTGAAATAAGTATCTTTATATGTTGTATTTTCTAATGATTGACTAAAGTATGCAAATTCTGAACCATTTGAAATAATATATGGATCTTCTTTTGTACCAGTCCCTTTAGTATATTCAGTAGCAATACTACCATCCCAAAATACTAAATCAAGGTTGTTATCTAGGCCATTACTAAACCTAGCAAGAGTCGGTGCCGCAATAGAAAAAGCCACAACTAAAATTGCGAGTATAATAATTAGATTCTTTTTAGATATTTTTTTATTCTTTTTCTTCATGAACCCTTATTCACCTACTATTAGAATTATAACATAATACGACAAAAAAATAAACGACTAAATTTAGTTTTTTTCAAAGAAAAAATCACTCTTAAAGTGATTTATTTTAACTTCCTATTCCAATCATAAAATGATCAATAATTTTCAGTGATAGAAAATCTAGTTTAACATCTAAACATATTTCAATATATTCTCCATCTTTGTATTTATATAAATCTGCTGTATTATTACTATCTGAATAATTTTTAAGCACATAATAATCTGTATCATTTATTTTTTGAACATTATATACATCTTCAAAAATAAGTTCATCAGGGTTACTAGCAGTTGCTACATCACATGAATATGAGATACAATTATGATAATAATAAGCTCCTAAATTATAAGAAGTAGAATAGTTAGTATCTTTAAATAAGTTTATTTCTTCACCATTTTCATAAAAGTAAATATCATAGCCACTAACTGAATCTTCCGGTTCTGTAAAATGTAATACTACATTATCAGATACTCCTGTATACCATCCATTTGAACCTAATTTAACAGGCTTTTTATCTTTATAGTAATATAATGCACCAGCATCATCTAATAGGTAAATATCACCACCATTTAATGAATATGCTTCATTTATAGTTGTGCCTAATTCAAACTCTAATTGAGAAATATCTGAACCATTTTTTACATTAATTTCTAAGTGATTAAGTATTCCAGATATTGAATCAGTATAAAATGAATATTCTTCTAATATTGCTCTAAGAGATAAACTTGTATCCTCTTTAAATTTTTTGTATATTACTATATCACTTTCTAAATTAACACTTAGTACAGAATAAATATTTTCTACTAAAATTTCTTCTTTTCCATCTTGATATTTATATACATTTATAAGAGGTTCGTTATTTAATTCTGATAAAGAATTAATCATTTCAGCTTTATCTACTTTTTTCTCATATGTATATTCTTCTTCATTCCAATATTGAATATTAGTACAATATCCACTATAGTATGCTGACCAGTCACATATTCCAGTAATTTCTTCTGTGATATACGTATTATTATTCATATCATTATTAATAATATTATATGTTTTATTTGATGGTTTTGTATATGCAAATTCTTTAAAATCATCAGAAATATAATAAACATATTCAACGTTAATTAATACTTTTTCTTCTGTTTGTTCTTTCATATCATATACATAATATGTACTTAATTTATCATGAGTAGTTATAGCTGAATAAAGTATTTTTTCTTTATCTGCTGAAAGTGTAATCATTTCAAGTTCATCACCCAAAATTTCATAATCAGATTCTTCAGCTAAATCATATAAATATAGTTTATTTTTAACTTCATAGTAACCATAATTTTCCCATGAATCTTCTTCAATATAGTTTTCTTCTGTTAAGTAAAATAAGAACTTATTTTCATATGAAGTAAGTAAAGTAATGATATCTTCTGACTCACCATCATATAATTCTTCATCTTCAGCAGACTTTATATCATATTTATAAACATTATTATATTTATCTTTATAAATTAAATAGTTACCATCTCCACTAAATATAAAGTGTTCTCCATAATATACTTCTTCTTCCATATCAGAAGTTACTTCAACTTTAGTATTCTTATTAGTATCATATATATACAATTCATCTTCATTTGTATATGCAAATAAATTATTTTCAGCTTCGTTAAAAGCAACTTGAAGCATATTATGTTCATCTATATCATAATCTTCTTCTATAACTATTGGCTCTGTATTATCAGAAGTTACATAAACTAATTTATCATCTTCAACAAATACTACTGGAGAATTTACTAAACCAAATTCCTCATTTTCATGATCATAAGCAATTTCTTTTTGATATAAATAAGCTGTTCCTCCAATAATTGCTAATATTCCTACAACTATTAATATTTTTTTATATTTTCCAATAGAAAATTTTTTAGACTCTAGTTTCTCTTTTTTCATAACTACCTCACCTATATTTTTATAAAAATATAATAACATAAATTAACAAAAAATACCATTATAATTTTATATAATAAGTTCATACTATTTTTATAAGGAGGATTATTATGTCACAAAAAAGTAAAGCTGCTTCAAGAAAAAATATTCAAAAAGCAATTAAAGCGCATAAAGCACATTCTAAACATAACGGAAAAGATACTGACGGCGATAATAGATAATTCAGTAAAAAAGCAGATATTAAATCTGCTTTTTATATTTTTTGAAGAGCTTCTTTTGTGTAATAACCTGTAGTTCCTTCATCATTTCCTACTTGATAAGGATATTTTCTATCATAATGAATTTCTAGTATTCTACGTTTATAACCTATACCATAAGCTATATTACTCGTTCCATAACTAGAACCATTTCCTGATGAAAGTATTTTTACATTATCTCCCACTTTTAATTCATCTTCTGTTTGACCACTTAAAATTTCATTTACTCTTTTTTGTACTAAATCATAATCATACCCACTTGATTCTAAAGCAGCTTGTCTGAATGGATTATTACCCCACTTACCTGCTATAACCTCATTAGCTAATTCATCAATTGTTTTATCTGGATTTACTGTTTCAAATTCTTCTGGGTAATAAATAAAGCCTTGCAATTTATAATTAGTCCATACATTATATGGAGGTTTTAGTTCTAATAAATAAAAATATGTACTTTTATATGCGCTATTAGATACTACTATAGTTCCATCTTCTTTTATTTCTTCTACTACTCCTACATGACCAGCTCCATCACTTGAATTATTAGTTTGACCTTTTTGCCAACATATTACTGATCCTAATTTAGGAGAAGAACCTCTTTCATAGCCATCATTATAACTATACCAATCTTCAGCATTAGCTCTACTTAATCTAGGAGATGTTTTAAGTAATTCTCTCCATCTCCCCCAAGCATAACCTACACAGTTTGGCAGCACTGAATCCCCATATATTTTAATACATGAATTATAACCACCAGCTGTAGTATGAATCCAGTTTTTATCAGTTGATAAAGGTGCTGTTAATCTCGGATTATAACTCACCTTCATCCTCCTTTGGTATAATGATTATAATATCATCATCATTTTTAGCAGCTGTTAAAAAATCATCTTCTATATCAAAAGTATCTTGTAATATTTTTTCTCTTTCCATTTTATCCCCCTAGTTATATATATTCATAAAAAAACAGTATAATTAATTATACTGTCTATATTTACATCAATGTTTCTATTTCAATTACTTTTTTTATTGAATCTACTAAAATATCTTTTTCTGTTGGTTTAGTTACATAATCAATAAATCCAGCATTTAAATATTTTTCTTTACTTCCCTCAACTGCATCAGCAGTAACTGCTATTACAGGTGTATAAAAATTTGGATTTTCTTTAAGTTTTAAAAGAGTTGTTAAACCATCAACATTAGGCATCATTATATCCATAAGTATTAAATCATATCTTTTACCTGAATTAATGAGAGCTAAACACTCATCCCCATCATAGCATTCTTCAATGTCAAAATTAAAACCTTCTATAATTCTCTTTTCTACTTTAATATTAAGCTTATTATCATCTACAATCAATACTTTTAGTCTATTATCCATTTTACCTCCTGTAAATTAACCATATATTACCATATTATTAATTATTTGTCACTTTTTTTCATACTTCTTAAAATATTTTTATCTTCAAGACTAACTCTAGTTGATTCAATAGCCTTCTGCAATGCTTTATTATATGTGAAATTGTCTAAATTATTATTTTTAAAATAATTCATAGTTGCATCAGGAAATTTCACATAGCACATTGATAAAGCCCAGGCAACTGCCATCTTTACATAATATTCATCATGTTTAATGCTATCCATTATTTTAAATATATCATCTATATATTTTTCATTTATAAAATGAAATAATAATAGCACTACTGCAAATCTAATTTCATATGCTTCATTTGAAGTATAATATTTTTTTATATACTTAAATACTACATCATCATGTTTTTTTACTATTTTTAATTCAGATACAAAACTATCGCATAAAGACCAATTAGTTATTTTCGGTACATGATTATCAACGTATTTTAATATATCATCTATATCTTTTTTCATGTTAGCAATCATTATACCTTTTAACATAACTTCTTCAAAGTATATTTCTTCTTCATTGAATATATTTTCATACTCTGTTTTTAAACATTCTTTTGCTAATTTTTTTATAATAGGCATTCTAACTCCAATTATATTATCACAACCAGGTATTAATTTAGAAATAAATTCTTTATATTTAATATCCTGATTATTTAACAACTCTTTTCTTATATCCATTACTTATTATCTCTTTCTAATTTTAGTAGTCTTTCTTTTACATCTAATCCACCAGCATAACCAACTAGTTTATTATTAGAACCGATCACTCTATGACATGGCACTGCTATACTAATAGGATTTTTATTATTAGCCATACCTACTGCTCTTGAAGCTTTTTCATTACCTACTTGCGCGGCTATTTGTTTATAACTTCTTGTTTCTCCATAAGGAATAGTGCATAGTGCGTTCCATACTTTTACTTGAAAATCCGTTCCTACTAATTTATATTTAAATGTAAATTTTTTTAAGTTTCCTTCAAAATAATTATTTAGTTGTTTAATAACATTATCAGTTAAATTATTTTTAATACCATAATCATTTATTTTATCTTTAACTTTCTTTATTGATAATATGTAATTATTTTCATACTCTATTTTATAATTACCAAACTTTGTTTCATATATTGCAAAATTCATAAATACCTCAAAAATATTATATCATAAAAAAAGTGATTTAATCACACTTTTCATCTTTACATATACAAGGTTTTTTATGATATTCACACTCATAAATACATAATGCGGTTTCTAATTTTTCTTTTAATACTTGTTCAAGATATGTAATATTCATTATTGTCTTAGCTACTGAATCATTTACTTTAATAAGTTCTTTATTACTTTCGTCATTTTCAATAGCATTTTTTATTTTTTCTCCTTCAGTACATATCAATTTAGCAAGAGCTTTTTCAATTAATGCTATACTTCTTATTACTTCACATAAACACCCATCTAAATCACAAGGTAAATCATTACATTCTATGTCTACTCTACATTCACTATTAAATATTATTTCACAGTATTGGTAATTATTTTTGCAATTACCATTAATCTTACTATATTTATAAATATATTCATATGAACAATCTTTTTTAGCAAGTACATAAATAGCACACTTAGTATCAATTATACATTTAGGAACTATATTATCATCTATATATTTTTTACTAACTAAGTTTCCTTTTAAAGTCAATCTTGCTATAAATGAAGATCCGTTTTGTTCATATGTAATTAATATTACATCACATATACATGCTATAGATGTAATGCAAGGTTTATTTACTTTAATATTTTTACAGCTATATGTTATATCTTTTTTTAAACAATTATCCAAGCATGTACTACTATTTATTTTATTAAGTGAAGATGAATTTATTTCTTCTTTAATAAATTCACCTTCAAAGGTAATTGAAATTATTGTTTCTCTTAAGGCAATATATATTTTACAATTACAGCATGCAATAGATATTATATTGCCTTTATATTTTACAGGTAGATTTAATTTAATTTTAGAAATTTCAACAAAGCAGTTATCTAGTATATAAATATAATCATTATCATTATATTTTAAAACAATATATTTTTCATTATTACATTTAGAATAACTTTTATATACTTTAAGTTCTTCATTAAATAAAATTTCTTTTAATTCTTCATCTTCTTTTTCTATACATAAATCTTTTATCGGTTTTTTTTCTGGACCAAATAATTCATTAGCAAAGTCATTATACATTTTTTTCTTTCTCATAATCATCACATTATACTATATGTAATATGCCTATATCTGTTACTAATAAAATAGTCCAGTCAAATTTTATTATTAAACATATTATATACTGAAAGGAGAAAAAGATGAACGAATCAACAAGTAAAAACTATAGATGTGAAGCAATTTCTCAAATTATCTCATCTGTAGCAGAAGAACAATCTAGTTTAGCTAGTATTTTAAGTGCGGAAGCAAATAAAATAAATTATATTACAGAAAATAATCATTCAATACAGGATGTTTTAAATGCAAATAAATCTGTTGAAAAAATGATTAATGCAATAACTAAATTAGAAGTTATATTATCTAGTAAACTAGATTTATTCGGCGACTGTTTATGTGTAGATTGTGATAATAGTAAACAAGGTTATTCTATGCTTTCAATGACTGTTGAAAGTGAAAATGGCGGGCGAATTGAAAGAGATGAAAATTTAGTATTATTTAGATATTATCCAGGAACTACTGGAACAACAATAAAATTTATTACTGAACCTGAAACTGTAGTAACACTAAAATCAGGAATGCCTAGTGAACTAACATTTGAAAATAATAAATTAGTAATTCCAAACAATTATAAATTTAATCAAACATATCAAATGATATTTACTGTAGGAGAAGGAGACTCTGCTTACGACATTACATTATTAAATGTAATCTAGATTCAAATTGAAATATAAAGGGGGAACAAATTTTGAATCAAAAAGACATTTATACTCTTAATTATTCTGAAGAAATTAAATTAGCAGAATTACAAGAACATTATCAAGAAATTGAACTTATAGAAACACCTGAGATCAATACTAGTACTATTAGTGGTAAAGTTGAAGATCAAGATGGAACTGATGTAGAAAATGCAACAGTAAAATTATTTGACACTGAGTTTAACCCAATTAAACATACAATGACAAATGAAAATGGAAATTATACATTCCAAAATGTACCTAGAGGAGACTATATAATATATGCAGTAAAAGATGGCTACTCTATGTCACTTAAAAGACCTCTTACATATGTTGGTACTGATGTAGTATTAAATGATTTAATAATTACAGCTGACACAACTTATACAAAAGGAAATATATACGGTTATGTTTATGATGATCATGGAAATGCTTTTAATGGAGCACTAGTAAAATTAGTAAATGGATCAAATGTAACAGTAGCTGAAACATTATCTGCTACAGATGGAGAATTTATTTTTAATAAAATAGATGCTGGTACATATACATTAACAGCATTAGCTGATGATTATACAGTTTATGTACCATATACAGTAGAAGTAGTAGATAATACTAATACAGAAGAAAATATACATATGATTAAAGTTGCTGAAGCTAAAGAAGGTACTATTAATGGTATTGTATATAACTCATCTAGAATACCTATTGTAGGCGCTAATGTAGGTTTATATGAATCTATTGGCGAAGGTGAAGAAAGAACATTAAAATTACGTAAAACTTGTAGAACAAATTCTGAAGGTAAATATTTCTTTGGTGTTGTACCTGAAGGTAAATGGGTTGTAAAAGCAAAAGCTACTGCAATAAAAGAATAAAAAGAACAATAGTTCTTTTTTATTTTGGTAAATCAATATTCATTATAAATTCATATGCTTCATTACATTCATCTTCAGGTAATCTTGTTTCTTTAACTAGGTGCGCAATACATTCTTCCCTACTTTGAAATTTTTCAAATGTATTTTTCATTAACCTTATTTTAGTATAATAAAGTTCTAAGTTATCTTTCATAAATCCTCTCTTTATTTTATTATAGCATTTATTTTATATTAACATAAAATAAAGTGTTGAGAAAGTAGTGATTAAAATGAATAGTGGAATAATTTTTGCATTATCATTAACGTTAATGGCAGGTTTAGCCACAAGTATTGGTGGCATAATAGGTATTTTTGTAAAAAAAACCAATGAAAAATTTCTGTCATTAGCGTTAGGTTTTTCTGGAGGTGTAATGATCTATGTATCATTAGTTGAAATAATTAGGAAAGCTAATGAATCATTATCTAGTGTTACTACACCCAAAACTGGTGAATTATTAACAATTATTGGATTTTTTTCAGGAATATTAGTAATAGCTATAATTAGTAAATATATGCCCAAAGAAAAAAATGATAAAAAAATAAATAAAAAAAAAGATTTACTTAGAATGGGAATATTTACTGCTTTAGCAATAGGAATACATAACTTTCCAGAAGGTTTAGCAACTTTTATTTCAGCACTTGAAGATCCCTCTTTAGGTATAGCAATTGCCATAGCTATTGCTATACATAATATACCAGAAGGTATTGCTGTTTCTATACCTATTTACTATGCTACAGGAAGTAGAAAAAAAGCTTTAAAGTATTCCTTTTTATCAGGAATGGCAGAACCTATAGGAGCACTAATAGGTTACATATTATTAATGCCTATAATGAATGATATTACTTTTGGTATACTTTTTGCATCTGTTGCAGGTATTATGGTGTTTATAAGTGTTAATGAATTATTACCTGCTGCTAGAGAATATGGAGCAAAAAACTTAGTAACATTAGGAATGATTTTGGGAATGTTAGTAATGGCTATTAGTTTGATTATAGTATAAAAAAAAGATAAGTACATGCTTATCTTTTTATAACTTTTTTTATTCTAGAGAATATATTAAGTTCTTCTTTTTCTGGTTCCTCTTGTTTTAAACATTCTTCCGGAATTTGAATATTTATTTCATTATTTAAGTAAGATATATATCTTTCATAACTTACAATTTTATTTTCCAATAATTTATGCTTTTTTAAATATAACTTCTTCTCTTCTTCATCACTTGAATATCTTTCAATTTCACTTAGTAAACTATCGTTAAGTGAAATAACTCTGTTTTTTAAAGCAGTTATCTCTTCTATAGTATAATCTTTTATATCATTATAATTGATTAACCATACTAATGAACTAAAATATTCTATTTCATTAAATTCTTCAAACTTAATAAATTCTAAATCATCAGTATCTTCTTCCATTTTATTAGAAACAAAATTAGGTACCGATAACCCTGAGTCACACAATTTTTTTAAATCCTCTCTTTGTACATAGACAAATGAGTCCCCCAAAATTTTCATTCTTCCTCCTGTGTTATTATTTTTTTAATAACTAGAAATATTATAACATATTTCAGCTAAAAAGTCACGTTTAGCCACTATTATTTACAATCACAGTTACATGAACATGAAGTTTTTTCATTAATTTTTTCTTTAGATTCGTTTAAAAATCCATTATTTTTTTAATTCGATATTTTTATCTAAAATACCACCTAAATCATAAACATTTTCGTATCCCATTTTTTTAAGTTCTAGCATAGCTTCATTACTTCTAGTTCCACTTCTGCAATATAGTAATATCAGTTGGTTTTTATTATCCACAACATCTAATACTTCATTAATATTATCAAGTGGTATGTTTATGCTACCTTCAACATACCCTTCTATATATTCTTCTTCTGTTCTGACATCTATTAGTATATATTCTTCTTTTATAGTAGATAATGTTTCTAAACTATAACTTTGTTTTGTTTCATTATTTTTTGGAATAAAAATAATGATTGATATAATTATCAAAATAATTGCAATAACAAATATAATTTTATTTTTCATTCTACTCTCCTAACATTTAATTTATTTACTTGATTTATATAGTTTAATTATTACATAAATATACATTGATAATATCATTAGAAAGTAAATAATAAATAATATATTTTTAAATATACCATCAGGTATAATTGCAAAATCATATGGTCTATAATTAATAGTTACATTTACTTCAAGCAACATAATAATCCAAAATATCATAAGCCACCCTAATAATTTGTTAATACATAATTTACCAAGTAAATAAATATTTAATATTGGTATAAAGGCAATAATACTATTTTTTTTATATAGTAGTTTATGATAACTATTTAGTATAAGACTACTAGATAAATATATTGCTATAATCATTATTATAATAGCTGGTATTAAGTATGTAGGAATATTAGTATGAAAATACATAAAAATCACACTTCTTTCTTAATTAGTATAAGTATATTATTATAGTTACATATTAACACAACTATATTATTTAGTAAATAATAGAAGATATAAAAAAAATATGTTAAAATAATTTAATGGTGATATTATGAAAAAAATTATTTTAACTAGCACATTAGGAAATACTATTAAAGTTAATGATGAAAAAATACCATGTATGATAGATAATACTAATGGTTTACTAGATATCCTAAAAAAGTATGTAACTACTCAAAATAAAATTGTGATTATTTCTAGTGATCCAACACCATATGATAAAAATGATTTTTATTACAATATAAATGTACAATCATTTAAATTAAGTGATTTTAATTTTAAAGAAGTTATCATTGTTGATAATAGAAATAAAAATAATATTAAAGATATAATATGCGATGCTAATATTATTATATTAAGTGGTGGTCACGTACCTACTCAAAATAAATGGTTTAAAGAAATTAAGCTTAAACATTTATTAGATGATTATAGTGGTATTATTATTGGTATTAGTGCTGGTTCAATGAATTCTGCTAAAACTGTATATGCTTGTCCAGAAATTGAAGGAGAAGCTATAAATAAAAACTATGAAAGATGGATAGAAGGTTTAAATCTTACTAACATAACAATTTTACCCCATTTTAATGAATTAATAAATGAGCATGTGGATGGACTAAATATTAAAGAAGATATATTATTACCTGATAGTTTTAAACATGAAATATATACTTTAAATGATGGTTCATTTATTACTATAGATGAAAATAACACCACCATACATGGTGAGTGCTATAAGGTATATAAAGGTACTATAAAACAAATATGTAAAAATGAAAGTAAAAAGAAACTTTCAACTAAATAAAATATTTAAATCGCTCTTCATATGGAACTAATTTTCTTATTAGTTCTATTTCTTTATGAAACTCTCTTTCAGTTCCATAATCAAAACCATATTTATTTTCATAATGAACTGAGTTATCATTTGCATCAAAAAGCAATTTATTTATCTTTACAATTGTATAATCCAATATTAAGTAATTAAAGAATGTTTCACATATATTACGTTTAGTAGTTGAAATAGTTTTATTAACACTAGTTTCAATTTTATCTAACCCAACATAAGATACTAAAAAATCACTAACAATATTATTTAAATACCTGTCTAATGTGAAAGCATTTGAATATAAGGAATCATTTAATATATTATTTTCTTTAATTTTTTCACGAATTGAAAATATGTTTATACAAAAAAACTCTAATATATTAAATAGTAATTGATTAGAGTCATTTGTAAGACCTCCTAATTCATATATTTTTGAAGCAATTTGATAAAATGTTTCTTTAATACTATTACATATTTTCATAGCGTCTTCTGAGAATATATTTGCAGAAACGCCTATAAATAATTCTAAAGATTCATATGGTTCAGGACAGCAATTTATAAATGGTCTAATATCTACAAGTGATAAATAACTAGAGTGTTTAAATCTATCTAATATTAAATTATTAGATAATTCGGAAAAATTTGTTTTTGATTCAGTTAATGAAATTATGGTTTTAACTTCTGTTATAAACAACTTTAAAAGTTTAATAGTATATAAATTTATATCCGATCCATTATGTGGGTTTTTATCATAGAAAATATTACCAAATTGATTAAAGTATATAGGTCTTAGATTCATGATCTGTTCAGAAAGTTGATAATGACTGTTATTACAGTTAGCAACATTAAATTTTCTAAAACCATTATCAATTTCTTCAAAATACTTATAAGTCATATATTTCACCTGATGTTTACATTAACATATGTATAAAAAAAATTCAATAGAACTATATAAAAAGAGAGCTTCTGCTCTCCTTCAGGGGGGCGATTACGATTAGATCGTAATTTCTCAATCCCTTTTAAACATTTGTTACGATCTATTCGTAATTTTCACTATTTCCCAACCTTTTCCGGTTTTAATCGTAATTTTACACTATATTGGTATTGGAATGGTACCTAAAATTATTTATTATGTGGCACCGAGGAATTTATTTATATTTCCATGCTGTACATTTTATCTATAGGATATTGTTTTAATTTACTATATTTCAATTTTTTCAAATCTATAATTGTTGATCTTGGCATTTGTTCATTACGCATATCAAAATTTTTATAAGGTGTTAACCAAATTAAATAATCTACTTGACTTCCTTCAAAGTGTTTTAAAAAATTACTGTCATCCCACCATAAATGAGGTTTTACAAAATATTTTTCTCCAACTTTAACTGGAAATCCATTAATATTATTATATTCGTCAAGTGCATATAACGATGATTCATCCATGATTGTGAAAATTATTTTATAATCTGGATGATTTTTTAAATATAAAGGTATTTTATCAATATGTTTTTTTATAACTCTTTCCATATTTTTTATATAAAATATATAATTATGATCGTCAATACCTCTTAAACCCGAATCCGGATTAATAAACAGCCTACCTTCTTCTGCTGCTTTTTTAAGAAAAGGATTTTTATTACTCAATTCTTTCATTAATTCATTTTCTCTTTTATTAGTTGGATTAATTATTTTCCCCTTTTCATTTTCATACGCATGGTCATCTACTCTCATTATATCCATCATTATCGTTTTCTCATCATTATAAAAATCTGGAGGTAAGTCATCTTTACTTGATGAATCCTTCCACTTTTTCCAGTTTTCTTCATTATGAAAAAGGTTATAAATATTAATAGTTTTTTTGTTATTTGGTATCAACAATATTTCTTCTGATTCCATTTCAATAAATTCCTCTACGATTCTTATTTCTTTATCAAATCTATTTATAATAATCACCTCTTAGTGAGTTATTATATCATAATAAAAAGACATTGAAATGCCTTTTTAAGTTTTATTCTATAACTTTCCGCCTACACCTTTAAATTTATCAATGAAATCCGAAATTTTTTTAAATACATTTTGTTTTTTACCTAAATAATTTGGATTTAATGGACTCATTTTAGGTAACAATTCATTTAATTCTGTTCCATTTTCACTAGCATATTCTCTTTTCAATGAATTAGCTATATACCTTTTAGTAGCATCTGCGTTTAAATCTTCATCTGAAATTATTTGTTCTACTTCTTTTAATTGCTCTTGTTGCGCAAATTTAAAAAATGCATCTATTATACTTAGTTTATCTGTGATTTCATCTAAATCAGTATTATTAATGAAATCTACAATCAAACTTTCTTTTGCTCTATTTCCTACACTTGATCTAATTAATCTTCTAGCTTCTTCAACTAAAATATTTTTATCTTTTACTTGTTTATTTTTTTCAAATATAAGTTCTAGTATATAATCTAAATTTATCTCTTGAGATTTTAAAAGGTCTATTTCAAAAACAACGTCATCCCAGTTTATATCAGACTCTTCTACTTCTTTATTTGCTTTCTCTTTTCTTAACCAATCACGAATATCATTATAAAGTGATTTATAATTTTGAAGAGTTCGCTCTTTTAACAGTGGAATATCTACCATATTTTCAACATCATCGTGTGTTAAAAAATAATTTGCTTTAAAATTTTCAATTGCTTCAATATCATTTTTATCAATTTTTTGAAACTCTTTTAAATGTGTAAATTCATCATAGTTTTGTAAAATATTTTCTACTCTTAAATATTCTCCAAATAACTTAACAAAACTTTTTTTATCTTTATCTGTTACTATATCATCTATATTTTCAAATTTTTCATTTAATTCATTGACAACATCTGCATAACCCCTTTTGGCTTCTCCCGTAGTTATATCTTTAAATCCATTTATATATTCATTATAACTTTTTTCAAGTACTACATTTTTAGTATTGCTTTCACCAAAACATTTTATTGAATCTATTGTTGCTTGTTCCAGATCTCTAAATGCAACTATATTGCCAAATGATTTAGTAGAATCATATATTCTATTAGTTCTTGAAAACGCTTGCATTAAACCATGATATCTTAAGTTTTTATCAACAAATAACGTATTAAGTGTTGGAGCATCAAAACCTGTTAAAAACATACCTACTACTATTATTAAATCTATTTCTTGTTTCTTAACTCTATTTGCTAAATCTCTATAATAATTTTGGAATTCTTTACTATCAACTCCAAAGTTAGTTTTAAACATATTATTATAATCTTTTATAGCTGATGTTAAGAATTCTTTCGCAGATGAATCCATTGCAGATGGCTCAAAATTTTCATCTAAAATTTCTCCGATAGCACTTTGTTCTTCATTAGCTGCAAACGAAAATATAGTTGCCACCTTTAAGGGCTTTTCAGTATCCTTTTGCATATTTTTAAATGCTTCATAGTATAACTTAGCAGCTTCTACTGAACTAACCGCAAACATTGCATTAAAACCTTTTGCTCCAGCATATCTTCTATGAGTTTTTATATTAAAATTATTTAGTATATATTCTGTTATTTCTTTAATTCTTTCAGGGTTTAGCAAAGCTTGTTTAGTTTCGTATGCAGTTAACTTGTTCATGTCTTTTTCAGTTTCTAAACCTTTAAAAATAGGATGAACATTATTATAATCAACTTTAAACTTTAAAACTTTTTCATCACGTATAGCATCAGTTATTACATATGAATGTAATTCTTCTCCAAATACCGATCTTGTAGTTTCAGAACCTAGTGCATTTTCAGCAAATATTGGTGTACCTGTAAAACCAAATTGATAGTATTTTTTAAACTTCTTTATTATATTTTTTTGAGCTTCACCAAACTGTGATCTATGAGCCTCGTCAAATATAAATACTACTTGTTTATCGAATATAGGATGATTACTTTCAGTCTTCATAAAATTATTAAGTTTTTGAATTGTTGTTACAATAATCTTGTTATCATCTTTTTCTATATTCCTTTTTAATCCAGCTGTATTTTCTGATCCATTGACACTATCTGGAGAAAATCTTTGATACTCTTTCATAGTTTGATAATCCAAATCTTTTCTATCTACTACAAAAAATACTTTATCAATAAATTCAAGTTCAGTAGCAAGTCTTGCTGCTTTAAAACTTGTAAGTGTTTTTCCAGACCCTGTAGTGTGCCAAATGTATCCCCCACCTTCAACACTTCTCCACTTTTTAGTATTATAAGAACTTTGAATTTTCCAAAGTATTCTTTCAGTTGCTGCTATTTGGTAAGGTCTCATAACAAGTAAATTATCACTGGTATCAAATACTGAATAATTCAAAATGATTTTTAATATTGTATTCTTTTCAAAAAAAGTCGCTGTAAAATCTTTTAAATCTTTAATCAATTCATTTTTCGAATTGGCCCAGTTCATTGTAAAATCAAAACTATTTTTATCTCTTTTAGTAGTGTTAGCAAAATACCTACTATCAGTACCATTAGATATTACAAATAACTGTATATATTTATATAAAGAGTTTTCACTATTAAAACTTTCTTTACTATATCTATGTATTTGATTAAAAGCTTCTCTAATAGCTACTCCACGTTTTTTTAGTTCAATTTGTATCAAAGGTAATCCATTAACTAAAATAGTTACATCATACCTATTAGCACTACTTCCAGTTTGTTCAAACTGTGAAATAACTTGTAATTTATTTTTTAAAATTTCTTTTTTATTTACTAAATAAATATTTTCAATATGTCCGTCATCAAAAACAAAATCATAAACATAATCTTCTTGTATTTTTCTAATTCTGTCAACATGATTATCAGATGGTTTATCTAAATATTCTTCACAGAATCTAACCCATTCACTTTCAGAAAAAGTAGTTTCATTTAATCGTTGTAATTCAGTTCTTATATTATTTAGCATATTTTTTACTGATTGGATATTAGTTAATAGTTCATATCCTTGATTACATAAATCATTTATTAATTCTTTTTCTAAATTAGCTTCAGATTGATATACTTCACCCAATTGCTCAATTTTTTTATACTTATCTAAAACTATAAAATCTTTAGATTCTACTATTGTTTTTAAATCACACATATCTAATTTTCCTTCCAAAATTTTGCTTCGTTTATTAAATGATTATATAAATATTTTACCATTTGTTTTTCTGGTTCTGTAGGATCCGCAATGGTTTCATTTGTTAAAGTTTGATGACTATAAAAATTCATTACTCTTTTAGCGTAAACACGCTTATCTTCAGGTAATAAATCAGACCATTTTTCATATCCTAAAAAGTTAGCTGATTTTTCATATAGATTACGTAATAGTGTAAAATGATATCTTTCCACTTTGTTTTCATTAATTGCATTATCCAATAAATTAATTAAATAATGATGATAAATAAAATTTTTATTTGAATCTCCTTCTTTTTTTTCTAAAATATATGTTCCATCTTCATATTTACTTAAAATATTTCCTTTATTTAATCCTAATTCGTTAAATACTACATTATAAAATATTGGGTTATGCGTAGTTATTATAAATTTTAAATTAGTTTTTGATATTTTTATTACTTTAGATAAATCTACAGCAAGAGCTATTAAATGATTATCATCTAATGATGTAACAGGGTCGTCTATAAATACATATTCTAATTTGCCAAATTCCTCCGGATCCTCTTCACTCTCATAAGCTACATTTAAAGTCTCAATCACTTCTAACAAAAAAACATAAAATATACTCCATATAAAATTACTTTCTTCGCCCTTTGATATTTTAATATTATCTTCTATTTCGTCGTTACCTCTAGTATATGAAAAAGTTACTTCATTGAAACCACTGTTAAATTTAGGCGTTAATTTTTCATCTGTATAGCCTTGAAATATTTCTATAACTTTTTGATCTTTACCTTGTTTATTAAAAATCCATTCAGTGAAAATATTGTTATGAATTTTAAGTTTAGGCTCTATATCGTTTTCTAAATCATTATCCCAATAAAATAAATCTTCAGTAAAAGCACTATAATAAAATATTTTTTTATCAGTTAGACTTTCTTCATCATCACTATTTGAAATTAATGATTTAAACTCTCTTGAAAGTCTAGTTTTACCAGTGCCATTAAAAGCATATATTAATTCTTTTTTAGAATTGCTTGCCATTAACTCTTTTGCTATTGTAGTTAAAGTTTTACTCATACTACACCTCTTTATTTATATCTTTAAAATTTAGTAGTTTATCTCTATAATATTCATATTGCTGTTGTCTCATTTTTATTTCGGCAGGTATTCCCTTTGATATATCATTACATAAGGCATCAAATCTATCTAATATATCTACAATACGTTGTTGTTCTTTTAGTGATTTTATAGGATTTCCAAAATATGGAACTGGTATTACAAGCTTTTTCATTTCTGACATTGATACACTTTTTACTATACCTCCAGAAGATTTTGACAAAAACGACTTACGCATTTTATCTGTTTTTAAAAGATACAACAAATACTTTGAACAAATTTGACTAAGATCTGGCTTGATTGTATAGATTCCTTCTTTAATATTCCAATTTTTTGGATGTTTGTCAATAATAGCAACTTCACCAATTGTTCCAGTTCCAGAAAATAATATATCTCCTAGTTCTAAATTAGATCTGTTATTACATAAAATTAATCCATCATCATTAATTTTATCAGTTTTTTCATTAAATACTATTTTGTTATTTTTCAATTCTCTTATAGTGACATAATAATTATTTGCATTATTAGGATTTAACTCAAAAAATGACCGTGGATTTAATCCGGTATTTAAGGATTTAATAACTGAATCTAGAGAAGTCATTTTAAAATTAGAAATTTCAAATTCAAATAAACTATCTCTATAATAATTATATTGTTTCTTTCTTGCTGTAAGCTCTGCTGTAAGCTCTGCTGTAAGCTCTGTAAAAGTATCTAAAATACGCACTATTTTTTCTTGTACAGGTAATGGTGGAAGTGGTACTTTTAAATTTTCAAATTTATTTTTAGATAATCCATATCTAGTAAGTCCTGTCGCTTTTTTTAAAATTTCTTTTCTCATATTCGTTGATGAAAAACAATATCTTATAAAGCAACTTGTTATATAATTTGGACTAATTAACCTTAACCTCATTATATGATAACTGTAACAACAATTAGAAATATCTTCGGTAATTACAGATGCAATCCCAATTTCATCAATTTTTTCGGATGAAGGAGTTATAAAAACATCACCTTTTTTTACATCACATGATTTAATTTTAGAATTTGAAGCCGTTACTTTCATACTTGGTATACTAGAATTAATATAATTATTTCTAAATACATCCATATAATTAAGTAATACAATTTCTTTTTCATTAGAATTAATTTTCTTATCAACACCGGTATTGCTAAAAATAACAATATTTTTTAAAGGAACATACTCAACCCCATCAGGACATAATTCTTTAATTAGTTCATCTAATTTACTCATGCTACACCTCTATTTCTGCAATAATATTATCTATTTCAGAGCGTAGTCTATTTATATTTGCAACATTGACTTTTATTTCCTCATTGAGTTTAACTATATCTATTACTTCCCTAGTATCTTTTATTTCAACGTAAGAACTTACAGACAAGTTATAGTTTTCTTCTGCTATTTTAGAATTATCTATATTGATTGATACATATTCAATATCCTTCTTTTCTACAAATATATTTAAAATGTTATCAATATGTTCAGGCGTTAATACATTATTATTAGTTTCTTTTTTAAATATTTCACTTGCATCAATAAACTGAGTTTTAGTATCTGTTTTATGTTTTGATAACACTAAAATATTTACTGCTATAGATGTACCAAAAAATAGATTAGGAGCTAATGATATAACAGTTTCTACAAAGTTATTATCAATTAAATATTTCCTAATTTTTTGTTCTGCTCCACCACGATAAAATATACCAGGGAAACAAACTATTGCCGCTCTACCTTTTGAAGATAGATAATTAAGCGTATGCATAATAAAAGCAAAGTCTGCTTTTGATTTAGGAGCTAAAACAGAAGCTGGTGCAAACCTATCGTCGTTTATTAAAGTTGGATCGTCACTACCTATCCAATTAATTGAATATGGTGGATTTGATACTATTGCGTCAAATGGTTTATCTTCTTTATATTTAGGATCCAGTAAAGTATTACCTAGCGCAATATTAAATTTATCATAATTTATATTATGCAAAAACATATTCATTCGAGCTAAATTATATGTAGTATGGTTGATTTCTTGTCCATAAAATCCTTCAGTAATAATATGTTCATCAAATTGTTTTTTCGCTTGTAATAATAGAGAACCAGATCCACAAGCTGGATCATAAATTTTGTTAATGGTATCTTGTCCATGAAGTGCTAATTTTGCTATTAAGTTTGATACACTTTGTGGTGTGAAAAACTCTCCACCAGATTTACCTGCATTAGCTGCATAATTAGAAATTAGATATTCATATGCATCTCCAAATAAGTCTATTTGATTGTTAGTAAAATCTCCGAAATTGAGTCCTTCTACACCTTTTATTACAGCTGCTAAACGAGAATTTTTATCTTTAACAGTATTACCTAACCTGTTACTTGTTGTATCGAAATCTGCAAACAAACCTTTTATATCTAGTTCAGATGGATATCCATTTGCACTGCTTTCGATTGTAGCAAATATTTCAGCTAACTGCGTATTTAAATTTTCATTTGTATTTGCAGTCTTCGCAATATTACAAAACAAATGTGATGGTTTTATAAAGTAACCTTTGGTCCTAACTGCGTCACTTATTATTTCTACTGCAATTGAATCATCGCTCATTGACGCATAATCAACACTACTGTCACCTGCTTGCATGTAGTTAATAAAATTTTCACTAATAAATCTATAAAACAATGTTCCTAAAACATATTGTTTAAAATCCCATCCATCTATTGATCCACGAACATCATTGGCTATCTTCCATATTTGTGATTGTAATGCTGCTCTTTGCGCTGTACTTGTCATATATAATTACCTCCTGATTTTTTCTTCCTATCATTTTCTATACTGCCATTATATCACAGAAATTAACTCTTTTTGAATTAAAACTTGTAATTTTCCATCATTTAAGCAATTAATACAACTGTTAGGAGGAATATTTTTGATAAAACCTGAAACCGGTGAAGATATCACTGATGAAGAATACAACACCATATTAAAACCATTTCTGGATAACTATGATGAATTTATTGAAAGTTATATCATGCCCGAAATGATTGCTTATTACATTGCTAATGCATATTACAGAAGTGCTATGTATGAATCTACTTTTGATTTAGAGTATGAAACTGCTAAAAACTTAGTTGATATCTTTCATGAAAATAAAACCAAAGTCAAAAGTGAAGTTATTAATTTATTGAGAGTTAAATATGCACTAATTGTTGTAAATTAAAATCTATTTTAAATTATCCTACTGCATGGTATGAATTTAACTTTGTTAAAGTATATCCTAAAATGACTAACTTTAATAATCCTAATGAAATAAAAAAAGAAATGTTATATTACACTTATGATGAATTTAAATATTTCTTAACATTTGCCAAAGATAACAGAGTTAAAATAATTTATGAGATACTTTACTTCTGTGAATTAAGACGAGGTGAACTTATCGGTCTTCAGTGGAAAGATATTAATTTTACTAGAAGAACTATATCTATTTGCAAACAAATTACAACTAGATCTGGATTAATTAAAAATTTTGTTTTCTGCGTTCCAAAGACTAATAGTAACATAAGAACCTTATCTATCCCTAAAAAACTTCAAATGCTTAAAGAAGATGCAACGAAGGTTAATGGATTCACTGATGATTATTTTGTTTGTGACGATGCTTTTCCAATATCAGCATCTGTTATCAGAAATTCTAAAAGAGATATGGCTAAAAAAGCCAATCTTAAAGAAATAAGAACTCATGATTTTAGACACTCTTGTGCTTCTTTACTTATTGATAAAGAAACTAATATAACTATGGTAGTTAAATACTTAGGTCATACAAAAATAGAAGAAACACTTAATACTTACTCTCATATGTTTACTAATACCATGACTGGTATAGTAGATACATTTGATAGTTTAGATATAGAAGAAAGCTATATTTTATTTTTCCTAGCTTTTTATTTTAATGGCCTATAACTTTGTAAGTATCCAATTCTTTTCGCAATTAAAGGATTTTCGTTTTTTTTCTTGTCAGAATAATTATTAAGACCTTCTTTTAATATATCTGATTTTGAATTATATATTATTCTCCAAATTTCATGAGTCCAACTCCATTTATTATTTAAAATATCTTTTGATAAATCAGGGATAAAATAATTGTTTTCTTCTAAAAGAACTTTAATATTTTTTTCTTCTTCAGTATTTATATTATTGTCAATCAACTTTAACTCTAAATTCTTCAATATATTTGTATCAAAATTCCCTAGGATAAACTGTTCTTTTATTTTATTTAAAGAATCAACATATATTCTTTTATTAACTTGTTCGTTATAATAGTTAATAAATTCAGTTAATTGTCTAGACTCCTTATGGATTGCCATAAAGTGATCAATAACATTTTCATAAGGTGTTTTATCTACTTTATAAACATTATCAAATAAAATTTCATTAAAATGTTCTTTTAAATTATTTTCATCTATATTTAACTTAAAAGTTTCATCATATTCTATAAGATAGTATATATCATCCATAAGTAAATCGAAATCTATAAATACGTATTTTTTGTTTATTATGTTATTATATATTTTTTTCAATTTTTTCTTCATTTCAAACTCTGATAAATAAAATGTTTGATTTGGTTCATCTTTTTTATTGTATTTTTTTATTAAATTTTTCAATATTTCCATTGAGTTATCTTTTATATTTGAATCGTAAATTTCTTTGATAAAATTTATAAACAAATATGATTTAGTTGAATAATTTAATATATTCAAATAATTTTTGGCGATTTTATCTTCATAAGTTTCTTCAACAATTGGTAATCCTTCTATTATTTCTTTATTTTCTACTTCCTGAACATATTGTTTTTCAAAATCATCTATAATGATAGCTAAGCATATAAATAATAATGTTATCCTTACTGATTCTTCAATTTTTGTATATTCAATTAAATTTAAAACTTCTTTAAATAAACCCACTCCCTTAATAATTGTTCTTAAATTGACAACATTATGTTTATAAAAAAATTCTTTAAATTTTTCTTTTATTTCATTATTTATTTTTATAACATCGCTTATATTTTTTTCTAATATAATTTCTATAGCGGTATCAGAATATGTTGCTATTTTATATTCTTTTTCTATAAATTTTTCTTTAAATGATTTCCATTTTTCTGTTTCTATTATTTTTGTTTCATCCGCTATCAAGACTATATTTACGTTTTCATACAAAGAAAGTTCTTCCAACAATCCTAAAACATCTATTAAAGAAATGTTTTCGCTTTTCCTTTCAAAATCATCAACAACTACAATTAATTTTTTGTCTTCCTTTTTTAATAAACTTGAAAATTGCTTAATAATATTCACATTATAACTAAAAGCCAAATTAAAACCCGCTTTAGAAAAACTAAAATTAATTCCAGAATTTTTCAAAAAATTTTTTAATTTATTTGCCATTTTTTTATCTAATCTGCTATTTTCTGCTATATTATCAACCATAGCAGATAAAATTTGATCATAATTATTTTTACCAAATAAACTAATATATACAATATTTTTATTTAATTTTTTTTCTCCTTTTTTATTTTTAGTAAAAACATATTTTTCAATATAATGACTTTTACCTATTCCCCACTTTCCATTAATAAATATTTTTTTGTAAATATTTTTATTCTCTAAATTTAATAATATCTTATTTATTTCATCAGCTTTCATATCATACCACTCCTTTATTTAGTTATATATACTACCATAAAAGCGCAAAACAATAAACCTTTTTAACTAAATTATTGACCAATCGTCCACACTTGTCCGGACACCGTCCGGTTATGACTGGACACTAACAAATACTCCTCTTCAGGTATATAATTACAACAATATTAATAAGTAAGTTATAATAAGAATATCCTAGTAAATATAAGCTTCCACAACATCTATAATAAATCGTAAATACGCCTTATTTACTGCTTAAAAAACCTCTTTAAAATAGCTGTTGGTACCTAAATGGTACCGGAAGACTTTAAGTAATACTATGTAAGTATAACAATCCTTTTATTTAAGGGCATAAAAAAACGGAGAACTATTACTAGCTCTCCTTCAGGGGGTTATCCCCTTTTTCATTCTTATTTAATTGTTCCTTCCAATAGTTCAACAACAGTTATATATACTTTATGTTTTATATTATTCTACTTTTAATGCTTCAGATGGTATATTTATATCTACTTTTTCATTAAAGTTAGAAAATGTTCCACCATTATTTTCAGTATAATAACTGGATTCTGTATCTATTTTATACTCAATTAAATATCCTTTTTCGAATGTAAATTCATATGAATATGTAGCTTCTGGATCTAAGTACTTTGCAATTTCCTTATTTAACATAGTTTCTGTTGTATATGTAGCCTTTACAATTAACTTATTGCCTTCTTTAGTAGCAGTATATGTCGCATAACCTAACTGATCCCTTATAAAGTTTATATTATAAAAATATCCATCATAATCATTTTCTTCATAAGTCCACTTCCCTTGATTATAATTGTACATTTTACTTGTATTATCTTCTACCTTTTGATATAACTCACTACTGTTTTTTACTCCATTAATTTCTTCAGTTAATTCGATGTGTAATATTTTATTTTTGATATCATACACTGCAGTTCTATCACTTTTAAAATTATGCATTCTTTCAATATCATCAGATATGATATTGAAATAGCTATTTGCTACAAATGAATCAGAACTTTCCATATTATCAAGCGCTTCATTAATTTCATCTGTATAATTAACAGTGTTATCATTTTTTTCATTTTCTTTTATCTCATTATTATTTAGTAAAAAGAATGCTGTTATACCTATTATCAGTGATAATATCACCATTACTATTATTTTCTTATTTTTTAATACTATATCTTTCATTTTATCCTCCAAGTAAATTATAAAATACTTTAGTATAATATTCAATAAAAAAATGAGCCAATTTTTTGGCTCATGAGCAGGATGTTATTCTTTTAACTCTAATACATCATCTGGAATAACTATATTCATTTTTTTATTAAAGTTATTATATGTAGCATTATTTGTTTCTTTTGTTTTACTATCTTCTAAAGTACTACTGAATTCAATTAAATATCCATCTTCAAAAACAAATTCGTAAGTACCTTTCATTTCTTTATCAAAATACTCTGCATTAGGTTCATCTTTTAAGTCTTCATAATCATATTCTATGTTAACAATTAATTTACCATCTTCTCTAGTAGAAGTATATTCATGTTTATCTATTATATCTCTAAAGAAATCAATTGTGTAAAATGTACCAGTAAATTCTCTATCTTCATAAAACCACTCACCCTCATAATAATTAAAGAGCATATAAGTATCACCTTCAACCTTATGATAGTATTCTCTAAAGCTTTCTTCACCATTTAATACTTCATCAAACTTTGCATGTATAATCATATTTTCTAAATCATTTAATACTGTGCTTTCATAACTAAAATTTGGTGCATAAGTAATATCATTTGATTCTCTATTACTTTCTGCGTTTACTTGAAAAGAATTAAGTTTTTCAATATTATCAAATCCTTCTGCTATAATTTCTTCATCTGTCATATTTGCATATCTATCTACTTCTTCAGTTTTATCTTCTTTTAATAAAAAGAATGCTGATATACCTACTAGTAATAATACTAATACTCCAATTATTATTAATTTTTTGTTTTCTGAAATTTTTTCTTTCATCTTATCCTCCAATATAATTATAAAGTATAATATTATAATATTCAATAAAAAACGGAGCCTTTCGGCTCCTCAGGGGGTTTTGGTTGATCTTTCTCTCACATTTTAAAGCGTAAGAGTGATCAAGTAGCATGATTACTATCATGCTATAATAATAGTATAATAGTATCCGTATTTTGTCAATAAATTTGAAATTAATTTTTATTCTATTTACACTTTACTATTTTTGCAGCCGTTCCATAGCCAATCGTTTCATTAATATGGTAACCTTTTTGTCCCGATGAAGCTTTAACGATATTTGATGTTGAAAATTTAACATTAAGTATAACATTTGCACCAAGTTTTTTTGCTTCTTCTATCATTTTTTCTGTTGCCATTTTTCTTGCATGATTCATTGTTTTAGCATATCTATCTAAATCTGATTTGGTAAGTGTAGATCTCATTAGTGAAACATTTTCAACATGAATGTGATTTCCTGACACTAACCCAATCACTTCCAACTTTTTACCTGGTATTGAATCAGTATTTACTAATAACATTTTTATTCCTCCTTACGTTATAGTATTAAATTCATTTATTAAATTATTATAATATGAATCTTCTAAATATTTTTTTTCTTTTACGTACTGTTCAGCATCTTTTTGAGCTTGCATTACAATTTGATAATCTCTTTTTAAATCAGCTATTTTAAATACCATATCACCACTTTGTCTTACTCCAAAAAGATCTCCTTCTTTTCTATTTTCAAAATCCTTTTCAGTAATATAAAAACCATCATTAGATTCTTCCATTACTTTTAATCTAGCATTATCACTATCACTTATTAAATAACAATATGACTGATAATCATTTCTACCTACTCTACCTCTTAACTGATGTAAAGTAGCAAGACCAAATCTTTCTGCATTAAATATAGTCATTACAGTTGCATTAGGTATATCTATACCTACTTCTATTACAGTAGTAGATATTAATATATTTATTTCATTATTTTTAAATTTAGTCATTATTAAATCTTTTTCTTTTTCTTTCATAGCACCATGTACTATATCAATAATAATTTTATCATTAAATGCTCTATTAAGTTTATTCTTAAGTTCATTAACACTATTTAAACTTGTTTCTTCATTATCTTCTATTAAAGGAGAAACAACAAATACTTGTCTATTATTTTTAATTTCTTCTAACATTTTAAGTAATACTTCTTTTATATCTTTTTCTTTAACTACTTTTGTATTTATTTCTTTTCTACCTATTGGTTTAGTTTTAATAATAGATACATCTGAATCCCCATATAATATTAAAGCATATGTTCTAGGTATAGGAGTAGCAGATAAATATAGTATATCTGGATTATCTCCTTTATTTTCCAAATTCTTTCTTTGCATAACTCCAAATCTATGTTGCTCATCTGTAATAACTAATCCTAAATTATTAAATACTACTTCATCACTTATTAATGAATGTGTACCTATAAGTAAGTTAATCTCCCCATTTAATAATCTTTCTTTAATCATTTTCTTTTCTTTAGTAGTCATCTTACCAGTTATTATATCAACACATATATTAAACTTACTTAAACTATTCTTTAAGCTGAAATAATGTTGCATGGCAAGTATTTCTGTAGGAACCATAAAAGCACTCTGATATCCACTTAAATGATTGTTATAAATAGCATAACTTGCTATAACTGTTTTACCACTACCTACATCTCCTAAAACTAATCTATTCATTCTTTTAGAATCAGTCATATCATCATATATTTCATTAACTGCTTTTTCTTGATCAACTGTTAATTCAAATTTTAAATTTGATTTAAATGTATCTATATGATTTTTATCTATACTTCTTTTTATACCATCTGTATTTTTATTTTTTTCTTTTAAGTAATTTACTTTAAACATAAATTCAAATAACTCTTCATAAATTAATCTTACTTTAGATTTTTTTATATCTTCTAAACACATAGGCAAATGAATATTTTTTATTGCTATATCTTTAGCAATAAAATTATATTTATCAGTTATGTAAGTAGGCACTTTATCTTCTAAAATAATATTAGAAGATAAAGCACTACTAATAAATTTCTTTACTGAACTTTGTTTAAGACCACTTGTTAATCTATATACTGGTTCTATTGTATTTTCATCTATATTAAATTTAATATCTGCTGCTGAAAAAGTATTTTTCAAACTATTATATTTACCGTATAATACTATATCTTTATTAATAGTAATATTTTGTTTTAAAAATGCTCTATTAAATATTACTACATTTACTTCTATATCACTACTTATTACTTTAAATGATAATCTATTAAAATTTCTTTTTATAAAACTTACTTTAGGTTCACTTACTATAGTAGCTTTAATATAAATATTATCCTCACTATTATTAATATCAGTAATATTAATTATATTATATCTATACGGATAATGCTCTAGTAAATTCTGAGGAGTATATATAGATAAATTATTTAATAATTTAACAGACTTATCTCCAATACTTTTAATATCACTTAACTTCATTTTTCCACCTAAATTAATTATAACAAACCTTTTGCAAAAAATGTCAAAAAAAGTGTTAAAAAGTGTTGACAAATGAGTCAAATTCCTTTAGTATAAACATTACCAATTCACTTATAAGTGAGTTGGTGCTAGTATCACACTAGTCAACCCCTTTTTATTCTTTTGAAGCCACCTTTGGTGGCTTCAAGTATGTAAAAAAAAATGAAGAATTAATTTTCTTCATTTATTTTTTTGTAATAATTATAACGTTTAATTGCGTTATTTTTTTGTTTATCAAATAATTTAGTAGCTATATCTTTATCTTTTATATATAAAGAATTAAATCTTACTTCACTATTTAAAAATTCTAAATATTTTTCAAAATTAGGTTCTTTAGAATCAAGAGTTAATTTTTCTGTTAATGGATTATATCTCATTAATAGTGAGTATCCTGCTTCTACAGCTAGCTTTTGAGTATCAAGGATTGATGACATACCATTTTTTATTCCATGTTCTATACATGGAGAATATGCTATGATTACTGCAGGGCCATTATGTTCTGCAGCTTCTTTAAATGCTTTAATAGTATGCATCATATTTGCACCTAGTGATACACTTGCAACATAACAGTTTGGTGCACAAGTTGCTATTTTGAATAAATCTTTTTTATAATTTTCTTTACCCATATTAGCAAATTCTGCTACTGCTCCTATTTTACTTGCTTTACTTGCTTGACCACCAGTATTTGAATAAACTTCTGTATCAAGTATTAATATTTTTACATTTTCATTTGAATGAATTACATGATCTATACCACCATAACCAATATCATAGGCCCAGCCATCTCCACCAACAGCCCAAACCATTCGCTCTGGTATGTATTCTCTTAATAGTTCTAAGTCATGAGGTAATTTAATATTATCTAATTTTTTATTTATTTCATTAGTAATTTTAATATCATTAAAATTATCTAATAAAGTATTTAATAATTCTTTAACCTCGGATGAAGCACTATTAATATTACTTTCAATAACGTTTCTTAATCTATTTCTTTTTTGTTTAAATGATAGATTCATCCCTAATGCAAATTCTGCATTATCTTCAAATAAAGAATTAGCCCACGGTATACTATAAGGTGTTGACGGAGCACTTCCTCCATAAATAGAAGAACATCCAGTTGCATTAGCTATAATATTGTTTTTTCCAAATAATTGTGTTAATAATTTTATATATGGAGTTTCTCCACAACCTGCACAAGCTCCACTAAATTCAAATAAAGGTTTTTGTAATTGACTACCTTTAATAGTAAACTTATCAGCTACCTCAGGATTAATATGATTTTCAAAATATTCAGTAACATCTTTATAAGTTGTTACTTCTTTCATTTCTAATGCTTTTATTCCTGCTTTACCTGGGCATGCTTTAACACATAACTCGCAACCAGTACAATCTGCCTCACTTATTTTAATAGAAAAATTATACTCTGGTTTTCCAAACAGTGGATTTCCATCTGCTTCATTATTAACTATAGGTCTTATAACAGCATGCGGACAAACTAAACTACACTGTGCACACTGAATACAATTATTTTTATTCCATGAAGGAACAAAATTAGAAATTTTTCTTTTTTCTTTTTTAGTTAATCCACACGGAAATAAACCTTCACTTATTTCCATAACATCACTAACTTTTAAACTATTACCTTCTCTATTGTTAATAAGTTCATATATATTTTCATTATCTTTTTTTATAATTCCTGTTGAACTATCTATATTTAATATTTTTAAACCTTCTTTAGCACTATTTAAAGCATTAATGTTATTATTAATAACTTCTTCACCTTTACTTAAAAATAATGTTTTAATTGAATTTATTATATCTTCTTCATAATCTTTGTTTAATAATTTTAAAATTAAGTATTCAAATATTTTACTTATCTTACCTTTTATATTATTTTCTAATGCTATTTTACTAGCATCTATATAATAACATTTTATATTATTATCCATTATATACTTTTTAACATCTATAGGTAAAGTTTCATTAATTTCTTTTTCATCTTTATTAGTATTAATAAGTAATATTCCATTTTCTTCTAATGTGTTAAGCATATTAAGTTTACTAAAATATTCATATTTAGTTACTGCTACTAATTTAGAAGAAGTTATATAATATGGTTTATTAATTTTTTCTTTAGAAAATCTTAAATTTGATACAGTTACTCCTCCACTTTTCTTAGAGTCGTATTCAAAATATCCTTGTACATAAATATCTTCTTTTTTATGTAATAATTTAAGTAAATTTTTACTAGCACTAACCATTCCATCAGATCCAAATCCATATATTAATATGTTATCTGTATCTTCTTTTATATTATACTCAGTTTTTTCTAAACTTAAGTTAGTAACATCATCTACTATACCTATAGTAAAATTGTTTTTTAATGTTCCTTCTAACATTTTATAAACATCATTAATATCACTAGGAGTAGTATTTTTACTACTTAAACCGTATCTACCACCTACTACATTTATATTTTTGTCTTTCAGAGCTACTGCTACATCTAAGTATAAAGGTTCTCCTACACTACCTGCTTCTTTTGTTCTATCAAGTACAGCTATATTAGTAGCAGTAGAAGGTAACACTTTAAGTAAGTAATCTATACTAAATGGTCTATATAAGTGTACTTCTATTAAACCAATATTATTATCTTCTGATTTATTAATTACTTCTTTAATTGTGTCACATACACTTCCCATAGCAACTATAATATTAGTTGCAGTATCACTTCCATAATATTTAAATGGTTCATAATTAGTTCCCGCAATCGCATTTATTTTTTCCATATAATTATTAACTACATTTGCAGCACCATTATATTTATTATTTCTAGCTTCCGTACTTTGGAAGTATATATCTTCATTTTCAGCCATACCACATTGTTTATTTTTATTTATATTAAGTGATTTATTCTTATATTCTTCTAGTTTAGAAAAGTTAACTAATTCTTTTAATTTCGTTTTATCTAACTGTGAAATAGTATTAAGTTCATGACTAGTTCTAAATCCATCAAAAAAATGTAAGAATGGTAAACTTAGTTCTATTGCAGATAAGTGTGCTACCGCAGCAAGATTTTGTGCATCTTCAACATTTGATGATGCTAATATACAAAATCCTGTTTGTCTTGTTGCATATATATCTTGGTGATCTCCAAATATTGATAATGCATGCGTTGCTAAACTTCTAGCAGCTACATGTATAACTCCAGGAAGTCCTTCTCCAGCCATTTTATACATATTTGGAATCATTAATAAAAGCCCTTGGCTTGCTGTGAATGTTGTTGCTAGAGAGCCTGTAAGTAATGCTCCATGCATTGCGCCTGCAGCTCCTGCTTCAGATTGCATTTCTATCAATGTAGGTTTACTATCAAATATATTTACAGATTCTGTATCTATTAATTCATCTACATTTGAAGCCATTGGGCTTGATGGTGTAATTGGATATATACTACATACTTCTGAAAATAAATATGCTATATTACTACATGCTATGTTACCGTCTACTATTTTTTTCATTTTATCACTTTCCTCATATAAATTATATCATAAATAAAAATTTATTTAACAAAAAAAGCAACGCTTGTTGCTTATTTAGTTAATCTTTCTTCTATTTCCATTAATCTATTATATTTACAAATACGTTCCCCTCTACTCATTGAACCAGTTTTTAAAAACGATGTATTATAACCTACTGCAAGATCTGCTAATACACTATCCATTGTTTCACCACTTCTGTGGGACATAATACATTTATACCCATTCTTCTTAGCAGTAACAATTGTTTTTGTAAACTCGCTAATTGTTCCAATTTGATTAGGTTTAAGAAGTATAGCATTACCTGCTTCTTTACTAATACCTTCTAATAAATATTTTTCATTAGATACAAAGAAATCATCTCCTACTAGCATAATTTTATTACCTAGTAATTTAGTAAGAACTGCTAAACTTTCAAAATCATTTTCTTCAAATGGATCTTCAATACTTATAATAGGATATTTTTTTACTAACTCAATATAGTATTTAATTAAATCATCACTACTTAGTTCTAAGTTATCTATTTCATATTTTTTAGAATCTTTATTATAAAATTCACTAGCAGCACAATCAAGTGCTATATAAACCTCTTCATAGGGCTTATAACCAGCTTTTGTTATAGCTTGCATAATTAAATCTAAACACTCAAAAGAGTCTTTTAAACTAGGTGCAAATCCACCCTCATCACCTACTGCAGTATTTAAACCCTTTTCTTCTAAAATAGTTTTAAGACAATGAAATATTTCACTTGCTGCTCTTATTCTTTCTTTAGCGTGTTTAATAGTTGGCATAATCATAAATTCTTGAATTTTAAGACCACTACTTGCATGTCTTCCACCATTTACTATATTAACCATTGTAAGTGGCATACTTATTTTACCACCTGATAAAAATTCATAAACTTCTTTATTTTCTAATTTAGCTAAACATTTAATAGATGCAATAGATACACCTAACATAGCATTAGCTCCTAGTTTAGATTTGTTAGGAGTTCCATCAAGTTCAAGTAATGTTTTATCAACTTCTACTTGATGAATTTTTTTTCCTACTAGCGCAGGTTTAATAATATTATTAACATTATCAACAGCTTTAAGTACACCTTTACCATGATATCTATTTTTATCATTATCTCTAAGTTCTAAAGCTTCTTTAGAACCTGTTGAAGCCCCTGAAGGAACTTTAGCAACTTCACATATACCATTTTCTAAAAGCATTTTAACTTCAACAGTAGGGTTACCTCTGCTATCTAATATTTCTCTGGCTATTATATCTTTTATTATCACTATAGTCACCTCTTATAATATTAATTATACCCAATGTTAATTTTTGTTGCAATATAAAAGCAACCTTTTTACATAAAGGTTGCCACTATATTTATATTACCAAAATATTTTAATTATATTATTTGCTCTTTTCTTAAATAAAACTAAATCCGATAGTTTAAGAGCTGAAGATATAATTAAAAATGCTCCTATTACTTGTGCTATTTGTACATAACTAAATGGGTTAACAATAAGTACTATTCCAAGTACTAACAAAATAATTGCATTTATAAGTACCATAAAATATCCTTCTAAACTTCCCTTTTTAAGCCAAAAAGCATAATTCAATTTATTTCCTCCACTTATAAGTAAGTAAATACCTATACATATAGTAACAAATCTAAGTAATCTATTTGGATAAAAAAGTAGTATACCTGCTAATACACCAGTTACAATAGCAAATATTAAATTAAGTGAATATAATTTTGCTCCTTCTCTAGTAAAATAACTAATAGCAAGAGATAATGCTAAGAATAAAAGTAGTACTCCAACTATTGTTCCAATTATATTTGCTGAGAAGTTTGGATTAAACACCATAACTATACCAAATATAGCAAGTAGTACTTCAATTATTATATTTACTATTAACATTTGATTAAACTTTTTTTCAATTGTATTATCAATATTTCTTTTTAACATATTATCATCCTCTTTTAAATTATACAATTATTTTACTTAATAGTCAATTCAGTATTTTTTTACATGTAATTTACATTGTATAATTAATGTAAAACTAGATTTTACCTAGTGTTTATGGTATAATAATCGCGAAAGGAATTATTATGCAGTTAAAAGAATTAACAATATTTGAGTTTAATGAATTTGAAAAAAAACATTATTTAAGCAACTATGCTCAAACAATTAATTATGCCCTATTAATGACAGAATATGGTTTTGAATATGAATTAATTGGTTTATGTGATGAAGATAAAATTGTTGCTGCCAGTTTAATACTTTACAAAAAATATAATTCCATCAGTATTGGATATGCACCTAAAGGTTTTTTAATAGATTATAAAAATACTGACTTACTAAAAAAGTTTACTAAAGCAATTAAAGATTATTATTATAAAAGAAAATTTGCGTTAATTAAGATTAATCCAGAAATACCTATTTCACTTATAAATAATAAAACATTTGAAAAAATTTCTACTGATAATACTTCAGTTAAGAACGAGTTAATTAATATGGGATATTCAAAGCTTAAAGATAATTTATATTTTGAATCTATGTTTCCTAGATTTAATGCCTTTGTTAATTTACAAAGTTATAAATCTGAAAACTTACTTAAAAATACAAAAAACAAAATTAAAAAAGGTATTCGTAAAGGTTTAACTTTTGAAAAAGTGGATAAAGAGCATATTACTTATTTAAATGAATTTTTAAAAAAAGATAATTTCTTTTACAAAGATTTATTTAATACCTTTTCTAAAGAAGAAAAAGCTGATTTATTCATTGTATCTCTAAATACTGAAAAATATTTAGAAAATGCGCAAAATTTTTATGCAAAAGAAGCGGAAAAAAATCAATATTTTAATGAAAAAATGATCGAAAAATCTCATGCTAGAAATATAAACAAAAAAATGAACTCAGATATTGCTTTATTATCTTATAAGAAAGACATAATGGAAGCATCTAAGTTAATTGATGAACCTAATAAAATAATATTAGGAGCAGCTCTTGTTGTAAAACATAATAAAACTGTTAAAATTGTTGCTAGTGGCTATGATTATAAATACAAAAGATTTGTTCCGAATTATTTCATGCACTATAATATAATTAAATTTTATAGGAAAGACTATAACTTACTTGATTTAAATGGTATATCTGGGGATTTTTCATCAACATCTCCATTTAAAGGTTTAAATGAATTTAAATTAGGATTTAACCCTGCTATATGTGAATTTATTGGAGAATTTGATTTAATCATTGCTCCTAAAGCATATAAATATTTAATGAAACTAGGTGTACTTGCTAAAACCTTCAAAGAAAAATACTAATCAATTAGTATTTTTTTTTGCATAAAAAAAAAAGCGTTTAAACGCTTATTTTTCGATAGTTCCAACTACACCTGAACCAACAGTTCTTCCACCTTCACGGATTGAGAATTTAGTTCCTGCTTCAAGAGCAACTGGTGCGATTAGTTCAACATCCATTTCAATGTTATCTCCAGGCATAACCATTTCAACACCAGCAGGTAATTGGATTACTCCAGTTACGTCTGTAGTTCTGAAATAGAATTGCGGACGGTAGTTAGCAAAGAATGGAGTATGTCTTCCACCTTCTTCTTTAGAAAGTACATAAACACTAGCT